>JASJDY010000170.1 GCA_030065025.1 Planctomycetota bacterium
TAGCTCCACGAAGCGCGAAGCGCCCGATCCGTCTGCCGGTGTCTCAGCGTGAGGCGCTGGGCGGGGAAGACCTGACCGTCGCGAGCGAGCGTACGTAGGTTCGATCCCGGTGGCCGACTCGAGGGCAGAAGCAGAGCGGCTCGCGGCGCTTGGTGGGGAGAAAGCCGTTGCGGGTGACTTCCCCGGGGCATCGCGGATGCTCGAGGAAGCCCTGCGCCTGCTCCGCGGCGTCGGGACCGAGATCGAGAGCCGCGTGTGCGGCAACCTCGGTTCGCTCTACGCGGTGCAGGGCAGACGCTTCGAGGCGATCCTGCTCTGGCGTCGGGGGCAGGAGATCTCCGAAGCGCTCGGCTTGAGGCTCCTCACGGCCCGGCACGGGGCGAATCTGTGCGGCAGCTACGCTGCTCTCGATCTCTGGTCCGTGCTGCGAGAGGCCCTGCAGGCCTTCGCGGATCGCATCGAGTCCTTCCCTCCCGAGGAGCAGGAAGGCGCGCGGGAGCTGTTCCTCTGGCCGCGCGTGTATCTCGCACTCCACGACCAGGATCTGGCGGCTGCCGAGACCTTGGTGGCCGACTTCCAGCGCATCCATGGGGACGCCGAGGACCCCAGGACCCGATCTCTCTCCGCGGCGATGCAGGCCGATCTCCTGGCTGCCAGCGGGGACCGGGAGGGGGCGTTCGAGGTGCTGCGGGAGGCCGAGGCCGGCCCGGACCTGTCCCTGATGGACCGCGTCTACGTCGCCTATCAGAGCTTCCATCATCTGAAGGAGGCCGGGCGCCTGGACGAAGCGCGGCAGCGGGCGGCGGACCTCCTCGAGCCGATGGAGGCGCTGGTCCACGAGACGGGGGCCGGCGATCTGAGCATCACCCTCACCGCGGATCTCGCCGGCGTGCTCGCCGGCGATCCGGCCTACGCCGAGGCGGCCCGGCGAGCCCTCGACCTGGCCGGCACGGGCGTGTTGCGCTGCATCGCCGAGCTCGATGCGGCCGCCCGCCGCATGCCCGAGCTGTGTGCCTTGCCGGCCCACGACGTCGCCTGGATCGCCGAGCTGCGCGTGGCTTATCAGCGCGAGCAGCAGGCCTTGATCCAGCGCGTCACCGAGCTCACGGACGACCCGCGCGGCGCGCCGCTGCTGTTCCACGAGACCGGGCCGCGCGAGGACGGCTACATCCGCATCTGCGCTTGGTGCAGCCGCGTCGCCGTGACGAACGGGCGCTGGCTGCCCATCGCGCACTTCCTGCCCGGCGGCTACGGCGCACCGGTCTCCCACGGCATCTGTCGCGACTGTCGCGCGGTTGCCTGGCGGCCCGAAGAGACGGCTACCTAGCCTGCTCCGCTAGCCCAGCGCCAGCATGCGCTCGACGGGGAGCAGCGCGCGCTCGGCAATGTCCTGCGGGACCGTGATCTCGGGCTGCAGGTCGCGCAGCGCGAGGTAGAGCTTCTCCATCGTGTTGAGGCGCATGTACGGGCACACCGCGCACTCGCAGCCCGAGTCGGGCTCGGCGCCGATCACCTTGACGCCCGGACGCTGCTTGCGCATCTGGTGCATCACGCCCATCTCGGTGGCGACGATGAACTCGCCTACGTCCGTCGTCTTGACGACGTAGTTGATGAGCTGGTTCGTCGAGCCGATGTAGTCCGCCATGTCGAGCACGCTCTGCTCGCACTCGGGGTGCGCGATGAGGTGCGCATCCGGGTACTGACGCTTCAGTTTCAGCAGCTTACGTGCGGTGAACTGCTCGTGCACCACGCAGAAGCCCGGCCAGAGGACCATGTCGCGGCCGGTCTGCCGCATCACCCAGCGTCCGAGGTGCCGGTCGGGCGCGAAGACGATCTTCTTGTCCTCGGGGATCGACTCCACGACGCGCACGGCGTTCGTCGAGGTGCAGATGATGTCGCTGAGCGCCTTGATCGCGGCCGAGGTGTTGATGTAGCTCACGACGACGTGATCGGGGTACTGCTCGAGCCACTCCGCGAACACGTCGGGCGGACAGCGGTCGGCGAGGCTGCAGCCGGCGTCCGTGTCGGGCATGACCACGGTCTTGCCCATGTTCAGGATCTTGGCCGTCTCGGCCATGAAGTGCACGCCGCAGAAGGCGATGACGTCGGCGTCCGTGCCCTTCGCCTGCTGCGAGAGCCCCAGGCTGTCGCCGACGAAGTCGGCGATGTCCTGCATCTCGCCGTCCTGGTAGTAGTGCGACAGGATGATCGCGTTGCGCTCTTCTTTGAGGCGCACGATCTCGGCTTCGAGGTCGAGCGTCGGGTCGATCGGCTCACGGTCCGGGATGTGGACCGGAAGCGGCATCTTCGGGACGGCGGTGCTCATGGGGGTCTCCGGATGCTGGGGGGCTCAAGGTACCCACGGCCCCGCGGTGGCGTGCGCCTCAGTCGTCGAGTTTCGGCAGATCGCCCGTTTCGAACGGACCGCCCGGCAGCAGGTCGGAGGCATGCGCCACGAGGCGTTGCTTGACCTCGCCGATGTCGAGCTCACGCCCGACGGCCTCGGACATCGAGATCATGACCTGCCCGTCGAGACCGCACGGGTTGAAGGTGCGAAACGGCTCGAGGTCCGTGGCGACGTTGAGCGCGAGGCCGTGCCACGTGACCCAGCGGCGCACCGCGATGCCGAGGCTCTGGACCTTGCGCTTGCCGATCCACACGCCGGTGAGGCCGTCCCGTCGCCCACCGTCGATCCCGAAGTCCGCGAGGGTCCGGATACCGATCTCCTCGAGGTCGCGTTGGAAGCGGTGCAGGTCCTTGCGGCTCTGGGTGAGGTGGATGATCGGGTAGGCGACGATCTGGCCGGGGCCGTGGTAGGTGGCCTCGCCGCCGCGCTCGACCTTCACGACGTCGAAGCGCTCGTCGTAGGCGTCCCCGTCGGGCGTCTTGCGGCCCAGCGTGATCACGTTGGGGTGTTCGCCCGTGAGCAACACGTTCGGGATGCGGTTCTCCGCCCGCGCGATGACGAGCCGCTGCTGCAGCTCGTGCATCTCGAGGTAGGGGGCGACGCCCCAGTCGAAGTGGAGGCCAGGCACGCTCAGGCCTCTCCCGCCTTGCTCCGCGTGAACGCCGCCTCCTCCACGAGGGTGACGAAGCCCTGGGGATCGGTGCGTGCGTTCGAGGCGCCGACGCCCAGCTCTTCGCGGACGTAGCGCATGCCCACCTGGTTGTCCGTGGCTGGTCCGGCGATCACATCGAGGGCGAGGTCGTTCTCGCGCATCCAGCGCACGCCGCCCCAGGCCGCGACGAGGTCGTTCGCTGTGAGCACATGAGCACGGATCCACGACTTGAACTCGGGGTCGCGCAGGATCGTGTCGACGCCGTACTGCCCGATGATGCCGTCGCCCATCTCCGCGACGACGACATCGAGGTCCTCGCCCGTCTCGCGCTCGACGGCGCGCAGGATGCGCTTGGCAACCGGTGCGACGTCTTCCATGCCGGCCGTGCTCGGCAGGCCGCAGTCCTGGAACGTCAGCACCTTCAAGGCGCCGTGGTCCTGCATGTTGAGCGGATCGCGCACCGCGGCGACGCCCGTGAGCTTCGCGCCGCCGACGGCGTAGCCGCGCTGTGTCAGGCCGGCGATGATCTCGCACGCAGCGACCGTCTTGCCGCTGTTCATGCAGGTACCGGACACGACGATCACCGGCGGAACGCGCGTCTCCGTGTCGTTGTCGGTGATGGCCACGTCGGCGATGTTCACGCCCTGCCCGTCTCGGGTGACCATGCCCAGCACCTCGCAGCGCAGCGAGTGGCCGACGTCGCGGTTCTCGCTCACCGCCTCGCCGAGGACGCCGCCGAGATTGAGCAGCTGGATGGTGTCGCCTGCGCGGATGTGCTCGGGGATGCGGCCCACGAAGCCGCGCAGCGCGTCGCGACGTCCGAGCGCGCCGACGAGGACGTCGCCCTTGCCGACGTGGGCCATGCGGCCGGTCGTCAGCTCGACCTGGTCGTAGACGCGCTTCTCCTCCAGCGCCCGTACGACGAGCACCTGGCCGCTGACGGCCTCGATACGCCGTACGTAGCTCACCTCGGGCCCCAGCTCGAGCCGACTCACGACGCTCGTGATCTTGTGCGGTCGGATCTTCATGCGTCGTCTCCGCGTGCACTCTCCCGAGCGCGATGCCCGAGCGCCGCGCCGAGCCCGTAGAGCCGGGCGAAGCCGTCGGCCTGCTCGCCGGTCCAGCCTGCTGCGCCCTCGCCGTAGACGGCCACGTCGGGGGCCATCAGGGAGTGGGGGGAGCGGGTACCCGTGACCCGGCACGTGCCGCGCTCGAGGCGCACGCGCACGTCACCCGTCACGCGCTCGTTCACGCTGTCGAGGAAGGCCTCGAAGTCGCGCATCACCGGATCGAAGTACAGACCTTCGTGGAGCAGGTTGCCGTAGAAGCTGCCGAGCGTCTGACGCCAGTACGCCTGCCAGCGGGTCTGCACGAGCTTCTCGAGTTCGCTGTGCGCTTGGATGACGACGAGGGGACCCGGCGCCTCGAAGGCGAGGCGGCCCTTGACGCCGAGGATCGTGTCGCCGAGGTGCATGCCGCGGCCGACGCCGTGCTTGCCCGCGATGACGTTGAGACGCCGGATGACCTCGACGCCGTGGAGCGCCTCGCCGTCCAACGAGATCGGCAGGCCGCGCTCGAATCCGACGACGACCTCCTCGGCATCCTCCGGCGCGTCGTCCAGCGAGGCCGTCGCTGCGTAGACGCCCTCTGGGGGTACCTGCCAGGGGTCGTGGGTTTCCTTGCCGCCGATCGTGGTACCGAAGAGGCCCTCGTTGACTGAATAGGCGACCGTCTTGGGGTCGATGGCGATCCCGCGCTCGGCGAGCCAGGCGGACTCCTGCTCGCGCGACCAGCCGAGGTCGCGGATGGGGGCGTGGATCTCGAGGTCGGGAGCCAGGGCCCGGATGGCCACGTCGAAGCGGATCTGGTCGTTGCCTGCGCGCGTCGAGCCGTGGGCCACCGCGCCGGCGCCGACCTCCTTCGCGACGTTCACCACGGCCTCGGCTTGCGCCGTGCGTTCGGCGCCGACCGAGACGGGGTACGTGCCACCGCGCAGGCAGTTGCCCTTGATGAGGTAGCTGACGTAGCGGTCGTAGACGTCGGCCTTGGCGTCCACCACGCGGTGGTCCTGGATGCCGAGCTCTCCGGCCCGGGTAGCGATCGCGGCCAGCTCCTCGTCGGAGAAGCCGCCAGTGTCGACGGTGACGGTCACGACCTCGGCGCCGGTCTGCTCGCGCAGCCAGATGGCGAGGAAGGAGGTGTCGAGGCCGCCGGAGAAGGCGAGGGCGATCTTGTCCATGGAGCGGGATCCGCAGGCAGGCGCCCGGATCGGCGCCGAACCGCGGATGGTAGCCCATCGGCGCCCGTCTGGCTCCCCCCGAACCGAATGCAGGCCTGGATGGGCCGGGGCCGTCCCTTCAGGTCCGAGGCCACCTTCCTCCGAGGTGCCTCAGCGGATCATGACCCAGAGGATGTGGGGCGATCCGGCGGCCGTGCCACCGACCACCGCAGCCACGCTGCCGTCCGACGCCACGGCGCCGACAAGGTTGGCCCCGGGCATCGTCATGCCGCCATTCGGCGCCACGGTATAGGGGGTCGGCGTACCGGGGCTCGACGCGGTGTTCACCGTGCCGTTGTCCGAGAGCGTCGTCAGGCTCGTCATGCGGAACTGCCCCGTGCCGGACGAGTCGATCGTGCCGGTCAGCGACTGCCAGTTGATCGGTGGAGCGACGTCATCGCTCACGGACATGCCCGCGATGTGGTAGTCGCCGCTGAATGTCCCCAGCGTTGCCCCGCTGCTGTACTTGATCAGAACGCCGATCGTGGTCACCCCGCCGCCGGTCACGCTGCCGCCGAGCCACGCGACCTGGCCGTCCTGACGCAGCACGCCGCCAAAGCGCTGCGTGCCCAGCGAGAGTCCCACGGTGCCGTCCGGCGCCACGAGGTAGCTCTCCGTCGTGGCAGCCGGCCCGATCAGGCTGCCGTCGATGTTCCCGTAGAGGACCAGGTCGACGCTGCCCGCACCGTCGAAGTTGGCGAGACCCCAATACGTGGCGTCCGTCGTGCCCGTCGGTGACGTGATGAGCTGTGCGTAGTGGTAGTTGCCGACGAGACTCCCCAGGCCCATACCCGTAGGCGGCTTCGTGAGCAGGACAATGGTCGGGTCCATCGTGGTCAGCACGCTGCCTAGGATCGCGTGCTCGCCGTTCGCGGACACCCCGCCCTCGACCAGCGGGAACCCGGACACGAGCCACTCGATCCGCCTGCCGGGCAGCATGGTGTAGGGCACCGTACTCCCGGGTGTGGGGCCGTCCAGGACGCCGTTCTCGATGGACCACGACGTGCCGGCGGTGACCGTTCCTGTGCCGTCGGAGGTGAAATCACCCCACGCGCCCATGGCCGCGTAGGGCGGGCCGGCCTTGCCCGTGTATTGCACGAAGTGGTACTCCCCGTTGAACGGGTCGGCCACCACGAGGCCACCCGTGCCGCCGCCGCCTCCACCACAGGCGGTCGCAGCGACGAGCCCGGCGCCGAGGATCAGCGCAAGAAGACCCACACCCAGAACACGCATCAGGCACCTCCCGGGAGGCGTCCGCAGTACCACCCAACCAGTGCGTCGGCGGCGCACGACGCACAACACCGAGTCAGGGCACGCAAGTTCGGGGCCAGCGTCCGGCGAGAGGGCGGGGGCAGGACGCGCTGCGGAAGGACGTGCGGCACGGCCCCTACTTCGAGCATGCGCTGGGTCGGGTGCCCCAGCGGGGAGCGAAGCAGTGCGCAACGAGGGTGTCCGGCGGTACCGGCAACGGCCCGAGTCGCGCATTGGTGCGCATCGCGATCCGGCACCCGCTTTGCGGGAATCCCGACATTAGTGACTGGACCAGGTCAGGCGTGCTGAGCCACGCCGGCGGACGGCGGTGACCTGGCGGGGACTGTTTGCGGACGCGTGTTCACGGCGGGCAAGACCGCAGGAGGTGGACATGCGTACACGCGTAGCAACGGCAACCGGGCTCCTTTGCATCGGCGTGCTCCTCCTGGCTGCGTGTGGAGGCGGGAGCAGCACGTTCGCCGCTCCCACCGGGCAGATGGGCGTGACCATGTTCTCGCCCGGCGGGACGATCCAGTCGGAGGCGCAGCAGCCCTTCATGATCCTGGGGCAGGGATTCGGTCCCGTCGGTGATCCGTGTCCGATCCGCGTGACCGCGACGAGCGGTACGCCCTTCCGCATGGGTACGTCCGCCACACTCGAAGGCCCCGGGTACATCGAAGCCAGCGATTGCATCCGCGGTGTCCTCGAGGCGGCGCAGATCCTGCCGACGACGGGGCCCGTGACGGCCACGGTCGATCTCATCCTGCCCGACGGCAGCACGTTCCCGCTCGAGGGTGTCACGGCGACTTTCGCCGAACTGGACTATCAGCTGAAGATCCTGTCGATCTCACCCGACGCGGGCGCAGCGTGGGGCTACGAGCAGGTGACCCTCCAAGGCTGCGGTTTCTCGAGGTACGACCCCGGCACGCCGCGTGTCTGGTTCGGCGGCCGCGAGGCCACGGAAGTCGTCGTGCAAAGCGACACGACGCTCACGTGCCGGACCGCCCCGAACGCGCTCGGCTTCGTCGACGTGCGCATCGCGAACGACTACGCCGACTTCGAGCTGATCAGCGGGTTCGAGCATCCGTGGCTATGCGCGTGGGACTGGGAGTACGGCGCGCGCCACGCGGGCCTCTCCAACCGGGACCACCCGTACTACAACTACCCGTGCCCTGCCGGCTTCCGGTTCTCGTGGCGCGGCGGCCTGGCGAGCAACATCCGGATCTCGGGCGGTTGGATCTACCCCTACGTGCCTGGCGTTGGCCACCAAGGAACGATCGGGCATCTCGGCTCCTGCCTGGATACGTGGGCTCCTGACGCGAACATCCA
>JASJDY010000006.1 GCA_030065025.1 Planctomycetota bacterium
GACTCGTTCTTCGACGTCTTCGTCGAGATCGAGCTAGGCCCCGCCATCCCCGAGCCTGGCACGTTCATCCTACTTGGGCTAGGACTGGCCGGCGTCGCACTCGCCATGAGGCGACGCACGTAAGGTCCCCGCGACGCGCGCATGGCACGCCGTGCGAGCGCCCGCTACCCTCCGACAAGCGGAGGTCGCGCATGCGCGCACGAGCCTGGTCCCTGCTGACGCTGCTGCTGCTCCTGCCCTCGGCACCGACATGGGCCGAGGATGCTCCCGCGACTGCCCCGACCCCCTGGGTCAAGCACATCAGCAAGGACGAGAAGGTCATCGTCGAGGTACCGCCGACGTGGAAGGTGAAGGCCGATCCCAAGACGGCGAACGCCAACTTCCCGATTGTCCTGCGCGGGACCATTGAGGGACACGAAGGCGAGATCGTCTTCTTCGTCCAGCACCTGCCCAAGATGGCCGAGCCGCTCCAGCAGGCGTACGAAGACAAGGCCGACGAGTGGAAGGAGAAGGCCGCCGGCGACGTCACCGTCCTGCGCGAGCCGCGCATCCACCTGAAGGTCGACGTCGATCGCGGTGGGGGCGATCTCATCCGCCTTCTTACGTACCGCTCCATCCGAGGGCGGGGCTTCACCGTCGCCCTCGAAGCCGGCGCGGCGGCGATGGAGGCCGAGCGCGACAACGTGTTCCGGGTCGCCGATGCCCTCCGCTCGAAGCTCGGACCCTATCCCACACCCATCGAGGGATACGAGCGTAGCGTTCGCGGTGGCTGGACCTATCACGTGCACCCGGATGTGAAGGCCGCCGACGTCAAGGGCTATCACAAGCTGCTGAAGCAGGTCGAGCGCGACTTCGTCAAGCAGCACGGCAAGCTCCCGCGCAAGACGCCGCACGAGTACGCCGTGGTGTTCTCGACGCACCGGGGAGCCTCGGCCGCTCACTTCAAGAAGGCCGGCAAGTCGGGACACGCCGCCGACGCCATGAGCCGCCGCGTCTACGCCTCACCGATGCATCCGACCGACGGCACGGCACCCTGCGTGGCTCGGGAGGCGCTCTGGCAGCTCTTCCTGCGCAAGCGCTACGGCACCACGGAGCCCTTCTGGTTCCGCGACGGCGAGCGCAAGCTGGCCTACTTACGCGCGGCCGCGGGGGGAGCCCTGCCCAAGTCGACGGAGTACTTGACGGATCAGCCCAGCCCGCCCGAGCGCGTGTTCACGATCGCCGATCGACCGGAAGAGGGCGACAACCTGAGCGAGTTCCAGCGCCGGCAGACGCTCTACGTGGCCATGTTCCAGGCCGGCCCTGCCAAGTACCGCCATGCGTACAAGCGCTTCCTGAAGGCCCACGCGGCAGGCGAGGACTGGTACGAAGCGGCCACCAAGCACCTGCTCTCGCTGAACCTCGAGACCATGCGCACCGATGCGGCGCGCTTCCTAGCGAAGGTCCGCAAGGCCTCGGGCTGGCAGTGACTGCGGTCAGCGCAGACGGTCGGCGAGGCTCCGGACCTTCTTCGGTCGCAGCTGCTGGTTCAAGAAGTCCAGCACGTCCTGCATCGAGTCGGTGGCCACAGGGTCGCGCTGCCAGCCGCGACCGTGTCCCTCGCCGACGTGGAAGACGACCTTGCCCGGCACGCGCGCCTTCGTGAGCGCGTCCATCATCATCACCGTGTGCTCGGGATCGACGAGGCGATCGCGCGTGCCCTGGAAGAGGAGCATCGGTGCATCGCCCTTGCTCGCATAGCGCAGCGGGCTCGCGCGCGTCGGGTCGGCCAGGAACGACTCGCCGAAGACGGCCGAGAGAGCGATGGCTCGGAGCGCCTCCTTCTTCTCGTCCATCGGCAGCTTCGCGACCTGCTTGCGGTCGGCCGGCGGCGCCTTGCCCATGTTCGTCGGACCGAAGAAGGAGATCACCGCCTGCACGCGGCTCGACTGCTTTGCGTGGCCGCCGTCGCCCTCGAGGCCGTCGTCGGCGTCCATCGTGCCGAGCAGCATCGCGAGGTGGCCGCCGGCGCTGAAGCCCATCACGGCGATGCGCTCGGGATCCAGGTTCCAGCGCTTCGCGCTCGCGCGCAGATAGCGGACGGCGCACTTGACGTCCTCGATCTGCGCCGGCCAGGGATTGGGGTTGGACCGGCCCAGGCCGTTGATCGTCGGCCTCGCCAGCCGGTACTGCGACGTCGCGGCGACGAAGCCCTCCTCGGCGAGGAGCTTCACGATCGGCAGGAAGTCGCGCTTCTTGCCGGCGACCCAGCCGCCGCCGTGGAGGACCAACACCGCCGGACGCGGCGTGCTCTCGGCGCGCGGGACGGCCAGGTCCATCTTGAGCTCGGTGCTGCCGCCGCGGCCGAACATGACGTCCTCATGGACGACGATGCGCGGCTCCGAGGCCTGGAGCGGCTCGCTGCGGTCGAGCAGGGCCGGCGCCGCGAGCGCGGCACAGACGAGGAGAAGCAGGAACAGACGTCCGGTCATCGCACGGGCTCCTTCGGGATCGTCCCACAGGGTAGCGAGGCCCGGGGGACGGGCGGGTAGCCTGTGGCGCTCATGGCGACGTTCCTCCGCCGCAGCCTCTGGATCCTGGCCTCGGTCGCGCTCGTCGTGTCCGGGCTGAGCCTGGGGCTCGCGCTGCCGCGTCTGCCCGCACTGCGCTGTCTGCTGGCGTTCCAGGAACCGGTCCCCGAGGACCTCGAGGACGCGGCCCAGGCGCCCTCCACGCTGCAGATGCTCGAAGATCCCGCGCGCTACGGCGCGGCGCGCGTGTGGCTGCGACGGTCGGAAGAGGAGCGCGCCCCGACTCTGGTCTTCGTCCACGGCGTCGCGCCCGTGGGGCTCGAGGACGGCCGAATCCTGCACGCCGTCGAGGCCTTCGCGCGCGCGGGGTTCACGGTGATCGCACCGCAGATGCCGACGCTCGTCGATCCCCTCGATCCCGCACCGGTCGGTGCAGGGGTCGCGGACGTTCTGCGAGCGATCAGCGCAGGCGCCTACCCCGGTGCCCATCCGCGGCGCATCGGTGTCGTCGGCATCAGCGTGGGCGGTGCCCTCGCGCTGAAGGGCTGCGTCGACTACCTGGCCGGCGGCGGCAAGGGACTACGCGCCATCCTGGCGATCGGCGCCCCGGACGACATGCGACGGACCGCCGTCGCCTGGTTCGAGGCCGAGGATCCTGCACCGGTGGGGGACGGCACGCTCGCGTGGGAGCGGGCCCACGCCGCCGCCTTCGCGCGCAGTTACCTCCTGCGCGCCGGGCTCATCCGGAACTTCGGCGACGACGACGAGGTCCGCGCGCTAGCCGCCTGGATGGCCGAGAAGGAGATCCCGCCGCGGGACGCCGAGGGGCTCACCCGCCCCGAGCTGATCGGCGTGACGCGGTTGCTGCGCGCCGCGCCCGATGTGCGGGCCGCCGCCCGCGACGAGGTGATGGCCTCCGCCGCGGATCGGATCCACGGACTCTCGCCCGCACTCTGGGATGACGAGCTCGACTACCTGCGGGGCGTCGCCGTCTTCCTGTTGCACGGCCATGGGGATCCGCTCGTGCCCGTCGAGGAGGCGAGGCATCTCGCCGCCCGACTCGAGCGCCGCACGGTGGTCTCCGTGCTCGAGAGTCACATGGTCGGGCACACGACGGTGAACGAGGTGGGACTGAAGGAACGCATCGACCACGTGATGCAGATGGACGACTTCTTCGACATGGTCGGCCGCTGAGCCGACTCGGCGTATCCTCAGCAGGTGGCTTCGCCTTCCACCTCCGAACGCGGGGTCGTGCGCTCGATCCTCTTGGGACTCGCGCTCGGCGCGCTCGTGATCCTCGTCGTGCTCTGGATCCGGGCGGGCGGACTCCGCAGCGACGAGTTCGAGGAGGTCGAGGAGTACTTCCCGCGCGCGAACGCCGAGCAGGTCCGCGTCTGGGAAGAGGAGTGGCAGCGCAAGGGCGAGCGCTGGGCCGACGTACCCGATCCGCCCGGTGAAGGACCGGTGGTCCGTGCGCGCTACTGGCTCGCCCGCGACCGCTATGACATGGAGGTCCGCCGGCGGGGCAATCGCTTCGTCGTCGCCATCGCCGGTGTTGCCGAACACATCTACGGCGGCGCGTGGTCCGCGTACGGTGAAGGGCGCATCACCGGTGATCCGCGTGACTTCCGCGGCGCCGTGGCGACGTTCACGTGGTCTTGTCTGGGACTGCGTTACCGCCACGCGAGCGACGGCCCGGCACGCCTCGTGTTCAGCGAGGACGGGCGCAGGTGCCATGCCATCTACATGGCTTGGGAGGCGCCCGAGGTCTGGGCGAAGTCCTACGGCGAGCGTCACGAGGAGGGCGATCCGCGCCCTGCGTACGGCAGCTACCGTGGGCAAATCCCCATCGCGCCGATCCTGCCCAAGCTCGATGACGAGGCGGAGTACCGCGTGCGCGTTCGCGTCACGGATCTCGACGGCGCTCCGTTGCGTGACGCGCTCGTGCAGATCAAGGGCCGCAGTCGCACGCGGGTGCAGACGGACCGCAGCGGCGAGGCCCTTCTGACCTTCCGTGGTGCGGACGCCCCGTACGCCCAGTCGTACTGCGCCGGACGCGCCGGCTTCCGCAACGGGGAGACGGTCCACTTCAGCGACGACGAGGATCCCGGCCTCGTGGCCGGCGAGGTCGCGGCCGGCGTCGTGCGGATCGAGCTCCCCACGCTCGAGCTCACCGACGATTCCGACTACGCCTGGAACCACCCGTCGGGCGCGCACGATGAAGACGACGTCATGGCGTGCGGCACGTGCCATCCGTGGCACTACGACCAGTGGTACGAGAGCCGGCACGCGCGCATGGCCGACAACGGCCACGTGACGTGGGAACGGCAGCAGATGCTGGCGCAGGAGCCTGGAGCACCCGACGACTGCCAGGGCTGCCATCAGCCGGCCCACGCCGTGTCCCAGCCCGATGCCACATGGCAGCCGCGCGGGGTGCTGGCCGGCAATCACTGCGACCTGTGCCACAAGATCCACAGCGCAGGGGATCCCCGCGAGAGCGGCATGTTCGGCGCGTACCGCGTGCTGCGTCCCGACGCCGCGACGAGCGGCCGACCCGGCGGCATCCACCTGGTCTTCGGCTCCTCGGCCGACGTGACCTATGCCTATATGGGCGCGGCCTACAACCCGCTGTTCCAGACGAGTCACGTCTGCGCGGGCTGTCATCAGGGTGGCGGACACTGGCGCAGCGGGAGTCCGCCCAAGCTCGACACCTACGAGGAGTGGCGCCGCTGGGCGGCCAACCGCACGGATGACGAGTTCAAGTCGTGCCTCGACTGCCACATGCCCGGTGCCGAGACGTTCGACAAGACCGGACGCGCGATGGACCAGATGGCGTGGGATGGGCTGCACCGATCCCCGCAGGACGTGCACAGCCATCGGTTCCTCGGCAGCGATGCGCACTTCGCGAAGAACGCGCTCGACGTGAGCATCACGAAACGACGCGACGAGGCGACCGGCGAGTGGATCGCCGAGGTGAGCGTCACGAACACCGGGGCGGGTCACAAGGTCCCGACCGGCACGTGGACGAAGCGCGTGGTCGTGGGGGTATGGGCCGAGCACGAGGGCAAGGCGCTGCTCCAGACGGGCGGCGATCGGGCGTGGCTCGACGCCGCGGCCGAGCAGGGCGTCGCGCTGGATGCGGGCGACTGGCGCAACCCGGGCGGTCTGGTGCTCGGCGTCCGCGCCGCGAACGATGACCAGGACCGCCCCTCGTACCCACGCTTCTGGCAGCGATGGCCTGCGGATCAGATCGTCGACGAACGTCTCGCCCCGGGCGAGACGCGGCGTGCCGTGTGCCGCTTCGAGACACCCCCCGGCGGCGGGGAACCGACCATCGAGGTGCGTGTCGTGCATCGACGCGGTCGCCTGCCACGCGGCCTGGCTTCCGTGCCCTGGACGCTGGGTCCGAACGATCCGCAGCCCGAGGTGCTGTGGTGGAGGATCCGGAAGTGAGGGCGCGCAGGCTGATCCTCGCCCTCGCGCCGTTCCTGGCCGCGTGCGGCGGCGACCCCGAGCCGCCGATGCCCACGGGCACGAAGACGGTGCCTACGGTCGAGGAGCACTACCAGCGGCGGGATCTCGTGACGTGGCGGGCGCTCGCCGGCGATCTGCCCCGGGAGGAACGCATCGCCCAGATGTGGGCTCTCGGCGAGCTCGAGACGGATCCGCTGGAGAGCATCGACCTCCTCTTGGAGCGCTTGGGTGACGCCGATCCGTCCGTGCAGCTTGCGGCCGTCGTGACGGTCGGACGTCTGGCGCCGGCTTCGCCGCGGGTGGCCGAGCGTCTCGTCGCGCTTTTCGGTGGCCCCGAGGAGGCCCTCCGCCGTCACGCGCGGCTGGCCGTTGCCAACCTGGGGGAGGCGGCCGTCGAGCCTCTGAGGGCGGCCCTGGCATCGGAGACGCTGCGCGTGCGCTGGGGGGCCGTCACGGCCGCAGGCGCGTGTGGCGCCGCTTGCGCGCCCCTGGTGGGGGAGCTGACGCGCCTGGCGCGCGCGGACGAGCACGCATCGGTGCGCCGGCAGGCGCGATTCTCCCTGGCGCGCCTGGGGCCGAGCGGCATCGACGCCTGCGTCGAGCTGATGCGCGGCAGCGAGTCGACGGACCGTGCGGAGCTGGCGACGGCGCTGGCGCGGGCCGGCCCGGGCGTGGTGGAGCCGATGGCTCGCCTGCTTGGCGACGAGGACGAAGACCTGGCCGCGCGGGCGGCCGGTGTGCTCGTCGATCTGGGAACGCAGGCGCTGCCGGCGCTCGACGCGTTGTTGGACGCACTGAAGCGCGCGGGCCCGGTGCGCTTCAATTCCGCTGAGGCACTGATCGCCATCGGGGCGCCGGCGATCGCCAAGGTGAAACCGCTGATCGAGAGCGACGACGAAGGCCTGGCCGGCATCGCCCGCTACATCGTGGAGACGTGGGAGAAGCGGTAGGACGCGTCCGCAGTTGCTCATCTCTGGTGGCTCGGGTTCAACCGCAGAGGACGCAGAGACCGCAGAGGCCAGGCCGGCGCAAGTCGCCTGTTGCTCCGTGCTTCTTCATGACGATGAAGGGGCGCGCGTACGGACACCGCAGACCTTCCCATGGCGTCTCTCTGCGGTCTCTGCGTCCTCTGCGGTTCCTTCACGCCGAACCACCAAAATCACGCTCACCGCAAAACGACAAGAGGCCGGCAATACGCCGGCCTCCGTCGGATGAGTTGGGAACATCGATCAGAGTTTGAAGAAGTACGTGTCGATGTAATCCATGTTGAGCATGTAGTTGTAGCCCTTCGCCATGGTGTGCCGCTGCGGATAGAACTCCGCCGTGCACAGGTAGCCGACACCGGCGAGTGCCGCGGCCTGCACGTACTGGTCGTGGTCGTTCAGGCACTGCTCGAGCAGCGCGTCGAGCTGACGACGGTCCTTGGTCAGGCCGAGCGCGTAGACCATGTGGCTGGCCACGAAGCCGTTGCGCATCTGCTGCGGCGACTGGATGAACCCGCTGATCTCCTTCGAGCCCTTCTTCGTGCCCAGCAGGGCCAGGCCGAGGGCGCCATAGGCGCGGGCCTCGGGGGTCTTCGTCGTGCGCACCATCGCGAGGATCGGCTCGGCGGCACCGTGCGCACCACCCATGCCGGCTCCGATGCTGGCGTAGCCACGGATGACCGGGTTCGGGTCGTTGATGACCATCCAGCGCAGCTTCTCGTCGCACGCCTTGCGCGTCGCGTCGTCGACCGGCCTCTCGCGGTCGGGGTTGGCGAGCAGGCCGAGCGTGATGCAGGCCGCGCCACGCGCCGACGGGTTGCGGTTCTTGATCATCTCGAGCGCGTGGTCCTTGGTGCCCTCGACGCCGCCGATGCCCATCGCCAGCAGCGCGTACTCGCGCATGCCGACGCGGTCCTTCTTGATGAGATCGCGCAGGTAACGGCCGATGAGCGGCGTGGGATGCTGCGCGTGGATGCGGCCCAGGCTGACCGCCGCGATGCGGCGCGTGAAGGCGTCGCTGTCCTTCTTCAGCACCTCGCCGAGCTTCTTCACGATCGTCTTGACGGTCTTGACCATCGCGCGACGCTCGCCGTCGATCATGCCCTCGAGGGTCTCGATGCGGGCGACGTCGTCGGGCTGCATCGGAACGCCGACGAACTCCTCGTACGGCGCGCGGATCTCCTCGATCTTGCGCTCGCTGGCGGTGCGGTAGTCCAGCACGCCGATGGCCATGACCGCGGAGCGGCGGACCTCGGCGTCGCGATCCGTGAGGCCGCGCAGGAGCGAGTCCTTGCCGACCTCCAGGTCACCGATGCGGCCGAAGGACTCAACGGCCAGCGCGCGGTACTTGCCGCGGACCTTCTTCTTGCGGAAGGCGATCTCGTGGAGGAACTCGGGGATGGAGTCGTCTTCCTCGATGCCCGAGTAGCCGAGGCCCATGAGCGAAGCGCCGACGAGCTCGTAGTAGCCCTTCTTGACGTCCGCGAGTCGCTTGAGCAGACCCGGGGCCATCGGGTGCTTGAGCTTGGTCATGGTCATGGCGAGGAACGCGCGAACGTCCTCCTCGGTCTTCTCGTCCGAGGCGATGCGGTACATCGGCAGGATGCTGCTCTCATCGGCGACGTAGAAGAGGCCGAGAGCCGCCGAACGCGCGATGAGGTGGTTGCGGTGCTTGAGCTTCTTCAGCAGGACCGTGCGCGCCTCGGCCCGCTGTGCCTCGTTGGCCGCGACGCGGCCCATCGTGATGAGCGCGGCCTCCTGGACGAAGGCGTGCTTGTGATCGATGGTCTTCTGGAGGACCGGCCAGATCTTGTTCTGCACGATGTCGGGATGGATGTGCTGCGGGCCCGAGCGCACGCGCTTGCCGTCCTCCGGCGACACCACCGCGCCGACCCAGCGGCGGGGGAAGAACTCGACGCGGTTGAGCTCCCACCACGTCTCCCACGTGGTGTTGTCGATGGCCGGCGCCTTGCGCGCGGTGCCGCCACCGGTGGGGGAGGCGGGGCCCTTGGGCGTGGTCGGGCCGGGCACCTTCGGCGTGGTCGGCGTCGGGTTCGGCGTCGTCGGCGTCGTGGGATCCGTCGGCTCCTTCGTGGTGGGGTCCGTCGGCTCCTTGGTCTCGGGGGGCGGATCCGAGGGCTCGCGCAGGCCTGGCTTCACCGAGCCGCCGGGCGCCTTGAAGCGGATGCAGGACCAGGCGTCGGAGCCGAGCCAGATGAGCGGAAGCGCCAGGGCCAGGGGCAGCAGCCAGGAGCGTAGACGCATGGTGGGATCCTCCGGGAGTCGCCGCCGGCCCCCATGCCGGCTTGCAGCGGTGGCATCAACAAATGCCATGCCCCCTGGGGCCGGGGTCCGCAATCACGACGTATCTCACGGCAACGTAACCGCTTAGGGCGTCATGGTCACGATCGACCTGACATTTCCCTGCGGTAACCACCGGCAACCTTGTTTCCGTTCGTGCCCAACTGATTGCAGCGCAAGGACTTCAGGGCGATCGCTCGCGAGTGGGGGCGTCGCGGCCTGAATCGGGCGCTCGGGGTCCTCACAACCTAGGATCTCGGCCGGCGAGTAGCCGGGAGGAGCGAGCACCGATGCAGGCCTGGGTCACACGCGGAAGGGCACTGGCCGTCGGGCTGCTGATCGCAGCGACGCTGGTGGGCTGCACGCGGACCAAGAAGCTCTCGGGCGAAGACACGACGATCTTCGAGGACCTGCGCTATGGCGTGCTGGGGCAGGACCGCCCGGCGGAGGAGTACTACCGCATCGTTCGCGAGCGCCGCGACGACCGCACCGGGCGCTACCGGGTCACGCAGGACAAGTACCTCGTCGACAAGACCGTCGACGCGGTCCAGCGGCTGGGCAAGCTCGAGTACGAGCGCTTGGAGAGCCAGGCGCAGGTCATGGACCTGCTCGGTGACGTCGTCGCGTCGGATCCGTCCGCCTTGGCGCGGACCAACGCGGCCAACTCCCTGACGCGCCTCGCCGTTCGCCTGCAGCAGCCGGATGTCCGGCTCGTGCGGGACGACGGCCGCGGCATGCGCGCGCTGGTGCGGCAGATGGACGCGCTCCACGGCGGCGCACGCGCATCGCGTGATCCGGCGCGCACGGCCAGGCTCCTCGACCAGCTGGGGCGCTACGAGCTGCCCACAGGTGCGCTTGCCCGCGAAGCGCTCCGTCCGCTCTACACGCGCCGCTACCTCGTCGAGTCTGGTGGCGCCGTCCGGCGCGCCCTGGATCAGGCGCTCGTGTTGCGCATGCGGGAAGCCGCCCGGCTCAGCCTCGAGCAGGCCGTCGACGCCGACACCGGCTACCTGCGTGAGGAGGCCGTGCGGGGCCTGAAGACGATCCAGGCCAAGCGCTCGGAGCCTGTCGTGCTCCGGCGCCTGGGACGTGAGCCCGAGGCGCGCGTCCGCGCGGAGATCGTGGAGTACCTGGGGGTCGCCGGCAGCTCGACCAGCATCGCCGCCCTCCTGCCTCTGCTCGACGACGCGAACCCGACACTGCGGGTCAAGGCCCGACAGTCCCTGACGCGCATCGCCGGCCGGGATCTGGGCTTCCGCCGCGCGACGTGGACGCGGTGGGCGATCGCACGCCATCCCGAGCTCGCCGCCCCGGCGGACGGTCCTTCGCAGCCGACGCCGGGCATGCGCTAATCCCACTTCGCGTGGAGGGCGACGGCCGTTGAGGGACCCGGCAAAGAGAGCACTGACGTGGCTGCTGCGTCTGCTCGGCGTGGGGCTCCTCGTCTGGGTCCTGGCGACCCAGGTCCAGTGGCAGGATCGCGTCGCCTTGGTCAACGGCGACGCCTGGGTCGGCGAGGTGGAGTCCGTCACGAAGGACTCCGTGTTCTTCCGCGAGGGCGCACGCTCCGAGAAGAGCCCGGGACCGCTGCCGCACTTCATCGTGCCGCTGGAGCGCGTGAGCACGCGCACGTACGGCGAGCGCGAGGTGCCGGACATCACCTACGGCCTACGCACGCTCCTCCGTCGGCTTCGCGAGAGCCTCACCACCGTGTTGGGCGTGCTGCTGGGGCTGGCGCTGCTCGTCGTGATGGTGGCGTTCCGATGGAAGCTGCTCCTGCACGCGGTCGGCATCGACATGCCCTACCTGCGCGTGGCGCGACTGACCTTCATCGGCGGCTTCTTCAACCTGGCGGTGCCGGGTGCGACCGGAGGCGACTTCGTCAAGGCGTGGTACGCGCAGAAGGAAGCGCGCGCCCGGTACGACGGACAGCGGGGGATGGGCACCAAGGCCGTGCTGTCCGTCTTCGTCGATCGCTTCCTCGGCCTCTTCGGTCTCGTCGTGTTCGCGGCCGGCGTGTTGCTGCTCACCGCCCGCGGTGACGCCTACGACGTGCCCCGCATCGTGGTGCTGATCGTCCTCGGTGTCGCAATCGCATCCGGCATCGTCGTGGTGTCCCGCCGGGTGCGCCGCGCGCTTGGACTGTCGTGGCTGGTGCGCCGTCTGCCCTTCCAGAACATCCTCGAGGAGCTCCAGGCTGCGGCCCGCCTCTATCGCAATCACCTCGGGACGCTCGTGGCCACGCTGGGGATCTCGCTTCTGAACCACGCGGCCAACGCGACCGCGTGCTACTTCCTGGCGCAGGCGCTCGGCATCCAGGGCGTGACCCTGGGCGGGGCGATGGCGCTCGTACCTCTCGCGAACCTGCTCAGCGCGATTCCCCTGCTGCCCGGCGGCTGGGGCGTCGGCGAGCTGGCCTTCGCCTACTTCTTCGGGCTCGTCGGCGTACCCGCCACCGAAGCGGTCGGCCTCTCCGTCGTGTTCCGCCTCGCCGTGCTCGGCGTGAACCTGCCCGGCGGGCTGCTGTGGATCTTCTGGAAGGGACACCCCTCCACGGAGACCATCACGGCCGACGTCGAGGCGGCGGCGGCGCGCGCAGTCGAAAAAGAGCGGCTCGCCGACGACTCCGATGCATCCGAGGAGACCCCATGACCGATCTGCCCCCCGAAGTACCCGCCCTCTGCGTCGTCGGCACCGTGGCCTTCGACGACGTCGAGACGCCCTCCGGCACTCGCGAGGGGATCCTCGGCGGCAGTGCGACGTACTTCAGCGTCGCTGCCTCGCACTTCGCGAACGTCGGCCTCGTGGGCGTAGTGGGGGAGGACTTTCCCAACCGCTACCGCAGCGTGCTCTCGAGCCACGACGTCGACCTGAGCGGCCTCGTCGTGCAGCCCGGCGGGCAGACGTTCCACTGGTCCGGCCGCTACGAAGGCGACATGGACCAGGCCGAGACGCTCAAGACGGACCTGAACGTCCTCGAGACGTTCGCTCCGGAGCTGCCGTCCGCCTTCCGGGCGTGCCCGTACGTCTTCCTCGCCAACACGGATCCGCACATCCAGATGTCCGTGCTCGAGCAGCTCGAGGATCCGCGGCTCGTCGTGATGGACACGATGAACCTCTGGATCGACATCGCGCGGGATCCCCTCCTCGCGGTCATCAAGCGTGTCGACGGCTTGATGATCAACGACGCGGAAGCCAAATCGCTGTCGGGCGAAGACAACCTGATCGCCGCGGGCCGCGCGTTGCTCGACTTCGGTCCGCGGTTCGTGATCGTCAAGAAGGGCGAGCACGGCTCCTTCCTGTTCTCAGACAAGCGCCTCTTCGCGTTGCCGTCCTATCCGCTCGACGTGGTCGTGGACCCGACCGGCGCGGGTGACTCCTTCGCCGGAGGCGTCATGGGCTACCTGGCCGGACAGCACGCGCAGCGCGTCGACGACGTCTGCAGCGCCATGCTCTACGGCACTGCGGTCGCCAGCTTCACCGTGAGCGACTTCAGTCTCGATGTGCTCGGCGATCTGGATCGCGGCACGCTGGAGGAGCGAGCGGACGAGATCAGGCGGTTTGTTCGGCCGTAGGGTTCGCGCTCCCGCTCGCTCACGCGCTCGAATCTCGGTCGTGGTCCGTAGACGGTCGAAATTCGAGCGCGAGCGAGATCGTGAGCGCGAGGCCCGCCTGGCGCAGCGCCCGCGTAGCGTCAGCCCTACGCTGACGCCTCGACAGGCTTCTCCTCAGGCTTGTCCTCAGGCTTGTCCTCGTCCACCTCGAACCCCGGCATCCCCAAGGCCGCGCAGGTCTCCTGCTCGAGACCGGCGAGCAAGTCGGTGTTCTCGCGCAGGAAATTGCACGACTTCTCGCGGCCCTGCCCGAGGCGCGTGCCCTTCCAGGAGAACCAGGAGCCGCTCTTGTCGGCGACGCCCGCGTTGACGGCGAGGTCGAGCAGGTCGCCCACGCGGTCGATGCCCTTGCCGAACGTGATGTCGAACTCGGCGAGGCGGAAGGGCGGCGCGATCTTGTTCTTGACGACCTTCACGCGCGTGCGGTTGGCCACCACGACGTCGCCCGGGCCCTTGATGGAGCCGATGCGACGCATGTCCATGCGGACCGACGCGTAGAACTTCAGCGCGTTGCCGCCGGACGTCGTCTCGGGGCTGCCGAACATCACGCCGATCTTCATGCGGATCTGGTTCGTGAAGAGGACGGCCGTGTTCGACGCGTGGATCGCGCCGCTGAGCTTGCGCAAGGCCTGGCTCATGAGGCGCGCCTGCAGACCGACGTGGCTGTCGCCCATCTCGCCGTCGATCTCGGCCTTGGGCACGAGCGCGGCGACCGAGTCGACGACGACGACGTCGACGGCGTTGCTGCGGATGAGCGTCTCTGCGATCTCCAGCGCCTGCTCACCGTTGTCCGGCTGGGAGACGAGCAGCTCGTCGAGGTTGACACCGAGGTTCTTGGCGTAGCTCGAGTCGAAGGCGTGCTCGGCGTCGATGAACGCGCAGATGCCGCCGGCCTTCTGTGCGTTGGCGACGACGTGGGAGCACAGCGTCGTCTTGCCGGAGGACTCCGGACCGTAGATCTCGGTGATGCGACCGCGGGGGATGCCGTACCCGCCGAGCGCGAGATCCAGCGAGACGCTCCCCGTGGAGATGCCGTCGACCTTCAGCGCGTTGCCGTCGCCGAGCGTCATGATCGAGCCCTTGCCGTAGGCGCGCTCGATCGTGCCCAGGGCCTGGTCCAGGGCCTGCTTGCGCTGCTTGGCCTCCTTGGAGACGGGCTCCGCTACGGTGCCTCGCGCCGGTGCGCTCTTCGCCTTCTTGCTGACGCTCTTCGTCTTGCGAACCATCGTGCTCCCTCTCGACTTCTCTCTCTCGCGGCGGGGAGCCTGTGGTCACAACCTGGCGGTTCCGACCCGTCAGCCCCCGAGGCTCACGGTTGTTAGGTCGATGTAATGGTACGGGCGGTGACCCGGGTCGGAGAGAATAAGTTTGAGGTCCGACAACGTTTCGGCGCCGAAGTCCATTTCTTCGGGCCTCGCCTCGGAGGCCGCGAGGGCCTCGAACACCCGCTCCGGGGGCCTCCGGTGGACCCGCGCCAGCGTCACGTGAGCATGGAACGCGCGCTTCTCGGGGCGGTAGCCGATCCGCCGGAGGCGGCGGCCGATCGCCTGGACCAGGGCACCGATGCGGTCCTCGCCGGTCGGGTCCTCGACGCCGGCCCAGAGCACGCGCGGACGCTGCGCGTTCGGGAAGGCCCCGAGACCGCGGTAGACGACATCGATGGGCCCGAAGCCCTCGACGGCCTCCTCGAGCGCCTCACCGATGGGAGCGATGTCCTCCTGCGGCGTGTTGCCCAGGTACTGGAGCGTGAGGTGGATGTCCTCGAAGGCGGGGACCTTGAGGCTCGCGTCACCGCCGCGCAGGTCCATCGCCGCCGCGTGCATGCGGCGCCGGACGGCTCGGCCGCAGCGGATGCCGACGAAGGTGCGGACGAGATGCTTCACGACGGGCACGGTACACCGCGGGTGGGTCGTGCGCGGAGGGCGGTCCCGCCGACCGTGCGGTTACCTTCCCGGGATGACTCCCGATGACCTGCGCCAGAAGTGGTTCGCCTTCTTCGAGGAACGCGGCCACGTCACGAAGCCGAGCGACTCGCTCGTCCCCGAGAACGACCCGACGCTGCTGTTCACCGGCGCGGGGATGAACCAGTTCAAGGCTCAGTTCGTAGGCAAGGGCGACCTCACGCACCGCCGCGTCACGACGATCCAGAAGTGCTTCCGCCAGGGCGACCTCGAGAACGTCGGCCGCACACCCCGGCACCTGACGTTCTTCGAGATGCTCGGGCACTTCTCCTTCGGTGACTACTTCAAGAAGGACGCGATTGCCTGGGCGTGGGAGTTCCTGCTCGACGTCGTCGGGCTGCCCAAGGACAAGCTCTGGGTCTCGATCTACGAGGACGACGACGAGGCGGAGGAAGCCTGGAAGGCCGTCGGCATCGACCCGGCGCGCATCCTCCGCTGCGACGCCGCAGAGAACTTCTGGCCGGCCGACGCGCCCAAGAAGGGGCCCAACGGCGTCTGCGGTCCCTGCACCGAGATCTTCTACGACTACGGGCCCGAGTTCGCGGCGGGCGACGGTGGTCCGGGTGTCTACGACTCCGGGCAGTACGTCGAGATCTGGAACTCCGTGTTCACGCAGTTCGACCGGCAGGAGGACGGCACGCTCGTGCCGCTGCCCCAGAAGAACATCGACTGCGGTGCGGGCTTCGAGCGCATCATCGCGGCGGCGCACGGCCAGATCTCGCCGTTCTCGACGCCGCTCTTCAAGCCGATCGTCGACCGCGTCGCCGAGCTGGCCGAGAAGCCGTACGCCTGGCGCGAGGACGGCGGCCAGACCGAGGGCGAGGACCCGCGCCGCATGCGCCGCATCGCCGAGCACGCGCGCGCGATGTGCTTCCTCGTGAGTGACGGCGTGAAGCCCGGCAACGAGGGGCGTGGCTACGTGCTCCGCCGGGTCATGCGCCGCGCGATCCGCGACGGCATCCAGCTCGGGCTGAAGGAGCCCTTCCTGCACGATCTCGTCGACGTCGTGATCGACGTGATGGGGGGCGGGCATCCGCAGCTGGCCGAGGGTCGCGAGGTCCTCAAGAGCGTGCTCAAGGGCGAAGACGAGCGCTTCCGCCAGACGTACCACCGGGGCCTGCGCTACCTCGAGGACGAGGTCGATGGGCTCAGCGGCAAGACCCTGTCCGGCGCGGCGGCCTTCAAGCTCTACGACACGTACGGCTTCCCGCTCGACCTGGCGCAGGTGATCCTCGCCGAGCGCGGACTCGACGTGGACGAGGCCGGCTTCGACACCGAGATGGAAGCGCAGCGCGAGCGCGCGCGCGCCGGCAGCAAGATCAAGGGCGACATCTTCGCGGGCGGCCCGCTGGTCGAGCTCAAGGACCGCGGCATCGGCGAAACGGCGTTCCTCGGCTACGACGGCCGCGGCGTCGAGGGCGAGGCGACGGTCGTCGGCATCGTGCAGGGCGACGAGCTGCTCGAGGATGTCGCCGAGGGCGCCGAGGTCACCCTCGTGCTCGACCGCACGCCCTTCTATGCGGAGTCCGGCGGCCAGGTCGGCGACGCGGGCACGCTCGAGGCGAACGGCACCGTCATCGAGGTGCGCGACACCGTGAAGAAGGAGGGCTACCACCTGCACGAGGCGATCGTGCGGAGCGGCAGCCTCACGGCCGGCACGACGGTGCACGCGCGCGTCGACGAGGTGCGGCGCGACGCGATCCGCCGCAACCACACGGCCACGCACCTGATGCACGAGGCGCTCAAGCGCGTGCTCGGCGATCACGTCCAGCAGGAAGGCTCCATGGTGGCCGACGACCGGCTGCGCTTCGACTTCCGCCATCCGCAGGCCGTGACGCCCGACGAGATCGCGCAGATCGAGGGTCTTGTCAACGACTGGATCCTCCGCAACGACGACGTCCAGACCGACGTGATGGAGCTCGACGCGGCGAAGGCCTCCGGGGCCGTGTCCCTCTTCGGTGAGAAGTACGACGACGTGGTGCGCGTGCTGACGATCGACAGCGGCAGCAAGGAGCTGTGCGGCGGCACGCACTGCGTGCGCACCGGCGACATCGGCTCGTTCCGCGTAACCGTCGAGACCAGCATCGCGGCCGGCATCCGCCGCATCGAGGCGGTGACGGGCATCGACGCCGTGCGTCTCGCCGAGCGCGACCGCGGCATCGTCAACACGCTCAGTGCGCTGTTCAAGTCGGGGCCCGAGGAGGTGCTCGGCCGCGTCGAGGGCCTGCAGGACGAGATCAAGGCCATGAAGAAGGCCGCCGAGAAGGCGGCGCTGGAGGCTGGCGCGGCGGCGGCCGGCAAACTCGCGGACGACGCCGAGGAGGTCGGCGGCCTGAAGGTGCTGGCCGCCTCGATTCCCGGCGTCGACGCGAAGGGCCTCAAGGGCGTGTGGGACACCCTGCGCAAGAAGGGGGTCGACGCGGCCGCGCTGGTGGGCGAGGCCAAGGGCAAGGCGCCGCTGCTCGTCGCCCTGACGAAGGACGCCGCGGCCAAGGGCCTGAGCGCCAAGGACGTGCTGCAGGCCATGACCGCCGAGCTGAAGGGCGGTGGGGGCGGGAGCCCCGTGATGGCCCAGGGCCAGGGCCAGGATCGCTCCAAGATCGACCCCGCCCTGGAGGCCGCGCGGGCCCTGCTCCGGGCCCAGTAGCTCGGCGCGCCAGGGTGGCGCCGTACTTGACCGCCCTCCGAGGGCCGCATACGCTTCCGGGCTGCTTTGCGGTTTCCGGACGGAAGCCGCGAGAACGTCCCCAGAAGCGAAGTTTTGGCCGCTTGGGACCCACCACCGGTGGGCGCACGTGGTCGGAGGAAGAGCCATGGCCGTCCCGATGCGCAAGCTGAGCAAGCGCCGCACGCGCATGCGCGCCTCGCACCACGCCCTCACGCCCCGCAACCTGCGCGCCTGCGACCGTTGCGGTACGCCCGGCCCGTCGCACCGCGTCTGCGGCAAGTGCGGCTTCTACCGAGGCCGCGAAGTCGTCTCGAAGGAAGACTAGTCCCGTCCCACGGGGCGGCCTCGGGGAGACGGCTCGATGCGCATCGCCATCGACGCCATGGGCGGTGACCAGGCACCGGCTGCACCGGTAGCGGGTGCGCTGCGTGCGCTCGACACGTTCGACGACGTCGTCGTCGTGCTGGTCGGCGATCCCAGCGTCCTGGAAGCGGAGCTTGCCAAGCAGGGTGCATCTGCAGGCGAGCGACTCGAGATCCACGACGCTCCGATCAAGGCCGGCACGGACGACCCCGTGAAGGCCGTACGCGCGAGCCCGAAGGTCAGCGCGCGCGCCTGTGCCGACCTGCTCCACAACAAGGCCGTCGACGGCGTGCTCACGATGGGCACGACCGGCGCCGCGGTCGCCGCAGCCACGCTCTACTGCCGACGCCTCAAGGGGGTCCGCCGCACCGGCATCGCGGTCCCCATGCCGACGCCGCACGGCGTGTGCGTCATGATCGACGGAGGCGCGAACCCCGACTCCAAGCCGGCCGAGCTGCACCAGTACGCCGTCATGGCGGCGGAGTACGCGCGGGCGACGCTGGACGTCGCCGAGCCGCGCATCGGCATCCTCTCGATCGGGGAAGAGGAGAACAAGGGCAACCGCCTGGTGGCGGAAACGTGGGAGGTGTTCCGCGCCGAACCGCTGCCCGGGTTCATCGGCAACATCGAGCCGCACACGCTCTTCGAAGGCGGCGCCGACGTCGTCGTCACCGACGGGTTCACCGGCAACATCGTGCTGAAGGCTGCAGAAGGCATGGCCGCCTACATCATGGGTGGCGCTCCCAAGGCGCTCGCCGCGGCCGGCGTCGCCGATCCGCGCAAGGCGCTCGGCGCGCTTGCGGCCAGTGTCGACTTCGAGGAGTACGGCGGCTCGCCGCTCCTCGGCGTCGAGGGCGCCTACGTCATCGGCCACGGCCGCAGCGGTGCGCGGGCCTTCTTCAACGGCCTGCGGGTCATCCGCTCGTACGTCCAGGGCGACGTGGGCGGGCACATCGTCGAGCGGCTTGCCGCCACGTCTTCTGCCAAGCAGGCTGGGGAGGCCCAGGCATGAGCGCCACGGCACTCGTTTTCCCGGGACAGGGCGCCCAGAAGGTCGGCATGGGCGTCGACGTCGCCGATCGCTGGCCCGAGGCCAAGGCGGTCTACGACCGTGCAGCCGAGGTCCTGGGACTGGATCTGCTTGCAGTATGCCGCGAGGGTCCGGCCGAGGAGCTCGTCCGCACCGACCTCCAGCAGCCCGCCATCCTCGCCGCCGGCGCCGCATGCTGGGAGGCGCTGAAGGCCTCGGGCGCACTCGCCGAGAGCGACGTCGCCGCGACCTTCGGCCTCTCGCTCGGTGAGTTCACGGCCCTCCAAGCGGCCGGCGCGCTGGAGCTCGGCGACGCACTCGTGCTGGTCCGCGAGCGCGGCCTCGGCATGCAGGAAGCGAGCGAGGCGCACCCCAGCGGCATGACCGCGCTGCGCTGCGCCGTCGAGGACGCCGAGGACGTGTGCGCGAAGGCCCGCGAGAACACCGGCGGTGTCTGCGGCGTGGCGAACCTGAATGCACCAGGCCAGGTCGTCATCTCCGGCGACAACGACTCCCTCGAGGTAGCCGAGTCGTTCGCGAA
>JASJDY010000164.1 GCA_030065025.1 Planctomycetota bacterium
CCTGCGCGAGCTCGCCGCCGTACTTCTCCCACTGCGGCACGAGCTCGATGCGCCGGTAGCTCACGAGCCAGGCGTCGCCCTCCGGCGAGGGCTCGAGGTCGAGCACGCCGACCGCCTTGCCCAGCTCGCCGATGCCGACGATGACGGGGTCGCGCCCCTGCCCCACCGGCACGCGGTCGAGGCGCGTCGCTCCCCCACCGCCACCGGCGGATACGTCGACGACAACGCCGGGACCAAGCGGACGCAGCGCGGTCTGCACCTCGCGCGCGAGGTCCTCGGACTCCGCGTGCACGGCGGCGATCCATAGCGTGTCGGGCTTCGGGGTGAGCGTCAGGGCCTGCGTCGCCGACATGACGGCGACGGCGTCGCCGCTCGAGACGAGTGCCTCGGCGCGCTGGGGATCGAGAAGCGAGAACGCGCGCACCTTCAGAGGCCCGGCACCGAAGTCAGCGAAGGGCACGGTGTCGGCGGCGGGGTTGGCGCCGACGAGACGGACGTTCAGCGGGGGACGTGGCAGCTCGACGCCGTTCCCGCGAGGCTGGCACATCGCCGGCACGGAGAGATCCGTGTCGCCGAGCAGCGTCGCGTCGTAGCCCAGCGCCTCGTGCGCAGCCCGGAGGAAGTCGGCCTTGGCCTCGGCCTGCTCTTCGCCCGCGCCGCGCATCGACCACCCGAGGGACAGTGCGCGGACCACGCCCGACGGGCCGCCCTCGTGCTGCGGTTCGGCGCGGCGCCTGACCTGGTAGAGGACGGCCGCCGCGCGCTTGACGCCGCCGAGCTGCGGACTGCTGCAGCCGCACGGCTTCAAGAGGCCGCGCTGCCCCCCCGTCAAGAAGATGCGGACGGGCGGCCGTCGCCCCCACCACTCCTTGTCGAGCGCGAAGGCGCTCTCCTGCGCTTCCTCGGGCTCGGGCGTCGGCGCCTTCGGCTCCGGCGGAGGTGTCGTGGACGGCTCGTCGTCACCGCAGCCGGCGAGCAGGAAGGCGAACGTCAGCAGGAGCGCGCAGAGCACGCCGTGGTGAAGACCTCGACCCATCGCGGCAGGATACCAATGGCCCTGCGGTGGCCCAGGACGCGGAAGCTCAGAGCGCGCGGACGACCAGACAGGTCACGTCGTCGTCGAGCGGCTGTGCTCCCACGAACGCCTCGAGATCCCCGAGCACGCCCTCGATGACGTCCGCGGCGGAAGCGCCGCTGCCCGCATGGCGCAGGAAGGAATCCTGGAAGCGCGGCTCGCCGTACATCTCGTTGGCGGCGTCGTGTGCCTCGTAGATGCCGTCCGTGTAGAGGATGAGCACCTCACCGGAAGCGAGCGTGCGCGGCTCGGAGAGGCCGTACTCGGCCTCCGAAAGGATGCCGAGCACAGGACCCGTCTTCTCGAGCTCCTCGAGGGTGCCGCCGGGGTGATAGAGCAGCGGCGGATTGTGGCCCGCGCTCACGTACTGCAGCGTGCGCGCCGCGGGATCGAGAGCACCGACGAACATCGACATGAACGCGTTGTCAGGCGTGTCGCGCTCGAGGAAGACGTTCACGCTGCGGATGACCTCCGCGGGTTCGGAGCGCGAGAGCAGGGCCGCCTGCAGGAGTGCCCGCGTCGTGGCCATCAGCATGGCCGGACCAAGGCCGTGCCCGCTGACGTCTCCGACCACGAGGGCGAGCTGCTCGCTGCCGAAGGGGATCACGTCGTAGTAGTCGCCGCTGACCTCGTCGCAGGGTCGCCCGAGGCCGGCGATCTCGAAGCCCT
This sequence comes from Planctomycetota bacterium, assembly GCA_030065025.1. Taxonomy (GTDB): domain Bacteria; phylum Planctomycetota; class PLA2; order PLA2; family JAEUHO01; genus JAHEIK01. Next base: position 1,745 of record JASJDY010000164.1, read on the forward strand.
GGGGCTGCGGCAGGTCCGTGGGCAGCAGCCGCTGCTGGATCTGCTGGGCCACGAGCAGCTCGCGCTTCATGCGCTCCTGCTCGGCCTCCTTGGCCATGAGACGAGCGTTGTCGACGGCGAGCGCGATGAGCCCGCCGAGCGCCTGGAACACGGAGAAGTCCGACTGCGTGAACTCCTTCACCTTCGCCGTGCTGTCGACGTAGAGGACGCCGAGGTTGCGCCCCTTCGCCGGCATCGGCACGCCCATGACCGACAGCAGCCGCAGCGACACGATGGACATCGTGAGGTCCGCTTCGTGCACGTCCGCCGTGTCGAGCATGAGCTTCGGCTCGCCGGAGCTCCACACCTGCTGCACGACCGTCTTCGAGTAGAGCTCGTCCAGCGATAGGTCGCTGCCGTCCGCGTTGCGTGCGATCGCGGTCTCGAGCTCACCGTCCTTGCCCTCGAGGAGGAGGATGCCGCGCTCGGCTCCGGTGACGCGGATCGCACGGTCGACGGCGCTGCGCATGAGGTCGGCGACGGTGCGCGGTCCGTACAGCTCCTCCACGGAGTCGAGCAGGATGCGCACATTGCGCTGATCCTTCTCGGTGTCTCCGGTGAGGAAGTCCCAGTGCGTCTCGGTCACGAAGCGATCTCCTTGCGGGCCTTCAAGTTGAGCCCGCCGGAGGCGCCAATCGAACGTTCGAATTCCTGAGCCAACCGGTTGATCAAGAACAGGCCGCGCCCGCGCGGTTCGTCCATGGGCACGGGCTTCTCGAGATCGCGATCGAGGGCGATCTGGGGATCCTCGCCGCTACCCGGATCCTCGACCTCCATGCCGAGACCACCGGGCTCCACGGAGAGCGCGATGCGCACCCACTCCTTGCCGTCGCCGCGACTGCCGTGCTCGACCGCGTTCTGCACGATCTCCGTCACGATGAGTGATGCGTCGTCGACGTCGTCCTCTTCCCAGCCCTGCGCGTAGAGCAGACCTTCGAGCATCTTGCGGACCGGCCGCACGAACTCGAGGTTCGTGGGGATCTGGATTTCCAGGGGTGCGGGTAGTCCGTCGGGCATGGGTGCAGTCGATTTCCACGGCCCGCGAGCCGCGCGGCGTACCATACCGGCCCTCGATCGGCCTGTGAAGGGCACCCGGCCTCATCAGGAGGCGCCCAATCCTTGATCGTCCTCGGACTCAACGCCTTCGGGCACGACGCGGCCGCCGTCCTGCTCGTCGACGGCCGCGTCGTGTTCGCCTCTTCGCAGGAGCGCTACGACCGCGCCCGGCACAGTGCGGCCTTCCCGCGTGAGGCGGCGGCCGCCGCCCTGGCCCACGCGGGAGTCGAAGCTGCGGACCTTGACGCAGTCGCGTTCCCCTGGACCCGCGGCATGGCACGCTGGCGGAAGGCCTGGCACGTGCTCAGGGGCCTCCCGCGCTCGCGCGCCTACTTCCAGGATCCGCCCGACTCGCTGCTGCCCAGCCGCCAGGGCTACCTGCAGGCCATGCGCGGGCTCGAGCGCACGCTGCAGGCGGAGGGCTTCGACGCCCCGCTCCACCGCATCCCCCACCACCTGGCGCACGCGGCCTCGGCCGCCCTGGCATTGCCCGACGGCACGGGCGGCATCCTCACCGCCGACGGCATGGGCGAGTGGACGACGGCGGCGATGTGGCACGCCGATGCGCACGAGCTCAGCCGCGGCCGCTGCGCCGTCTACCCCGACAGCCCGGGCAAGGCCTACGCGGCGGTTACCCAGTGGCTCGGCTTCGTGCCCGAGAGCGACGAGGGCAAGACGATGGGGCTCGCGGGCTACGGGACAAGGGACTCCGAGCCCTGGGCGTTCACCCATCAGCTGCTGGAGTTCAACGCCTCGCGCCTGCTCCGCATCGACCGGCGCTCGTTCGGATTCCCATGGGGGGAGGCGCGTCTGTACGGCGACGCGTTCATCGATGCCCTGGGTGCAGCTCGCCGAGAAGACGAACCTCTTCGCGCGGGGGACGCGGACGCAGCGCTCGGCATTCAGGACGCCGTCACCACGTGGGGTGCGCTCGTGCTTCGTGCACTGCGCGAGGGCTTCGGCGAGGAGCCTGTCGGCCTCGCCGGCGGGCTGTTCCTCAACTGCGCCATGAACGGTGAGCTCCTGAAGGCAGGCTTCGACGTGCGCCCGTTCCCCGTCGCCGGCGACGCGGGCGCGGCGTGGGGTGCGGCGGCCGAGGTGCACCGGCGTCTCACGGGTACGGCGGCGGAGCCGCTGGGCTCGCTCTACCTCGGGCACGCAATCACGGAGGCCGAGGCGCGTGCGGTGGCCGAGCGCGAAGCCATGCAGCGGCACGACGTCGACGCCCTCGCACTCGAGGTGGCGAAGCGCATCGCCGCCGGCGAGATCCTCGCGGTCGCACGGGGGCGGGCGGAGTTCGGACCGCGCGCGCTCGGCAACCGCAGCGTGCTCGCCTCCCCCACCACGACGGCTTCGCGTGATCGCGTGAATGCGCTGAAGGGCCGTGAGGACTGGCGTCCCCTGGCGCCGATCGTGCGCGAGGAAGACACGCGCTGGTTCGAGGGCCAGGTCGCGAGCCGCTACATGATCCTGACCTTCGACGCGACGGAGCGTGCGAAGGCGGAGATCCCGGGCGTGGTGCACGTGGACGGCACGGCGCGGGTGCAGACGGTGGCAGAGGGCGAGAACGACTTCGTCCGCGCTGTGCTGGACGCGCTGGAGGCGCTGGGCGAGCCGCCGGTCGTCATCAACACGAGCCTGAACCGTCGCGGCGAGCCGATCGTGAACACAGCGGAGCAAGCCCTCACCGCCGCTCGCGCGATGCAGCTGGACGGCGTGGTGATTGGCGACTGGATCTTCCCGACGTCTTCATGAAGGAACCTCGTACGCGCTACCAGCCGCGGTGCGGCTTCAGGACGAGGCGTAGCGGGCCTGCGCGCGGGTCGACGCCGGACACGCTCGCGTACAGGAACGTGCCATCCGCCGTCTTGTGTGCGCCCCAGATCTCGACGCGGTCGGCGAAGGCCGGCGGAAGCGCCAGCGTGAAGCGACCGTCCGCCGCCGTCTTCACGGCGGGCAACGAGCCGCTGAGCGAGAGGTTGCACATCACGCTCGCGCCCTCGATGGGCGCCCCCGCCGCGTCGACGGCCACGCCTTCCAGGAGCACCGGTGCCGCGAGGCGGATCACGATCTCGTCGCCCCCTGGAAGCACATTCGTCTCGCGCTGCGCCGCAAGCTCATGGTGGCGTGCGCGTGGCGGTCCCACGTCCAACGTCACAGGCTGCGTAGTCAGTTTCGCGTAACGCACGCGTCCCTCGGCATCCGTCGTGGAGCGGCCCTCCGTGCCGACGGGCGTAGGCGTGAGCACGACACGGAAGCCCTGCGCGGGCTTGCCGTCGGGCAGGAGCACACGCACGCGGAGCTCGGATTCGGCGGGGATGGCGGCCGCGCGCAGCACGATGCCCTTGCCGGGCACGGGCGTCCGCGGCACGCTCGCCACGAGCGGCAGCCGTCCGTGATAGCGGCCTCCGGACACGGCATCGCGCCAGACGTCCCCGCGGAACGCGACGTCGACGGGACCGCCCGGCTTCAGAAGCAGGCGGAAGCGACCCTGTGCGTCCGTATGGCCCGAGCCCACGAGCGCGTCGCCGCGTCGCGCACCGACCTGGGCCATGATGATCGGTGCGCCTGTCGGATCCAGCAGTCGACCGGAGAGCACGGCCGCATCCTGCAGGACGATGCGATGCTGGCCCGCGTCCGCCGCCACGCGTTGCTCGTCCGGCTGCAGATAGGGCTTGCCGCCCTCATTGCCGAACACGCGCAGCTGCACCCAGCGCACGTGTAGGGGCAGCCGAAACGTCACCGTGCCCTTGGCGTTCGTGACGCTGAACGCATCCTCGGCGCCCCACGGCGCTGCGTAGACGGTGACCTCCGGCACCGGCTCGTCCCGTGCGTTCACCACGCGCACCGTCAGCGTGCGCTGCGGCTCGAAACGGAGATCGAACGCCTCGCGATCCGCCTCGAGCTGCAACTCGCGCGTGGACTGGACGCCGTTGTAGGCGCCGGCGGTCACGACGTAGCGGCCCGACGCGAGGTCGCCGAACGTGTAGCGCCCGAGATCATCGGTGACGCGCTCCTCCTCGCGTCCGTAGTTGGATCCATCGCCCTGCAGCCCCAGCGGGCCCGTGATCGTGACGCTGGTGCGCGGCATGGCCTTGCCGTCGGCGTCGAGCACGCGGCCGGCAATGCGCAGACCGGGAGGCAGGGTCACGGCTCCGAGATCCAGGATGGCGGCGCCCTGCTCCGGCGCTGCAACCGTCTGGACGAGGCGCCCGTGCCCCGGAGCCATGACGACCAGGATGTGCGCGACATCCCTGCGGAGATCTGCGACCGCGAATGAGCCGTCGGCACGCGTCCTGGTATGGCCAGTCGAGACCAGCTGGCCGCTCTCTCCCGAGTGCGATCCGACGACGGCGACCTGAGCGCCACCGACGGCGCCGCGCGAGCCGAGCACCTGCCCGCGCAGGGCGAAGCCGCGCTTCAGGGTGACGTCGAAGGTCGCCGCTGCCGTCACGGCGCGCTCGGCCCGCGCGTAGCCCGCCGCGAGGACGTGGATCTCGTGGTACCCATTGCCCGTCCAGCCACCGAGGGCGTAGCGACCATCGGCGTCGGTGCGCACCTCCTTGAAGAACGTCCAGCCCATCCCGACGCGCGCGCCCTCGACCGGACGTCCGGTTGCGGCATCCGTCACGCGTCCGCGCACGACGCGCCCGGGTGAGACCGTGAAGTCGTACCCGTGCTCGCCCTCGGCCGGAAGCTCGACCGTCTCCCAGCGATCAGCCCAGCCGCCGAGGGGACCGGCGCGCGCCTCGATCCGGACGCGACCTCTCGCGGGCAGTTCCTCGAAGCGGCAGCCGCCCTCCGCGTCGCAGACGCCCCGCGCCCGGAACCCCGTGCCCTGTTCCGCACCGCGCCCACCGAGCGTCACCTGGACGCCGGGTACGGCATTGCCCTCCGGGTCCCTCGCCGTCAGCACGAGCGTGACGCCACGACGGAGCACGACGCGCACGCGCTCGCCCGGCTGCCGCTCCTCCAGCGTGATCGTGGCGAAGCCCTCGGCGCTTACGCGAAGTGCCACGGTGATGCCGCGGGTCAGGGGCAACGCAAACGTGCCGTCCCGGGCGCTGAGCGTCGCGGGTCCCGTGGTTTCCGTGTGCCATTCGTCGTGCGCGAGCAACGAGCCGCGACGCCAGGGGTGCTGGACGACCTCCACGACGGCGCCGGCCACCGGCGCGCCATCGGCGCGCACGACCACGCCATGGAGGTCCCGCAATCGATCGATCGCCTCGAGGTCCACGGGCGACGGCAGGATCATGCCCGTCGGGTCGCTCGTGGGCTGGACAGCCTTGCCCTTCTCGCCGCGCCCCTCCAGACCGACAGTCTCCCCCTCGGCGGTCAATCGCCGCGAGGCATCACCCGCTTCCGGGTCGTCCGCATCCAGCTCGGCCCGCGAGGCGTCCCACACCACGTAGCCGAGCGCCAAGACGACGATCACGCCCAGGACCACGAGCAGACGGCGACCGGACGAGGGGTTCATCCCCCGTACTGCACCGAGCCCGGGTCACCTCCCCGTCAGGCGCGCCCCAGGCGCCTCCGTGCCTACACGGTTCAACTCCGCGGGCGGCGCGTGAGGGACTCGGGCGCGGTCGCGACGATCGTCGGGTTCGCTTCGCAGGGCGACCAGCAGCCCGGACACGCGTCACGCGCGATCACGTCGCGCGCGTCGTCCGCGTCGGCCGTATCCAGGATCTCGTAGAGCGGCGTCTCGAGCACGTTGCCGAGCTTGCGCCCGTACACCGTGCACGGGTGCACGTCGCCCTGCGCGTCGATGAACACGCCCGCGCGTAGCGCCTTGCAAGGCAGCGGGCTACGGCCGGTCTTCAGGTGCTCCGGCAGCAGCCTGAGGTATGCCGCCTCGATCACGTCCGTCGGATGCCACGAACCCTCGCGCGCCTTCAGCGCACGGGCGACCACATCCTGCAGCTGACTCGGTCGCTGCATCCCGGTCTCGAGGTTCTCGTAGTAGTGCCCGCTCTCGGTGTAGACGTTCAGGTGCAGGTCGCGCCAGTCGACGTCGGGCACGTGCTCGCGCACCGCGGCGAACGTGTCGTCGACTGCGTGCGCGTTGGCCTCCGACAGCGTCATGCCGAGGTACACGTCGACCCCGTCCATGGCGCGAAGTCCCGCGTACGTGGCGATCATGTTGTCGAACGCCCCGTCGCGACCACGGAGCTCGTCGTGCAGCGCCGGCGGTCCCTCGATGCTGCACGTGACCACCAGCTTCGGGATGTCGAGTTGCGTCATCTGCTCGACG
>JASJDY010000165.1 GCA_030065025.1 Planctomycetota bacterium
ATCTGCGAGCTCGGCGGCACGGTCGGCGACATCGAGGGCCTGCCGTTCATGGAGGCCATTCGCCAGTTCCTCGTCGACGAGGGACGCGACAACGCGATGGTCGCCCACCTCACGTACATCCCGTACCTACACACCAGCGAGGAGCTCAAGACCAAGCCGAGCCAGCACGGCGTGATGAAGCTGCGCGAGATCGGCATCCTGCCGGATGTCCTGATCTGCCGTACCGAGAAGGCGCTGCCCGAGGACGTCAAGGCCAAGCTCTCGCTGTTCTGCAACGTGCCGCGCGAGCACGTCATCGAAGAGCAGGACGTCCCCACGAGCATCTACGAGCTGCCGCAGATGCTGATCGAGCAGGGCCTCGACCGTGTGATCCTCGAGCGGTTCGGCCTGCCCGTGAACGAGCTGCATCTCGAGGCCTACCACGCGCTGCTCGAGCGCATCCGCAACCCGAAGGCGCAGGTCGAGATCGCGCTCGTCGGCAAGTACATCGAGCTCGGCGACGCCTACAAGAGCGTCAACGAGGCGCTCTACCACGGCGGATTCCACGCGGAGGCCAAAGTGCGCCTGCGGCGTGTGAGCTCCGAGAAGATCACGCCGGAGACGGTCGAGGAGATGCTCGGCGGCGTACACGCTGTCGTGGTGCCGGGCGGATTCGGCAAGCGCGGCATCGAGGGCAAGATCGAGGCGATCCGCTGGGCGCGCGAGAAGAAGGTGCCCTTCCTGGGACTCTGCCTGGGCATGCAGTGCGCCACGATCGAGTACGCGCGCAACGTGATGGGCTGGGAAGGCGCCAACTCCACGGAGTTCGACGCCGACACGAAGTACCCGGTGATCGACCTCATGCCCGATCAGGCCGGCCTCGAGAAGGGCGGCACGATGCGCCTCGGCGCCTACCGGTGCGCGCTCCGCGCGGACACGGTCTCGCGCAATGCCTACGGCGACGAGATGGTGAGCGAGCGCCACCGGCACCGCTACGAGTTCAACAACCAGTTCCGCGACGAGCTCGTTGAGAGCGGGATGGTGATCGGCGGGACGAACCCCGAGCGGGACCTCGTCGAGATCATCGAGCTGCACGACCATCCGTTCTTCGTGGCGGTGCAGTTCCACCCCGAGTTCAAGAGCAAGCCGACGCGACCGCATCCGCTCTTCCGCGAGCTGGTCGCCGCGGCGCTGGCGCACGAGGGCATCCCCCCGATCGAGGTGGAGCACAAGGGCGCATCGGAGGCGTAGGCCTTCGTCGCTGCCTACCGTGTCGCTGAGAACAACGCCAAGGCGATGATGGCCACGATCGTGCCGAGCCAGCCTCGCACGAGCCACCGGCGCGCGCGGCCGGCCGGCGTCCGCATGGCGGCGCCGTAGAGGATCAAGCCGAGGCCTACCGCGAGGTTCGGCCAGGCTCGTTCCGAGAACAGGCCGTCCCGCCAGATCGAACCCGTGGTGTGGATGGCGCCCCACACGAGGAACACGATCCCCGCCTTGGGATGCACCTCGTAGTCGACGGGGTGTCCGCGAGTCCCTTCCTCGCTCATGCGAACAGTGTACGTCCTACGCGCATCCCCCGCCTTCCCGCTCGCTCACGCGCTCGACCTACGGCCGTGCTCCGGGACCCGTTCGAGGGTCGAGCGCGAGCGGGATCGCGAGCGCGATCATCGTGCGGCCCATCGTCACGCCGAACTCGCTTCCCGCACGCGTTGGGTGGGGACGTGGTCTTCCTTCTTGCGCGCATACGCAAACGCCGCCGCCAACAACACGAGGCCCAGCACACCCGTCACGAGGATGCGCAGCGGCCGGTCTGCGGTCGCGAGGTCGTGCAGGCCCACCTTGAGCACGACGCCGCCGAACAGCACGAGCGCCGAGTAGCGGAACCGCGTGTCCTGACGGTAGAAACCGAGCACCAGCAAGCCCGCTGCGTAGAGCGTCGCGTAGACGCTCACCAGGACGTCCGGCCAGGCGTACTTCAGGTCGCGCACGGCCTCCCAGACCTCGAGCAGGCCCACGACGAACCCGAACGCCGCGCCGGCGAGCACCAACACGCGCCCGATGTCGCGGCGCAGGCCCGCCACGGCCCGGCTGCGGTGCACCAGGTAGCCCGCGCCGAGGATGGCCACGCCGCCGAGGAAGCGCAGGTTGATCACCGCGTGCTCCACGGGGAGCCGCTCCAGGTACACGTACGCGCTCCACACGGCGGCCATGATGCCCAAGCCCAGCGTCGCGCCCCACGCCACCCAGCGATCGGTCTTGTGCGCCAGCCACGCGCACGCCGCGACGCCGGCGGTGGGGGCGAGCAGGGAGAGCAGGAACCACGCCGTGGTGACGTCGCGTAGCTGTCGCTGGAAGGCCAGCAGCCCCGCCGCGAGGACGATGCCGAGACCTGCGCGCACGACGACCGGCTGCCCGCGCCAGCGTCCGACGGCCGCACATGTGGCACCCGCCGACGCGAGGTAGAGGAGCATCCACGCGTCCTTGGCGGGATTCATGAGCCCCTGCGTCGCCAGCGCCGTGGCGCGTCCGCCTGCCATCAGCAAGACGAGACCCGTCACGATCCAGAGCAACGTCGGCAGCGACGTGGTACCACGCTTGCCCGCCGTGCGCAGGTGCGTCGCGGCGAAGCCCGCCGCTCCCGCGATGAGGAGCGCTGCTGCCGTCACGCCGTTGAGCAGGTCCGGGTAGCTCCAGTGGGGACGGCCGAACCAGGCGGCCTTGCCCATCCACACCAACGTCACGAGCCCCATGCCTACGACCGCGTTGCGGGCGAGTGCGTGGTCCGCCCGCTTCCGGCTGACAGCGAACACGCCGCTCAGCCAGAGCGCGCCACCAGCTGCAGCTCCCGCAACCCAGTCCGTGTGCCACTCGCTTCCTTCAGCGAGCACGTAGAGCACGGAGATCAGGCCGGCCCAGGCTGCGCCGGCGCGGATCCAGGGCCGCCTACCCGTGAGCAGGATGGCCGTCGGCGCGATGAGCGCCGCGGGCAGCAGCGCGAACGCATCGCTTGCGACACGTTCGCCCATGGCCACGAGGGTCGCGAGGATCGAGGCGGCCAGGGCGCCCGTCTCGCCGACACCGAGCTGTCGCCGCAGCGCGAGCGCGCCGACGCCGATGGCGCCGAGGAGGAGCACCGACAGGACCTCACGGCGCATGAACAGGTCGGCCGGGAGCGTCTTCACGGTGAGCCAGGCGCCGATCGCGAGCGCCACCCAGCCGACGCGCGCGAGCGCGCGCGGTAGGTGGCGGTTGCGCGCAAGGGGTGCACGGCGCGCGAGCGCGATGCTGAGTGCCACGAGAAGTGCAGCGGCGAGTACGCACACGAGCAGCGGACCGCGGACGACGTCGTGCACGCGCACGTCGTGCACACGCATCGCCGCCTCCATGAGCATCCAGCCTTGGGCGAGGCCGAGCCCACCGGCAATCAGCCACGTCGTATCCACGTCGACGCGGATCCCGCGTGCCACGCGCACGATCTCGGGAGCGATGAGACCCAGCAGGTAGAGCTGGACATGGACGTAGGTCGATGTGTCCATGCCACCGTGCTGCACCAGCCAGATGCCGCCGACGAGAAGGGTGCCGGCGACGCCGACGAGTCGCGCGCTCGTCCAGCCCCAAACCCGCTGGATCCACGCCGACCAGCCATGAAGCGCGAGCAGGTAGATCATCAGCCCCGTGCGGTCCTCGGTCGGGCTGGCGATGAGCAGCGGCGCAGCGAACGCGCCCGCCAGCGCGACGCTGGCGAAGGCCTGCAGGCGCACGCGCCGGGCCAGCCACTGGCCGAGTGCGGAGGCGCCGAGCAGCAGTGCGAGTGCGGGGAGCGCGTCGACGAGCTCGTAGCGCAGTCGCGCGGCGACGCCGGCCAGGTAGGCAGCCGCCGTGCCGCCACCCCAGAGGAGTGCGACGTAGGTCTTGGCGACGCGGCTCCGCAGCGCGAAGCCGACCCCGACGAATAGGCCGGCCAGTGCGTAGATGGAAAGGACGCGCAGCGTGTCCGACATCTGCACGTAGGCCAGCTTGGCGAAGTAGGCGGCTGCGAGGAGCACGGCGGCGACGCCGACGCGGCCGAGCACCGCCATGCCGAAGAACCGTTCCCAGTCGACCGGCGGGGCGGGCTCCTTGCGCGTCGGCACGGGCGTGGTCGGACGCGGGATGGTCGGCTTGGCGTGGGGCAGCTCGCGCGCGGCGGGCTGCGGCTTTGCCGGCGCGCGCTTCGGCGGCAGCGGCCGGAGCCCCTCGGACTCGGGTCTCGGTGCTTCCGCTGGTTCACGCGCCATGCGCAGCGCACGCACGTGCCGCTCGAGCACGAAGAGGCGGTGTTCGATGAGGTCCAGGCGCTCCTCGACGGTCCCGGCCATGACTGATCTCCATTAGCTAGCGCTTGCTAACAAACTAAGTTAGCGTATGCTAGCTGCATGGGCAAGTCGAAATCCGATTCCTCCGTTCGCCGCCGGCGCCTGGGGCCCGAAGAGCGCCGCGAGCAGATCCTGGCCGCGGCTTTGCCGTGCTTCGCCCGGCGCGGCTACGAGGGCACGGGCACGCGCGACCTGGCGCGGGCCGCGGGCATCACGGAGCCGATCCTCTACCGGCACTTCGACGGGAAGGCGGGCCTCTTCCGCGCCGTGCTCGAGCGGGTCGGGGAGCGACTCGCGGCCACCGTCGAGCTACCGCTCGAGGGCGTACGCGGCACGCAGGCGCGGCTCAAGGCGCTTGGCGCGGCGCTACCGAAGATCCTCGAGGTGCACCGGGACGAGCTGCGGGTCCTGAACTCGGCCTCGATGGTCCATGAGGAGCCGGAGATCCTGGCGGCCGCGGCGGCGTGTGCGCAGCGCGTGGGTCAGGTGCTGGCGCAGGCGTTCCGCGGATCGGGGTTGCGCCGGGGCGTGAAGGCAGAGACCGCAGGGTTCCTGCTGTTGCAGATGGGCATGGGCGCGTCGACGCTGCATCCCCTGGATCTGCCGGAGATGGAGCCGGCGACCTACACGGATCGCGCGATCCGGGCGTTGTTGCACGGGATTGCGGCCGGCTAGGCGTCGTGCGTCTTCGGGCCGCGCCGTGCCGGTGCCTCTGCCATGTGCCCGTGCCCGACCGGGCAGAGGCACGATGGAGAACGTCTATTCCCGCGTCCAGCTCGCCATCGCATCCCCGAGGAACGCAGCCACGTTCTCGGCCGGGACCCGATCCTGCGCGAGGCTGTCACGGTGGCGCACCGTGACCGTGCCGTCCGTCGCCGTGTCGCCGTCCACCGTCACGCAGAACGGCGTCCCAACCTCGTCCAGCCGCGCATAGCGCTTGCCGATCGAGCCGGCCTGGTCGTACGTCGCCCGGAAGCGCAGCTTGAGGTCGTCGTAGATCGCGCGTGCCTTCTCGGGCATGCCGTCCTTCTTCACGAGCGGGAAGACCCCCACCTGCGTGGGCGCGAGCCGCGGGTGCAGGTGCAGCACGGTGCGCACCTCGCCGTTCGGCTTCTCCTCTTCCTCGTACGCGTCGCACAGCACCGTGAGGAAGCAGCGGTCGACGCCGCCGGAGGGCTCGATCACGTACGGGACGACCCACTCCTTCTTCTCGTCGTCGCGGTAGGCGAGTCCGCGCCCCGAACCCTCCTGGTGATGGCCCAGGTCGTAGTCGGTGCGGTTGGCGACGCCCTCGACCTCGTCCCAGCCCCACGGGTACTCGTACTCGATGTCGCCGCAGCCACGCGCGTAGTGCGCGAGCTCGTCCTTCTCGTGATCCCGGATGCGCAGCTTCTCCTTGCGCACGCCGAGCTCCTGCCACCAGCGCAGCCGCTCGGCCTTCCAGTACTCGTGCCACTCCTCGTCCGTGCCCGGCGCGCAGAAGAACTCCATCTCCATCTGCTCGAACTCGCGCATGCGGAAGATCTGCCCGCCGGTCACGATCTCGTTGCGGAACGCCTTGCCGATCTGCGCGACGCCGAAGGGGATCTTGACGCGCGTGGAGTCCATCACGTTCTTGAAGTTGACGAAGATGCCCTGCGCCGTCTCGGGCCGCAGGTAGACGGTGGCCGCATCGTCGTCGATGGGGCCGGCCTTGGTCTTGAACATGAGGTTGAAGAGACGCGGCTCGGTCAGCTCGCCGCCGCACTCCAGCGGAGTCATCTTCTTCTTCTTGAGGCACTGCGATCCGGCGAGCTTGTCCTCGCGGAAGCGCCCCTTGCACGTCTTGCAGTCGACCATCGGGTCGTTGAAGCCCGCGACGTGGCCGGAGACCTCCCAGACGCGCGCCGCCATGAGGATCGAGGCGTCGAGGCCCACCACGTCCTCGCGCTCGCGCACCATGTCGCGCCACCAGTCGTCCTTGATGAGCCGCTTCAGCTCGACGCCGGCCGGCCCGTAGTCGTACGTGGCCTGCAGGCCGCCGTAGATCTCCGAGGACGGGAAGATGAAGCCACGGCGCTTGGTCAGGGCGACGACGCGTTCCATGAGATCGGGCATGGGGGTCCTTTCACGCGCTTGGCGTTCCGCGCGGGTGAGCCGCGTTGTACCGCCGACCGCTGTCCGCCGGTCGTGGTACACGACAGTCCTACGGGGCACCTCCGCGCCCTGCCCAACACCCTGACGACCTCGCGCCACGGCCTGTCACCGACCTGTGACAGGGGTGCGACGGCGAAAAACCGTTGTGTATGCACTCTGTTAGCAGCACAACATGTTGTGGTGTTAGACGGCATTTGCCCCGGCGCTACGCGAGGTCTTGCGGTTCGCGCCCGAAAGTCCCGATGGCCGTAACTCGTTGACTGGTAAGCCTTTTGGGCTTTGCGGCCTCTGCAGGCAGGGGCAGGATCGGTCTCGGACGTCACTTCGGGACCCGGGAGGGGGCCCGGAGGGCGGGGAGCGGAGGTCCGACGATGCCCATTCTCGCAGCCACGGAGCGTGCCCCTTCGCGTTCGCGCGTCAATCCCGCCCCCCGCCGACCCGCCCGGCGGCGCCGCAAGGGCCCGGACATGAGCGCCGTCTGGACTGCATACAAGGCCACCGGCGACGTCGCGCTCCGCAACCAGCTGGTCGAGACCTACCACTACCTCGTCAAGGTCATCGGCAACCGGATCGCGGCCCGCCTGCCCCGCTCGATCGACGTCGAGGACCTCCGGAGCGCCGGCGTCTTCGGCCTCATGCGCGCCATCGACAACTACGACCTGGAGCGTGGGACGCCCTTCGAGTCCTACTGCGCCACCCGCGTGCGCGGCGCCATCCTCGACGAGCTGCGGGCCCAGGACTGGGTGCCGCGCCTCGTACGCAACCGCGCAGGGACCTACAACGACGCGCTCACGCACCTGCGCAAGCGCCTCGGGCGCGAGCCGAGCAACCACGAGATGGCGAGCTACCTGGACATGACGCCCGCCGAGGCGGAGAAGCTCCGCCGCGAGTCGAACCTCATCAGCGTCTACACCCTGTGTCAGCAGGAGGAGAACGACGACGATCCGCGCGTGCTGCGCAAGCTCGACGCCCTCATGGACCGTGAGAGCGAGATGCCCTTCGACAAGCTCGTGGCCAACGACCTGGCGCGGGCCCTGATGCAGACACTGCTGAAGAACGAAGCCACCGTGATCGCCCTCTACTACCAGGAGGGGCTCACGATGAAGGAGATCGGCCGCGTGATGGGCATCTCCGAGAGCCGCGTGTGCCAGATCCACACGAAGACGCTCAAGAAGCTGAAGGCCCACCTGGACTCGCTGAACGAGAAGACCGAGCGCAAGCGCAAGCGCGCCACGTTCTCCGCGATCCGGAAGCCGCGAGCGGCGGTCTCCTGATTCGTCTCTGAAGAAACCACAGAGAACACGGAGCGCAGCACCGCCTGTCCGCTCAGCTCAGGATCCAGAGTCCGAGCACCGCACACGCGATCGCGACGGCCACGAAGAGCCGGGCGCCGCGCCTCACACGCGCGCTGAGTCCCAGGCAGATCCACACGCCGCCCTTGGTGCCCGCGATCGCGGCCGTGCGCGTGTCGACGTCACCGGTGAGGCGCCATACCGCCAGCGCCAGGAACAGGACACCCAGCACCAGTGGCCAGGGGCTGCGCAGGAAGCGGTCGAAGGCGGACATGCCGCCAACCGTACACGGGCAGCTGCGAGCGGCGTTCTTGC
>JASJDY010000166.1 GCA_030065025.1 Planctomycetota bacterium
CGATCCAACTCGATGCGCACCTCTTCCTCGGGTGCGCCGATGAGATCGACGAAGGCCGTGCCCGGCACGTCGCGCGCGAGCTCCCGGAGCTCTTCGCCAAGACGGCGCAGCACGGCGAGGTTCGGCTCGGTGTCTGCGGCCCAGCGCAGCGACGCGATCAGCGTGAACGCATCGGTCTGCTCACGGTCCTGCAGCTCGGGCATCGTGGTGCCAGGCGGCAGCGTCGGATGCACGTCGCCGAAGCGATCGCGTACGCGCGACCACACGGTGTCGACGTCCATGACGTCGTCGCCTAGCTCGATCTGGATTGCGGACACCGAACCGCGCGACGTGCTGGAGAGGACCTTGATCTCCTCCATCTCGCGCAGCTCGCGCTCGAGCTTCTCCGTCACGAGCGCTTCCATGCGTTCGGCGCTCGCGCCGCGCAGGTAGGTGAGCACGAGGCCGAAGCGCGGCGTGAGCGTCGGGTCCTCCTGGCGCGGAAGCTGGGTGAAGGCGCCGGCGCCGGACGCGAAGATCAGCAGCAGGGCCAGCACCAGGAGGCGGCGGTTGCGGTAGAGCAGGTCGGCCATCGCTTGTGTCTCCGCCTAGCGACCGGCCTGGAGGGACGGCTCGACCTGCATGCCGGGCACGACGCGCTCGCCGTCCCCCACGATCACGAGGTCGTCGGCACCGAGCGTGCCGCGCACGAGGACCCGGTCGCCCTCCGTGTGCAGGACCTCGACCTGGTGCTTCACGACGACGCCCTTGGCCTTGCCCTCGGAAGCGACGGCCTTCACGGACCACAGCCCGCGCACGCCGCGTGCAAGCGCGCTCGAGGGCAGCCACCAGCCGCGCACAGCAACGGACTCGTCGAACGTCAGCCTGGCGATCTGGCCCGGCACAACGCGACCTCGCGCACGCTGCGGCAGATCGAAGACCGCGGCCTGCGTGCGGGTGGCGGGATCGGTGGCCGGCAACAGGTCGCGCAGCGTCGCCTTGAAGGTCTCGTCGTCGACGCGCACGTCGTACGTGGTGCCGGGCTTCAGACCCAGCGCGACGTCCACCGGCAGACCCACACGCGCCTCGAGGTGGCCGTCCTCGACCAACGTCAGCACCGTCTGGCCCGGCTGGACGACGACGCCCTCGTGCACGTGGCGTTCGAGGACGCGGCCTGCGTAGGGCGCCTTGAGAACGGCGTCGTCGACGTCGATCTGGAGGCGGGCCAGGCTGGCATCGAGCTGATCCACGCGTGCCTGCTGCGCGGCGATGCGCTCGGGGCGCGTGCCGTTCTCGAGCTCGGCGAGCTGCTGGATGGCGGCCTGGAGCCGCGCGCGCGTCGTCGCGAGCTCCGTCGAGACGTCGTCGAGCTCCTCCTCGGAGATGCGCCGGTCCGAGCGCAGTGCGTCGCGCCGCGTCTTGCGTCGCTCGAGGCTCTCGACGCGCAGCCGCAGCTCGCGCACGACCTCACGCGAGGCGTCGATGACCTCACGGCGCGGGCCCGCCTTCATCTCGGCGAGCATCGCCGCGGCCTCCGCGCGCTGCGCCTTCAGGCGCGCCATCTCCGCCTCGACGCGGCGCACGTCGATCTGTGCCAGCTCGTGCTCAGCGGACACGACGTCGCCCGCCTGGACGTGGAGCTTCAGGATGCGTCCGGCGACGTCGAAGCCGACGCCGCTGGTGCGGCGTGCACGGATCTCACCCGTGAAGGCTCGTGCCTGTCGGTAGCCCTCCGCGGCCTCGGGCTTCACGGTGGCGACGGGCAACACGCGCGGAGCCGCCTCGGCCCCGGCGTCCGGGGCGGGGATGATGCGCGTGGCGAGGCCGGCCCCGACGAGCAGGACGACGACGAGGGCGCCGGCGATGGTGCGGCTCTTCTGCATGGTTGGTCGGACCCGCGGGTCCGCTCCGGGGGGTGGTCACGAGCGCCGGCAGGGGCGGCGCCGTGGAAGGGGCTGACTCAGACGAGGCCGGTCGCGGCGGCCTCCTCCGGGAAGGTCTCGGCGAGGATGCGGCGACGCGTGGCGTCGTAGTCCCACGCGTGGGATGCGGGACCCCACGCGTAGCCGTCCATGAGCGCGTGCTGATTGCGGCGCAGGGCTGCGGCGGCCTCGGCGATGCCCACCTCGCCGAGGTGGGGCTTCGCGGCGATGAGGCTCTGACCGCCGTAGGTGAGTGACCAGAGGCCGAAGCAGACGTCCTCGGGCGCCACGTCATCGGGCAGCGTGAGGTCGCCCTCCGTCACCGCGTCGCGCACGATGCCGACGACGGCGTCCATGCAGCCTAGCTCGGTGGCGAAGAGCAGCTGGAGGCGGGACTCGGGCGTTTTCTCGCGGATCGACTCCGTGTGGAAGAGCTGCTCCATCTGCACGTGGCCCGGGTGCAGCAGCAGGTACAGCTCGGTCGAGACGCCGATCGCGGTCATGCGCTCGCGCGGCCGGCCGTCGAAGCTCGCGGCGCGGCGGAACAGCTCGACCCGGCGCTCGCCGCCCTCGACGCAGAGGGCGGCCACGATCTCCTCCTTGTTGGCGAAGTGCTGGTAGATCGTGCCCTTGCTGTACTCGGTCGCCTCGGCGATCCGGTCCATGTTCATGCCGAGGTACCCGCGCTCGGCCACCATGGCCTCGGCGGTGCGGAGGATCAGCCGCTCGCGGGCCTGGACCTCTCGTGCCTTGCGGGTCGACGTGCTCATGATGCGTCTTTGACGGATCGTCAGACTTCGAGGTTTCGTCGCTTTGGCGGGACCTTCGGCTGGGAAAGGCAGGCAGAATGGCCGCCGTGCGCCCCGCTCTGTTCGCCGTCTGCATCCTCGGCCTCGCGGGGCTGGTCTTCCTACTGACGCGGCCGGACGCAGGCGGGGCCGGGCGCAGCCCCCGAGCCGATGACCCTGTTCCGGGTCCGCAGCAAGCACCAGGTCTCACGGCCAAGGGCGCTGCCCCTCGCCTCGAACCGGACCCGGAGACCAGCCCCACGGAGGATGAGTGGCTCCGAAGTCAGGATCCCGCGGACGGGATCCCCATGGGCGACGACACGCTGCGCGGCGTGGTCGTGGATCCGGCGGGCAAGCCGATCGTCAACGCGCTGGTCTATCTGCGCACCAAGGAGGACCAACCGGCGGTGTTGGACTCCCCCTACACCTGGAAGGCGCGTACCGACCCAGACGGCAGATGGCAGATCGAGATGGCCTACGCTTCGCGGTCGCTCCTGTGTGCCTGGGCGCCCGGCTACGAGCGCGCACACGTCTTGGACCTCGACCCGAAGCAGGCCGTCCGGCTTGTGCTCGAGCCTTCCCCAGCCTTGACGGTGACCGTGAAGGCGCCGCCGCGCAAGGAGCCGCTCGAAGACGCGCGCTTGCGGGTTCGGCTCCCAACCGACGGCGCGTCGGAGTTTCCTCGACCGGGCGAAGACCTGGCTGCCGAGTGGGATCTCTTCGTCGAGACGGGCAAGGAGACACCCCTGCGTCTGCCGGCGGGTGCCAAGGCGTTCCTCACCGCCGATGCACCTGGACTGACGTCGGATCCCGCTTGGGTCGAGCTCCCCGGCGTAGCCAAGAGCGTCGTCCTACAGCTCGTGCCGTCCGCGACGATCGATCTGCGCCTGATCGATGCAGCGACCAAGAAGCCACTACCGCTCGGCTCGGGCGGCTGGGGTTTCACGAGCCTCGCGCACACCGAAAGCGGTTTCGAGCTCGATAGCGACTGGCAGTCGGACAACACCATCGCCCACGGACGTGGCATCGCGCCGGGCGCGTACGTTCTCCGCCTGCGCTACCGCGGCTACGTCGAGCCGTCGGAGCGCACCATCGAGATCACGAAGCGCGACCAGGAGCTGCGGCTCGACGTCGTCCTCGAGCGAGACCTCGAGCATGCGACCGTGCACCTTCTGCTGGAGCACGCCAAGGACTCGCAGTACGCAGGCTCCCGCGTCACGTCGGGATTGACCCTGCTGCGCAGACACGAGGATGCATCGCCCGTCTGGAAGGTCGCCCCGGTCAGCATGAGCTGGATGCGCAGCGACGGTCGACTCACGCAGACGCTCGAGGATGTGCGCCCTGGCACCTACGACGTGCTCACCTGGGGGGGCTCGCGTTTCTCACCGGTGGGCCACCTCATGGGGCTGAAGGTCGAAGGTGGGCAGGAGCTCCGGCACAAGGTCGTGCTTCGTGAAGGGTACGGCTTCCGACCCGGCGACGTGCTCGAAGGAGACCTCGGCCCGCTCCGTCGCCTGCGGGTCCAGAGCGAGCTTCTAGGGGCTCTGCCGTGGGTCGTGCCGGGAGACGAGACCACGCTCTTCGAGATGGACGCGAAGGGGTTCGCACGCGTCACGGGCGAGGGCTACGTCGGCATGTTCCCATCCAAGGAGATCACGCTGGTGGAGATCCTCGAGGGCGGTGGCAAGCGCAGCAGGAAGGTCAAGGCCTCCATCTCGCCGCCGCGGTGAGGCGTTTGGCTAACCGGCGATTGTCTCTTGATCGTGCACGTTCACGTTCACGTCCACGTTCACGTTGCGCGCCGTGCTTCGTGGGGACCGAGTCAATCCTCCAGGAAGTGATTGAAGTCCTCGGCCTCGTCGTGGTGCAGCAGCTCGTAGGCGTGGGCCGGACTGCGGGCGTGATAGAGCTGATGCTCGATGTTCGAGTCGCTCAGGATCGCCGTCGCGAACGCCGCCGTCACCTCGTTGCGGTGATCACGCTGGCTGGGCGGCGTAGCGAGCAACACCATGCAGTGCACCGGCTCGCCGTCGGGCGTGTCGAAGGCCAGACCCTCGGAGCTGATGCCGACGGCGCCCACGATGCGCCGCCCCTCCTCGAGGTCGGCGAAGGGCACGGCCAGCCCCTCCCCCAGGCACGTCGAGCCCCACTCCTCGTGCTGGAGCGCCGAGGCGAGCAGCTTCTCGCGGTCGACCTGCAGGTTGTTGCGCCGGATGAGCACGTCGGTCAGTCGCCCGATGGCCTCCTCCAGCGTGTCGGCCTTCAGGTCCGTGATGATGTGCTCTTCGTGGATGAAGTCGATGAGGCGCGCGCGGTCCTTGCCGAGATCGCCTGACCGGGCGAGCGCGATGCGCGCGACGATCGGACCCACGATCTCGTTGAGCAACACGACGGTCAGGACGAGCGCGAGGATCAGGCCCCGTACGTCCTCGGGAAAGCGCGGATCCTCGGTGACCAGCAGCATGAGACCGACGGCCAGGCCCGCCTGCGGTAGGAGTGCGAGGCCCAGGTTCTTGCGCACGCGATTCGTCGCGCCGGCGGCGCGCATCGCGATGTTCGCCGACAGCAGCTTCCCGACGATGCGCGCGCCGAACACGAGCACGGCCAGGATGCCGGCTTCGCCCAAGTAGTCGAAGTTCAGCTCCATGCCGGCGAGGGTGAAGAAGATCGCGAAGATTGCGGTCTCGAAGCTGTCGAAGACCTCGTGTCCGATCTCCTCCTTGTCCGGGCTGAGGTTGGCGAGCGCGATGCCCAGGAACAGACAGCTGAGCAGCGCCGAGGCCTCGATCTGGCTCGCGAGCCCCGCGGTCGCGAGGATCGCGATCAGCGAGAGCGTGGCGAGCCGGTCGCTGCGCACGACGTGCCGCGTGGCGAGCACCAGGATCACGCCCACGCCGCCACCCAGAGCAAGCGCGTAGCCGAGTGCCTTGAGCGGCTCGAGCCACACCGCAACGCCGATGTCCTGCCCGTCGGTCAGCGAGGTGAGCGCGACCATGTGTGCGAGTTCGAAGAGCAGGATGCAGGCGATGTTGTTGAGAGCGACGGCCGCCACGAGCGTCTTCACGAAGACGCCCTTCGAGCGTGTCTCCTTGACGATCGCGAGGATCGTCGCCGGTGCCGTGGAGATCGCGATCGTGGCAATCAGCAGGCCGGTCGTCCACGTGGCCGCGCCCGTGAGCATGACCGTGCCGTAGACGATCACCGGCGTGATCAGGGCCTCGCAGACGAGCAGGATGACCAGCCGTCTCGTGGCCCCCGAGAGCCGGGCCACGTTGAGGTGGCTGCCGACGGCCACGGCCATGAGGCCGAGCGCGAAGCTCGTGATGGGCGCCATGCCCTGGACCGTGCTGTGGCTGAAGACGTGGAAGATCGGGCCGAGCAGGATGCCCGCCACGATCTGCCCCGTGACGCTGGGCACGCGCAGCCGCTTGGCGAGCGCGCCGCTGGCCACGCCGACCACGAGGATCACGGCGAGCACGAGCAGGGGCTTGGGCTGTTCGATCAGGCTCGCGAGCACGGGATCCGCAGGGCCTCCGGGGGAAGGGCTCAGTGTCTCCGAGCCGTCCGACGACCCGAGGCAGCGCGAGACCCTACCGCGAGGGGATGTAGCGGATCAGGACGTTCCGGGCCCCCGCCTGCACCTCGGCGGGCGCCAGGTACGTGCCGCCCGACGGCCGGCTGGCCTGGACCTCGAGCGTCCATGCGCCGGGCGGAAGCGGCGCCGTCTCGAACCAGCCGTCCTCGGCGATGCCCGCACTCAGGGTGACCTGCCCGCGTCGGGCGATGATCTTGCCGCGACTCACCTTGCCGACGAGGTCGGTGATACGACCGGAGATCGTGCGCCCCTCCGCGAGCTCGACTTCGAAGGGCCCCTTCGAGGGCAGCACGTTCTCGAGCAGGCCCACCAGCTTGCTGCCGTTCAGCGACACGAAGAGCTGACCGGGGTGATCGCGCACACGGCCGAGGCGGAAGGTGCCGTCCGTGCTGCGAATGGTCGTGTCCAGGCCCCTGCCCTCCGGCGGATGGAACCGGACGCGATAGCCGCGCGGGTTCTTCGCGATCACGCGCCCGGAGACGTACCAGGCGCGCTCGACCGTGATGACGACGTTGCTCGACGGCGCCTCGGCGCGGACCTCGCGCGGCAGGAAGAGCTGCCCCGACCTGCGCAGGCTCGGCTTGACGAGGTGCGGACCGGGCTTGAGGGGTCCGATCTCGAAGCGCACCGTCGTTCCGTCGAGCGTGGTCCGCGCCGATACCTGCCGCATCTCCGTCAGGGCAGGTGTTGCCGTGAGGCGCAGCCCCTTGAGCAGCGACACGTCCACGCCCTGCACCTCGCCGCGAATCACGACGCCGTGCTCCATGGCGACGTCGAGCTTTCGGCTCCCACTCGCGATGCCCTTGCGGGTCTCGGGGAAGTAGCGTCTCTTCGAGCTCCTCGGCACGACGAAGCTGAGATCCGCCAGGAGGTCGGGCAGGAACGTGCCGAGCACGAAGCGCCCGTTCTCGTCCGTGGTGGTCTTCGGCCGGTGGTACCAGTTCGAGCGCTCTCCGTCCGACGTGCGCACGTTCGTGGTCGTCACGGCGCAGTCGGGAATCGGCTCTCCCTCGATGCCCCGTACGTGGCCCTCGATCGTGACCCCGCGACGGAGGCGCACCACGACGTCGTGCGCACCAGGGCGCACGTCGCGCGTCGTGCCGGGCACCGCGGGTCCCTCGGAGCCGCGGGGCGGCGACGCGGTGACGTGGACCGGCTTGCCCTCCATCACCCGCCAGAGCGTGAACCGACCCTTGTCGTCCGTGCTGACTGCACCGCGGTGCGGTCGGGCGTAGGTCTGGGGCACGAGGCCCAGCGCGACGACGCAGCCCTTCAGGGGCTTTCCGTCCAGCCCCAGCACGACGCCGCGGATGCTACGCCAGCGCTTCAGCTCGAAGACGACATCCGTGTCGCCGGTCTCCACCTCCAGCGGCTGGCGGTGGATGTAGACCGTCCCGGGGGATACCGCGATCTGGTGCGGGCCAGGATCGAGTCCGACGAACCGGTATCGGCCGGACTCGTCGCTCCACGCGCTGGCCGACGTGCGCACGCTTGGCGTACTCGTCTGCCCCTTGCGCGTCAGAGTGAGCAGCACGCCGCCGATGGGATCGCCATTGCCGTCGACGACGCGGCCGGCAACCTCGCCGCCCGCCTCCAAGCGGATGGTCACGGGACGCGGCGTGTCAGCGTCCACGACGATGCGGCGCAGGCGTGCCGGGAAGGTGCGACCGTGGGCATCGCGGGCGTCGGTGACCGTGAGCGCCAGCGCACCGGGCATGCCGTCCGGACGCTGGACGCGGAAGCGCCCGCCGACGATCGGCGCGCGCCCGCGCTGTGTATGCGGCGCCTCGTCCAC
>JASJDY010000167.1 GCA_030065025.1 Planctomycetota bacterium
TCCTCCCCGCCGTCCTTCCAGCGCTCGTCGTACACCTCGACGTCACCCAGCCCGCTGCCCTCGTACTCCGAGCTCGGCAGCCACTCGCCGTAGATCGCCTGCAGGGTCTCGTGGAAGGTCGTGATCGGCCCGTGGTGCTCGAACACGGCGTACAGCCCGCCCGCCGTCTCCACGGCGACCATGCCTTCCGGCACAGGAGCATCCGCCGCGGCGGGCGCGCCCGCCAGGTACTCGACCTCGTCCGGACGGCTGCGCTCGGCCGGGTCGCCCCAGCAGCTGTAGCCGTAGCAGACGCTCTCGTCGGTTCGCTGGATCTCCTGGAGCCGCGCGCTGAACTGTCCCCAGAGCGGCCCGACGACCTCGCCCGCGTTGCTGTCGGGGGACGTACCGCCGATGAAGCGGGCATGCAGTCCGATCAGATGGATCGGCTCCTTCGTCTCGATGCGCGGTGTGAGCATGGGCTCTCCGTTCAGCGGGCCTTCGCCAGCTCCTCCTGGTACCACTGCTTGAGCCAGTCCGGCTCGAAGCCCTCGGCGATCGACTCGGCGTGTGCGATCGAGGTCATCTGCTCCTCGCTCTCGCCGAGGTCGCGGCAGGCCGCCGCGCGGGCGAGGTGCAGGAACGCCTCGTCGACCTTCTCCTCGCCGTCACCCGCTGCGATGGTCGCCAGTGCACGATCGGCGTGCTGCTTGCCTTCGGCGGGGCGGCCGAGCTTCGTGTAGACGCCGGACAGGAGATAGTCGGCGCGCTCGTCGTTGACCCAGTTGCCGATGCGCAGCCAGTACGTGCGCGCGTTCTGGGCTGCGTCCTCCATCAGCCGGCCCTGCGTCTCGGTCCACTCCGACAGGTTCAGGACCTCGGTCGCGATGTTGTTCGAGACGATCGCGCACGCGCGTTCACCGGAGTGGCCTTCCTCCAGGGCGCCGGCGGCTTCGATCTGCTTGCCGTAGAGCGCAGCCGCGGCGTCCCAGTCGCCCGCATGCATGAGACCCTGCGCGACGAGCATGCCGATGCGGACCGGCAGTGCGGGATCGTCGCCCGCGAGCGCCTGGGCGGCCGACGCGCCTTCGTCGTCGCCGGCCAGCCGCCGCGCGACGGCGAGGAAGAGCAACGTGCCGGTGCCGGGGTCATCACCGGCGCGAGCGAAGGCGTCCTCGCAGATGCGCGCCGAGCGCGCGCGATCCCCGAGGTGGTCGCCCACGGCGTGGATGGCCAGGTTCATGAAGCCCGCGGCGCCGTCCCCGTCGGTGACGAGGTCGAGGTTCTGCTCGAGTCGCTCGGCGACGTCGGCGGTCTTGGTGTCGTGATCGGCCCAGCCTTGCTGGAGGAAGTCCTGGAGTGTCATGCCGGCCACGGTAGGCCGCTCCCGATGTCGGGTCAATCGGCCTGGCCTCACCGCTCCGAGGTAGGCTGCCTTCTCTGGAGAGGGCATGCGGCGCGGCACATGGATCTGGTCGCTCATGGGCCTGGCCGGGCTCGTGCTCGGCTTCCTGCTGGTGGTGCCCGACGGTGCCCGCGACAACCAGCAGGCGGACGACGTGCCCATCGGCTGGTCGCCGGACGAGCCACTGCCCTGCGGTACGCCCGCGATCTCCGTCCGTGGAGACCTGTTCCAGCCGGGGGCGGGGCCTTGCGACCTGCACGGTCGCGTGGAGACCTTGGACGGGACGCCGCTTCCCGGGCGGATCGTGCTTGCCCGCACCGCGCCTCGCAGGCAGGGAGCCGGTTACGACTGGCGCGGCATCGTGCGAGCCATCCGCAATCGGGTCGTCTATGACGCTCCGGAGCGTGCAGCCCGAACGGACCACCAAGGCCGGTTCGTGCTGCGTGGCCTGCCGGCCACGCGCTACGTACGCGTGGACGTCACGTGCGGTCCCGGGTGGTTCGCCACGCCCGTCTACCTCAGCGCCCGCGCTCTGCGGCGGGGTGCGTTCGCTCGGATCGTCGTCGGGCCCGGTCGGCAGCTCGACCTCCGCATCCGCGATGGCAAGGGCCAACCGCTCCGTGGCTGGGGCAGTCTCAAGGTCGGGCGCGTCGACGGCCGGCAAGCCCATCCCGACTGGTGGACGCACGTCTTCGAGACGGATGCCAAGGGGGGCGTGCGCGTACCGACAGCTCCTTCACTGGACCTCGGCCTCCAGTTCGTGCAGCCGGGTCGGCGTGCCGACAACCTCGTCCTGCTCGATCCCGAGGGCCTGCCCTCCGTCACGCTGGTGGGGTCCGACACGGCCAGCATCAGCGGACGCCTTCGCACGCACGACGGCAAGCCGCTCGCTGGGGTGTCCGTGTTCCTGTACGTGACCTCGCCGGCCGAGGGAGAGAGCGAGCACCTCTGCACGCTCGTGGTGGAGACGGACGCGAGCGGGCGGTGGCGCGTCGACGACGTGCCGCCGGGCCGAGTTACCTGGGCCGGTTTCGTTGGCAGTGCACGCCAGGGCGCCCTGCTGGATCTACGGAAGCTACGCGTCGTTGCCGGTGGCGTCTTCACGCACGATGTGGTGTTGCCGCCAGACATCACGGTCACGGGCACCGTGCGCGACGGGGATGGACGTGCACTGGGCGGGGTCCCCGTGCGCGTCATGGGGGTCGACCTCGGTCGCTATCTAGCCGCCCACGGCAAGACGAACGCCCGCGGCGAGTACCGGCTCGTCTGTGCGAGTGGCGAAGATCTCGTCCTGCAGGCGGGGATCGACGGACTCGAGATCGACCGGCGACCCGAGCGCGATGCGCAGCGTGACCTCCGGATGCGCTTCCGACTGCCACCCGGCGGGGCTGTGGCGCTGCCTCATGTCCAGAAGCCCACGACCGTGCAGCACGACCTCACCCTCCGGCCGATGCGTGTGCTCAACGGAAGCGTCGTCGACGAAGAGGGGCACGGGGTCGAGGGTGCGCTGCTCCTTCTCGACGCCACACGGGATCGCAACGCGCCGGGCGCCGAGGTGCTGCAGGACGTGCGCTCGGGGGCAGGTGGGCGCTTCCGGCTCCCGCTGCCGATGGGTCACAGCAGCACGTGGCTGCGGGCCGTCCTGCGCGATCGGAGCAGCGAGCCGTTCCGGATTCCGGCGGAGCCTGCGACGGCCGACCAACACATCGAGCTTCTCTTGAGGCCCGCCTCGGTCCTCGAGGGGCGCGTGCAGGATCCCCGCGGGCGCACGCTCGATCGGATGCACGTGCGCATCGACGCCTTCGATGTCTGGCAGGAGACGGACCCCTTCGGTCGCTTCGTCGTTGCCGGTGTGCCCGCGGGCTCGGTCGAGGTGAGCGTGCGGCCACCGGACCGCTACAGCCGGGACGCGAAGACGTTCACGGTCGACGTTCCTTCGCAGGACGAGGTGCGTCTCACGTGGACGTCCGTCGGCCGGATCGTGGGGCGCGTCCTGGACGCGGCGGGTGCGCCGGCGGCGCGTGTCGAGGTCAAGGTCTGGCCCGTCGGAACGAGCGAGACCTGGGCCTACGAGACCGCCACCGACGAGGCGGGTTGGTTCCGCCTCGAGCATCTCGATCGTGCGTCATACCTCGTGAAGCTCGACGACCAGCTGCTCGAGGACACGGTTCGTCCCGGTCCCGCCATCCACCGCTGGACCCTGCCGAGCGGGCGTACGGCCCTGACGCTGCAGGGCACCCTGCTCGACGCGCAGGCGCGGCCCATCGTGGACGGCACGGTCTCGGCCTATCGCGAGGGCGATGTCGGCGGGGAGCGTCTGGACTACGACTACCTCAGCGAGATCACGCCCGGCCTGATCGAGCTGCGCGTGCCGGGGGACGTCACGCAGCTCGATCTCGTCGTCGAGCATCCCGTGAGCGCGGGCGGCTTGCGCACGTCCGTGCCGTACCACGTGGTGCGCGGTGTCGACGTGCGCACGAAGGAGCTGATCGTGCGCTTGCCCGAGGGCTTCGTGCTGCGCGGACGTGTCGTGGACGAGGACGGCGTGGGCGTAGAGGGCGCGCAGGTCCTCCTCCGGAGCGCGGAAGACGGGCGTCGCGACGGCTGGCGTCTCGAGCAGCTGCGCGCACGTAGTGACGCCGAGGGGCGCTTCGAGCTGTCCGGCCTCGGCGAGGGCGCGCTCGTGCTGGATGTCGTGCCCCCCGGCCCCTGGATGCCCGTGCGCGGCGTCGCCGTGCCGTCGGTGCGGCAGGAGATCGAGGTCGCCGTCCCGCGCGGACGACCGGTGCGCGGTGTTGTCGTGGACGTGGACGGCGCCCCGGTTGCCGGCGCGCGGGTCGATGTCTTCGAGGGCGACACGTACTACCTCGACGACGACGAGCGGCTGGCCTCCGCGGTCACGGACGAGCGCGGGCGCTACGAGCTGGCGGCCTTGGGCAGCGGTCCGTTCACGCTGCGCGTCGGGCCTGCGCGCGGTACGCGCGGGGCGTGGCCGCATCCGGTCTGGACGCCGGAGAACCTCATCCCGTCCGCGATGCGTCGCCTGCAGATTCCCGAGGGGCATCGCCTCGAGGTGGAGCTGGCTGCCCCCAACGATGCGCCGTTGCCGCGACGCCTCGTGTCCCTGGATGCGCACCGGGGACCCGGTCCCGACGTTTCACTGAGGCAGGCCGCAGCAGGTAGCCAGCGCTACGTGAGCCCGTTGCTGCCGCGGGGCTGGTACAGGCTACGCATCGCCTCCGGCGACGGCTTCCTGGGCTACGAACGTCAGAAGCTGTTCGTACCCACGGATCCGCTCCGCATCGAGCTGAAGCGCGCGTGGGTCGTCTCGGGTCGCATTCATCACGAGCGCGCAGGCGATTTCGCTATGCGCTTCACCGGAACCTATCGGGGACGCGAGGTGTACGACTACGACTCGGTGGGGTCCGACGGTCGCTTCTCACTCGCCCTGGCCGCTCCCGTGCAGGGGGCGCTCCATGGCGCGCTCGAGGACTCGGACCTCTACGTGTTCCTCGCGAACGTGCAGGCGCCGCGCAAGGACCTCGTCCTGACCCCGGTGATGGGCGACTCGATCCGCGGTCGCATCCTCCTGCCCGACCCGGCGGATGCGGTCGTCAAGGCGAAGCACCCCTCGGGGGCCGAGATCGATGGAGAGGTCGCACACGACGGCACGTTCCAGGTACGCGGTCTGCCGCCAGGCCCGTACGTTCTCGAGGTCTGGCACGTCGACTGGCCGGACGACGTCGTGCTCCGCTCGATCCCCCGCGGCGCGCGCGACGTCGTCGTCAAGTAGGAGAGGGTCCGCGGAGGCGCTTCATCGCAGGGCGCCCTGCTCCGCGTCCACGCGAGGACCAGAGAGGATCCGACCGACGTCGCGTCCGACCTGCGCTTCGCCCTCGGCGAGCACGGTGCGCAGATCGAGCTCATGGGCTACGCGGATGTTCTTCACCTGGTCGTCCACGAACAGCACCCGCTCCGGCGCATAGTCGCGAAGGACAGGATCGAAGGCCCGCGGATCCGGCTTCGCTGCCCGGATGTCGTCGGACACGATCACGCGATCGAGGTGCTCCAGCAGGCCGAAGCGCTCCAGGCGGGGCATGAGCCAGTGCGTCCTGTGATTGGACAGGAGCCACACGGGCACGTGCTCACGCCACGTAGCGAGGTGGGGGGCGGCCGGCCCCGGCGCGTAGTGTGCTTCGAGTCGCTCGGACCAGGCGCGGGCCGAGAGACCGCCGACGAGGGACGAGCCGCTGAGGGCCGTCCACAGCTCGTCGTCGCCGAGTACGCCAGTCCATGCCGGTATACGTATCTCGGTGTACCAGCGGTCGAGCACGTCCGCGGTCTGCTGGCCGGTGAACTCGGCCAGCTCCCGCAGGAAGTCTCGGAGCGGGTTGTTGAGGACGACGCCGTGTGCGTCGAGCAGCAGGAGATCGATCGGTTGCGGGCTCACGCGAGGACAGCCTCCTCGACCGGAAGCTCGTACGTGATCTCGTCGACGATCCCCGCCGTCAGTCCGCCCGGAGCCAGGACGTCGTGCTCGCGGACACCTTCACTGCGTGCGATGCCTTGCAGGCGATCCTGCAGGTCGCGAATGCGGTGCAGGTGCTCCAGGTGCCGCGCGCCGCGTCGCGCCGGCGCATCGCGGCGGCGCTTCACGAGTCGTGCCTCGTGGGCCACGACGTCGTCCAGGGTCAGGAGACGCTCGATGACGATGGCGTTCGAGCCGGCCACTTCGAGGCCGCGCCGCATCGCGCCCGGCTCCACGTGCACGCCTTCCAGGATCACGTCGTGGCCTTCGGCGACGAGCCGCTGCGCGACCGCCAGACTGCCCGCATGGACGGCACGCATCTGGAGGGCGAATCCATCCTCGGGATCCGCGATGGCCGGGACCTCGGAACGTTCGAAGCTCGAGACGTGGAGCTCGGGCAGCACGGTCGTCGGCACCACGGTGCGCAGCACCTCGCGAATCACGTCGGTGGTGAGCACGCGGCTGATCCCGAGGCGCAGTCCCAGGCGGGCCGCGATCGTGGACTTGCCGACGCCCGAGACACCGGCCAGGGCGATCACGATCGGCCGTCCCGAGCGCCGGGTCCGGCGCCAGGCGACGTAGCGCCTGGCGAACGTGGGGCCGGGACCCGACGCAATCGTCTCGGCTACGAGCTCCGCAAGCTCGCCCGATCGGATTTCAGTCAGGCCGCGACCCACCAGGGTTCGTCCGATCACCGTGGCCACGTGATAGGCCTCTTCGGTGCGCATCCCCGTAGCGAGCAGGCTCGTGGCCAGGATGCCCTTCGAGAAGGGCAACTCCGTGTCGGAGCGCGAGCGAACGTGCACGATCGGAGCGTCCGGCATGGGGTTCAGATCGATGGGCATGATGGCCTCCTGGTCTGGCCGCTGTGAGCGGCGGGGTCGTGGTGGATGGAGTTCGAAGCGATCATTGGGGCACCGGGGGCGTCAGGGACTTGGCCGGCAGCAGGAAGCTGCGCGCCCAGAGGGCCGGTGCGTACGGGTCGTGGGGGAATGCCGTCACGTGGACCGGACGGTCGCGGTACCAGAGTGCTCGTCCGAGTACGCCCGGGCCGTAGATGCCCGTGATGTCGTCCAGCTGCTTGGCCTCCTTGCGGCTCTTTTCGCGCAGCGTGGCCAGGAGCTCGTGCGTCGCCTTGAGCACGGCCTTGGAGGCCTTCTCACCCTTGTGCAGCGGAATGCCGAGTGAGTCGGCGCGCGCCTTCAAGGCGGCTGACCGGATCCCGTGCGAGACGAGCAGTGCCGGTGCGTTCTTGCGATGCAGCTCGGGCGAACCGAAGAGCTGGAGCATCACGGGATAGCCGTGCAGGCCGGAGACGAAGCCCACGACGTTCTCGCCGCGGAAGCGGGCTTCGTGCATGACCTGCGCCACCTGGGTGTCGAGCTTGCTGGCCCAGTCGGAGGACAGCACGTCACGGAGAGCCGGTATACGGTTCCGCTCTTCACCGACAACAGCGTGGAACAGACCCAGGAAGTGCTTCACGTCATACGAAGAAGCATCCGTCACGATGGTCTCGCGCAGCTCGGGCGGAGCCCAGCGCGGGTACCAGCGCAGCGCTTCACCTTCAGTCAGCGTGCCTTCGTCGAAGGAGCCGGGCAGCGCGCGGGCCGTGGCCGAGCCGCGGGCAGGCACCACGACGTCGTGCGCCAGGACGACCTCCGCACTGCGGGCGTAGGCGATGCGACCTGCGGTGACGAGCACCGTGCGGCTCGTGGGGTTCTTCAGCTTCAGCCGGGGCTGCTTCGGATCAGCGCCGACGATCTCGGCCGTCAACAGGCTGGGGTGCCCGGAGACGCTGACCCGCTTCGTGTCGTCCTGGGAGCGGAGCGGAACGACGGTCAACGGACCGACCTGGATCGGCTCGAGTGCGCGCAGGTCGTGGAACAGCGCGCGCAGCGTGTCGCGTTCGACGTCCCGATTGCGATCATCGTTCGCTGCGTGGCGCTCACCGCCGAAGGCGGGGAGGGCCATCGCCGCGGCGAGGACCAGGATGAGGGCTGTCGCCCAGATGGTGCGTCGTCGGTTCTCGTCGGGCTGGGACATGGTCGGATCTCCCTTCGCTGTGTGTTCAGGGATTCGACGGCACGATCGAGCACATTGATTCATGCAATGATTAGCAACGATCAATAGATTTTAT
>JASJDY010000168.1 GCA_030065025.1 Planctomycetota bacterium
CGTTCACGGCCACGGCCACGGCCACGGCCACGGCCACGGCCACGGCCACGGCCACGGCCCACGGCGGGAACGCAAACGCAGACGTTCACGTTCACGGGGCCAGGCACCGGCACCGGCACCGGCACGGCGCCATCCGGACGAGCGCGGGCGCGCTCTATCAGCACCGGCACGCCGCGATTCGGACGAGCGCGGGCGTCCCCCTACACTGTCGCGTCCAAATGGACACCGCCAACGCCATGCACGTGCTCGACGGCATCCCGGTCTGCGGCGGGTCGGGCGTGGGCCGCGCCCTGCTCTACGAGGAGACGCACGATGTCCGGGCCGCGGCGGCCCTGCCTCCGCGCGACGTGGAGGAGGAGGTCGAGCGCCTGCGTCGCGCCAGCCGGTTGGCGCGCGAGGACCTGGCGGCGCTCCACGAGTCCCTCGCGGCGAGCAAGGACGCCATCGCCCAGATCTTCACGGCCCACGGAGCCATGCTCGAGGACTTCCTCCCGCAGCTCGAGGCCACGATCCGCGAGGGGGTCACGGCCGAGCACGCCGTCCAGACGGTCATCCACGCGGCGGCCGCGCGCATCGCGCGGGTCAAGGACCCGCTGCTCTCCCAACGCGCGAAGGACATCATCGACATCGGCCGGCGCCTGGGACGCGCATTGCGCGGCATGATGCCCGCCGGCCCGGAGACGGACCACGGCGACGGTCCCGTTGTGATCGTGGCGCGCGATCTCACGCCGTCCGAGGCGGTGCAACTGCGCGGTCGCAACATCGCCGCCATCGCGCTCGAGCAGGGCGGTCACACGAGCCACACCGCGGTCATCGTGAAGTCCCTCGAGATCCCTTGCGTCACCGGCGTGGAGGGGGTCACGGCGCTCGTGTCGCCCGGTCAGATGATCTGGATCGACGGCAGCGAGGGGCGCGTGGTCGTCGAGCCGGACGCGGCCGCCATGGAGCGCGCCGTGGAGCTGGGGCGCGCGTACGAGCGCCTCGAGGCGCGGCTGCTCGAGGAGAGCGACCTGCCGCCGGAGACCATCGACGGCCACCGCGCGATCCTCCTCGCGAACATCGAGTACCCCCTGGACGTCGACGCCGGCTTGGCGCGCGGCGCCCAGGGTGTCGGCCTCTACCGGACCGAGTACCTCTACGAGTCCGAGGGCGGCTTGCCGTCGGAGGAGGAGCACATCACCGCCTACCGCTCGACGCTCGAGCGCTTGAACGGCGGGAGGCTCACGATCCGCACGTACGACTTCGGCGCGGACAAGGAGAGCCCGATCGAGCCCACGGACCCGGAGCCCAACCCCGCGCTCGGCGTCCGCTCTCTCCGTTGGTGCTTCGCGCACGAGGAGCCGTTCCGCGTGCAGCTGCGCGCCCTCCTGCGGGTCGCGGCCGAGGGCGACGTCCGCATCATGCTCCCGATGGTCGGCAGCGTGGAGGAGGTCCGCCGCGCGAAGGCCATGCTGGCGGAGGAGGCTGCCGGGCTGGCAAAGGCAGGCATCCCGCACCGCGCGGACGTACCCGTAGGGATCATGATCGAGATCCCCGCCGCCGCGATCACGGCCGACGTCCTGGCCGGAGAGGCGGACTTCTTCTCGATCGGCACGAACGACCTCATCCAGTACGACCTCGCCGTCGACCGCATGAACCCGCGCGTCGAGCCGCTGTTCCGGCCTTCCCATCCCAGCATCCTGCGTCTGCTGAAGAGCACGATCGACGCCGCCACGGCGGCCAACATCCCCGTCAGCACGTGCGGCGAGATGGGGGGCTTGTCCATCTACACCGTGCTCCTGCTGGGCATGGGCCTGCGCGAGTTCAGCCTGACGCCGGGCTACATCCCCCGGGTACGTCGTCTGCTGCGCAGCCTCACGATGCTCCAGGCGCGGCGCCTGGCGTCCGAGTGCCTCAAGCTCTCGAGCGCCGACGAGGTCGAGGCCCTCCTGATGGCGAACGTCGAGCCGATCGGGACGGGGCCGGCGTAGCGCCCACGCCCACGCACACGCACAGGCACACGGCGCAACCGACCGAGGGACATCCACCCGCCCACGCAGGTCGCTGGAGCATCCGAATCGGGCGGGCGTTCGTCGCTCTTCGACTCGCTTCGCTCGCTCAGAGCTCCTCCGGCCGCCCCTACAGCCCCTCGCCGCGACGAGCACCGCTGGATGACCGATCATCCAGTGGCTTGCGCATCAGCGACCCGCCGTAGGGGCGGCCGGAGCCTCGAGACGAAGTCCCTGAGCGAGCGAAGCGAGTCGAAGGGCGAGTCGAGAGGCGAACGCCCGCCCGATTCGCATGCTCCAGTTGCGTTCGGATATGAGGCCGCCTCCCCTTGCCCAAGCCCCGCCCGAACGTCAGGCCCCTGTTAACCCCCGACCGTCTCACAACGTCGCAAAGCGCACCGTCACCCCCTGAGACGGGCGTCCAGCGGATTCGCCTACCCAGCCGATAGGCCCAAGGAACCGGCCTCGGCGGGGGGGCGGCTCCAGACGGGGCGGCGTTCATGAATGTCGACGCCCCGGAGGGAACTGGCTCAAGGTGCCCCGGAGGGCGGGTCGACAAGGTTCCCGGCCTCCCCGTGAGGGCAATCGGACACCGAGGACGCGCCATGCGAATGACCAAAGCCAAGAGCTTCATCGGGCTCGACGTAGGCACCCACTCCGTCAAGGCGGTGGAGATGACGTGGACGAATGGACCCGTCATCACCGGATTCGGCTACGCCGAACTCCCGAGCCCCGACGCGGTGCCTGAGACCGTGCTCGAGCTGCTCCGCTCGAACGACTTCCACTCCCGCCGTGTCGTGACCAGCGTGTCCGGCAAGTCGGTCATCGTCCGCTATCTGACGATGTTCCGCATGTCGCCGGACGACCTGCGCAACGCGATCCGGTACGAGGCGGACAAGTACATTCCGTTCGACGTCGACGAGGTGGTGCTCGACTGCCAGCCGTTCGAGGTCGAGGGGATCGGCAACCTCGGCTCGAACGAGATGCGCGTCCTGCTCGTGGCCTGCAAGCGCGCGGTCATCGACGAGCAGCTGCGCGTCCTGGCGACCGCCGGCCTCCACCCCGAGCTGGTGGACGTCGACGTCTTCGCTTTGGGCAACGCCTTCGAGCTCGCCGTCGGCATCAACCCCGAGGCCGGCAACCGCGTCTCCGCGCTCGTGGACGTCGGCGCGACCAAGACCAGCGTCAACCTCATGCGGGCGGGCGTCTCGCTCTTCACGCGTGAGATCCACACGGGCGGCACCGCCTTCACGACGGCGATCGCCAACCGCCTCAGCCTCAAGCACGGCGAGGCGGAGATGCTGAAGCGCAACCCCGGTGAGGAGCACGAGCGTGTGCGGCAGGCAGTCGCGCCGGCCGTCGACGACCTCGCCGCCGAGGTGCGCCTCTCCTTCGAGTACTTCGAGAACCAGTTCGAGCTGGGGATCGACGAGGTGCTGCTCTCGGGCGGCGGCTCGCGTCTCTCCGGCCTCGATCAGGACCTCAGCCGCATCTTCGACCGTCCCACGCTCGCGTGGGACCCGACCGGCGACTTCCCGATCGCCGCGGGCAGCGTCGACGTCGACCTTCTCAATCAGCACGTACCCGAGCTGGCCGTGGCCGTCGGTCTCGCGTCCCGCGTCCAGAAGCACAGGTAAGTCATGATCCAGATCAATCTGCTACCCCCGGAGTACAGGCCGCGCACGGGCACGCCGATGGCGCGCTTCGTGGCCATCGTGGTCGGCATCATCATGGTGCTGAGCGCAGGCGGCGCGTACGCGTACACGCACTTCATCGAGCTGGCCAAGGTGCAGGAGCTGAAGCGCTCCCGCCAGGAAGAGGTCGTCTCCATGGAGATGCAGCGCGACCGCTCGCTGCGCCTCCAGGCCGAGATCGACAGCTACGAGCAGCGCCGGCGCGCGATCCAGACGATCAACCGCTCGCGCACGCTCTGGTCGCGCAAGCTCGACCAGTTCTTCGACATCGTGACGGGGCGCGACGTGGACGACACGTCGGCGGTCTGGCTCGAGGAGGTCGAGGTGCCCGTCAAGGTCGTGACGATGCGCAAGCGCCGTCCCAACCGGCGCAAGAAGGGCACCGCCATCGAGCCTGCGGCCCAGTTCAAGTTCGAGGGCTACATGGCGATGGCGAACGACGCCGAGGCCCCCGCGCTGCTGAGCGCCTTCCACAAGGCCCTCACCGGTGACCCGGAGAACACGGGCAAGCCCACCGAGTTCTTCGCCGACTTCCTGTCGATCAACAACCCGAACATCGAAATGCTGCGCGATCGCCGCCGTGGCGAGGATGCGCTGGTGCCGCCGCGGGTGGGTGTGTTCACCCACGAGCTCGGGCTGCGTCCGCCGGACCTCGACGGCAAGGGCAAGAAGAAGAAGTAAGGAGCAAGCGACGTGTCCAATCTCAGTGAACGCCAGCTTCTCATCATGACCATCGCGGTCGCCGTGTTGCTCACGGGCGGGCTGCTCTACTTCGTGTTCTCCGATCGCGACGAGATCGAGGGCATCGAGGAAGAGATCGCCGCTCTCGACACGCGGCTGCAGGCGGCCGAGATCGAGCGGCGGAAGATCCCCGCGCGGGAAGACAAGGTCCTGCAGTTCCGGGCCGTCGAGCCTCGTGAGCTCGCCGTGTTGCCCACGGAGCAGCGGATCTCGGACTTCCACCGCAACATCAGCTCGTTCCTGTCCGCAGCGGGCATCGGGTTCCAGGAGCTGCCGGAGAGCAGCCCCGAGGACAGCGAGCTCGCGAAGGGCATCCGCGTGACGCGGAACAAGCTGAAGGGCCGCGGCGTGTCCGCCTCGATCCTGAAGTTCATCAACATGATCGAGAACGACCCGCGTCTGGTCTCGATCAAGGGCTTCAAGGTCCAGGGCGGCGATGTCGACCGCGACGCGCCCGAGGCCGACGTGCTGCACGACTTCGAGCTCGAGCTCGAGACGTACTTCTACCGGCCGAGCAAGGGCGGCATCAAGCGCGAGCACATCCCGGGTGCGGAGGAACGCCTCCAGGATCCCAAGATGCGCGCTGCCATCGCGGCCTTCCAGCCGGAGCGTCCGGACAGCTACGTCTTGCGCCCCGCCGTCGGCCGTCGTGACCCGCTGGTCGACCCGCGCCGCAAGGCCGAGACGATCGATCCCGCCGAGCTCGAGGAGCAGTTCCAGCGCGAGGAGGCGATTGTCGTCGAGCTCGAGAACGCCTACCGCGAGATCGCCGAGATGCTGGAGAAGGAGAAGGCCCTCGAGCGTGTGGGTGACCTCTTCCGTCTCGACCGCATTCGCCGTGAGATCGACTCGAAGATCAACGACCTGCGTGCCCGCATGGAGCACGTGGCCGTCACGAAGTCCGTGCAGATCGCGGAGCTGACCGCGCGCATCGACATCATCCTCGAGAACGTCAACCGCATGCGCTCCTCGCGCGCACCGCGCGAGGTCATCGTCACGCGGGTCGTGGCCGAGAAGGTCTACGAGGAGCTCAAGGAGCTCTTCGACGCCGGCAGCTACCAGGAGATCGACGATCTCGGTCGCAACTGGGTCGGCTTCCTCCGGAGCAAGGAGGTCATGGCCGAGGCCGAGCCGATCCTCGAGCAGATCCAGATCCTGCGCGACAAGGGCAAGGTGCTGGGCGAGTTCGCCACGATGCACTTCGAGATCACGGGCGTCATCGTGGACCACGAGAACCCCGCTCGCAGCATCGCCAACGTCAACGGCAAGTCCGTCCGCGCCGGCGACCCCGTCGACGGCAAGGGCCTGGTCACCGTGGGCGCCATCACGCGCCACAGCGTGTCCTTCGAATACAAGGGCGAGGTGATCAACCGCGTGGTCGGACGTATGAAGGCGTCCGCGAAGAAGACGAAGGGCGCGCGCCGCAAGCCCACGTCGAAGCGCCCCCGGCGCTGATTCCCGCCCCGCCGGGCGGCGGGGTGATCTGCTACCGACTGAGATGGCCGCAAGTCCCTGTGGGGAAATGGCTTGCGGCCATCTCGATATATCTGGGCCCCGCTGAATGTCTCCGCTCCGTCACCGAGATGGTGGGGGCGTCGCCCAAATCCGTTTGCGGCAGGCAACAAGCGGGGGCGGGGTCTTGGACGGAGACCGCACATGGGCTTTACTTCGGTGCAGAGCCGACCGACCCCAGAGCGGTGAGGGTCTTGCGGTACGGGATTGCCCGCACCGTGGGAGCCGCCTGATCGGGAACGCTCTGAGTCGCCCATGGCTCTCTGGGAGGGGAGTCCGGCGGAGGAGGCAGTCTATGCGTCGCGTCCGAGTTCCGTTGCTGCCCGTCTTGTTCGTCTTCGTGGCAGCTGCGTTGCTCCTGCTGGGAGCACCTGCGGTCGCCAAGGACGATGCGGATCCTGACAGCTACCGCGCGTTCGACGTCGGTGGCGGTCTGGTGACCCTGGACGTCCAGGAGGCACCGTTCGGCGAGGTCGTGCGCGAGCGCATCCAGCCTCGCACGCGCGTCAACATCCAGGTCTCACCGGCTGCCGCGAATCTGCCGGTGACGCTCAAGGTCGTCGACCTGCACTGGATCCTCGTCCTCGACGCGATGACGGAGAACATCGGCGCCTTCATGGTTCGCAAGGCCCCGAACCTCCTGAAGATCGAGCGTCCGAAGCCGATCACCATCGCCTTCGACGACGAGAACATCCGCACGGTCATCACGCGCATCGCCGACTACGCGAGCGCCAACGTGATCGTGTCGCCCAAGGTCGAGGGCACCATCACGCTCAACCTGAACGAGACGCCGTGGCAGGCGGCCCTCGAGCAGGTGGTCAAGACCGTCGGCAAGTACGCGCTGGTCGAGGAGGACTTCGGCATCCTGCGCGTCGTGCCCCGGGACGAGCTCGAGCTCGAGACCGACTACTACCGCTTCCGCTACATGCGGCCGCCCCCGGTCTACCGCGGTGTCATGGCGACGACCGCCGGCGGCACGGGCGCCAGCGCCGAGGCCAGTGGTGGCGGTGGCGGCGGCGCGCAGAGCGGCTCGGGCCTCATCTACGAGGGCGACCCCTACGAGCCGACGGACGACCCGGCGACGATCACGGACTACTTCCCGATCATCAAGGCCCTGCAGCAGATCGTCGATGCCGACGACGGCGGCAGCGTCATGTACGACCCGCAGGAGAACGCCATCATCTTCCGCGGCACGAAGCCGCGCCTGCGCAAGCTGAAGGCCATGGTGAGCCAGCTCGACGTCGAGCCGCCGCAGGTCTTCATCGACATGAACTTCGTCGTGACGTCGAACAGCGACACGCTCGACCTGGGCCTCAAGGCCGGCGAGAGCAGCGTCGGCGTCGGTCTGAGCGGCTCGGACATCATCCACATGCTGCCGTTCAACGTCGGCTCGGGCTCCGGCCTCGCCGACGCCCTCACGGGCACGGCCTTCCCGTCGCCTTCGAGCTCCGCGTTCAGCTACGGCACGCTCACCACGAGCGAGACCTCGCTGCTGTGGAGCGCGCTGCAGCGCGACACGACCTCGCGCATCGTGCAGGCCCCGAAGCTCCTCGCCCTGGACAACCAGGCCGCGACGATCTTCATCGGCGAGACGATCCGCTACGCCCGCACGACGGCCGCCACGAACCAGAACGGCGGCCTCCAGTTCTCCGTCGAGGAGGACCCGAACAGCCCGGTCAGCGTGGGATTCCAGCTCCTGGTGATCCCGCACGTCGTGCCGGGTGAGAAGAAGATTCGGATGACGGTCATTCCCGAGCGCCGCGCCCTCACGGGTACGGGCCCGCTCCCGGGCTTCGACCGCATCAATGTTTCCGGGCAGTTCATCGACCTGCCCCGCGTCCAGTCCAGCACCCTGGTTACCCACATGATCCTGCGCGACAACCAGACCGCAGTGATCGGAGGGCTGCTCGAGGACCGCGACGTGGAGCGTGTGGACAAAGTCCCGTTCCTGGGCGACCTGCCGTTCGCAGGTCTGCTGTTCCAGGGGCGCGGCACCACCAAGGTCAAGGAGCACCTGCTCATCACGATTACTCCGCGGATCCTGACTGGGACGGACGCCGTCAACTGCACCATCACGGATGAGTTGTCGGGTCGCGCCCAGAAGGT
>JASJDY010000163.1 GCA_030065025.1 Planctomycetota bacterium
AGGCTGGCGAGGCGCTGCGCGGGATGCAAGCGGGGATCCGCGACCTCGGCCTCGCCGTCGGCGCGGGCATCTTCGAGGAGCTGCTCTTCCGAGGCGTGCTGCTCGCCGGCCTGTACGCACTCCTGCGACACGCCGTCGGCACGGATCGGATCTCGGCCGGAACGGTGGCGATCCTCGTGTCGGCCTACCTCTTCTCGGACTACCACCACTGGGGCATCACGGGCGAGCCGTACGACGCGCACGTCTTCGCGTTCCGCTTCCACGCCGGCGTGCTGCTCGGGGCGGTCTTCCTGTTCCGCGGCCTGGGCATCGCGGCGTTCGCGCATGGCTTCTACGACGTGCTGGTGATGGTGGGCCGCTGACGGCGGGATCGGAAACGGCGCGGCGGGGCGGGATCGGAACTCGGGCCCGGTTCACGCCGGAAACGGAAACGGAAACGGAAACGGATACGGGTTGTCTAGCGCGCCTTGTGCGCGATGTGGATGCACGCGATCCCGCCCGTCAGCGGCGTGATGTCCACGCTCTCGAAGCCCGCGCCCTTGAGACGGTCGGCCAGCGCGTTCGGCCCCGGGAAGGCCATCACGCTCCGCGGCAGGTACGTGTAGGCGTTGTCGCCTCCCCCACCGCTCACGAGGTTGCCGATCATCGGCAGCACGATCATGAAGTACGCGTGATAGACGCCGCGGAAGACGCGGTTCGGCGGCCGTGAGAACTCCAGGATCAGGAAGCGCCCGCCGGGACGGAGGACGCGGTGCGCCTCACGGAAGCCCGCGTCGAGATCCTCGAGGTTGCGCACGCCGAAACCGACCGTCGCCACGTCGAATGACGCGTCGTCGAAGGGCAGATCCGTCGTGTCCGCGATGTGCCACTCGATGCGCTCGCCGTCCTTCTGCTCCGCGATCCGGATCATCTCCGGCGCGAAGTCGGTGCCGACGACCTCACCCGCGCCGCCGTCCTTCATCGCCATCGCGAGGTCGCCCGTGCCGCAGCACAGATCGAGCAGGCGCTCGCTGCCCTTCAGCTCGAGCATGCCGGCGGCCTTCTTGCGCCAGCGCACGTCCGTGTTCGCGCTGAGCAGGTGGTTCAGCACGTCATAGGTGGGCGCGATGCGATCGAACATGCGCGAGATACGCCGGCCGCGCTTGCGCGCATGCTCGTCGTCGAAGCGGGAGGGGGCGGAAGTCGGAGACACGAGCCGAGGAGTGTAGGTTGCGCTCGGGGTCGCGGCGCGTCCTGCGCCGCCCCGAAGCCCGAGGGCGGCGCCGGGCCCTCGACCCCGCCCCTGGGGGTGCATGCGCCGTTGCACCCCCACCGGTTGCGCAGGTCGCACCCCTGGGCTACCTTGGCTTTGGTGAGCACGCCCACGGGGGGCGGTACGCACCGAGCGGCAGCGAGGGAAGAGCACGTGAGCCACGGCGATCCGAACGCCCAGCCCGTCTCTGCCATCGTCCAGGCGCCGGACGAGCGCGCCGTGGAGCGCCGCCTGCGCCCGGCGAGCCTCGACGAGTTCGCCGGCCAGCAGGCCGTGGTGCGCAACCTCGAGCTCGCCATCCGCGCCGCCCGCGAGCGCGGGGAGCCGGTGGACCACCTCCTGCTCTCGGGCCTCCCGGGCCTCGGCAAGACCACCCTCGCCCACCTCGTGGCAAGCACCTCGGACGCCGAGCTCTTCGAGGCCTCCGCCCCCACGCTGCAGCGCGCCGCCGACCTCGCGGGGCTGCTCACCCGGCTCGAGGCGGGCGACGTGCTCTTCATCGACGAGATCCACCGGCTCGCGCCGGCCGTCGAGGAGTACCTCTACAGCGCGATGGAGGACTTCGTCCTCGACATCCTGATCGACCAGGGGCCGAGCGCCCGCAGCGTGCGCATCGACCTGCCGCGCTTCACGCTCGTCGGCGCGACGACGCGCGAGGGCCTGCTCAGCGCGCCCCTGCGTAGCCGCTTCGGCATCCACGAGCGGCTCGAGCCCTACCCCGCCGACGTGCTGGCCACCATCCTGCATCGCTCCGCAGGCATCCTCGGCGTGGGCCTCGACGCCGACGCCGCCGACTACCTGGCGGCGCGCAGCCGGGGCACGCCGCGCGTGGCCAACAGGTTCCTGCGCCGCGTCCGCGACCTCGCGCAGCTGGAAGCCGACAACCACATCACGTGTGAGGTCGCCGAGGAGGGACTCACGCGTATCGGCGTCGACCGCCACGGACTCACGCGCGTCGATCGGCTCATCCTCCGCACCATCGGACGCGCCGACGGCCATCCCCTCGGCATCAAGACGATCGCGGCCGCGGTCGGAGAGGACGAACGCACGCTGGAAGACGTCTACGAGCCGCACCTCTTGCGCCAGGGCCTGCTCCTCAAGACGCCCCAGGGCCGACGCCTCACCCAGCAGGCGTGGGCGCTGGTCGATCCCGAGGGTCCCGGGCGCGACCTCTTTTCCGCGTGAAGGCACCCTGATGCGTACCTACACCCGTGTCCTCGTCTGGTGCTGCGTCACCGCCCTGCTGCTGTGCACCGGGGCGGCCTGCGGCGGCGACGGAACGCCGTCGCTCATGGCGAACACCGCGCCGCCCACGATCCGCGTGCGCCTGGGCAAGCCGCGCACGAAGGCGCGCCTGCTCATCCCGCGCCAGGCGTGGACGCTGCGTTCCGAAGGCGGCGGCGCGTACGCCGTGCGGGGCGCGAGCACGTTGAAGACGACCCTCGGTGTCGGAGCAAGGGGCATCGTCGTGCGCGGTTCGGACAGCGGCGCGACGGTGCTGCGCATTCGTCCCGGCTCCTGGTTCACGCTCGACGGCAAGTCCTACCGCGGCACGTTGATCGTGCGGCGGGAAACGGATGCCCAGCGCGGCGCACGCCTCGTCCTCGTGAACGAGCTCGACATGGAGACCTACGTTGCCGGCGTCATCGGCAACGAGGTCGGCCCCAAGGCCGAGCCCGCGACGTACCGCGCGCAGGCCGTCACCGCACGGACGTATGCCTGGATGCGGCTGCAACGAGAAGGCGCCGCGACGCGCGCGTTCCACGTCTACGACAGCCAAGCCAGTCAGGTCTACACGGGCATGACGTTCCCCGAGTCGTACGGCATCGACTACGGCGCCATGGTGCGGCGTTCGGCCGAGACGCGCGGTGTCATCCTCACGCACCGCGGTCGCCCCTTCCCTGCGTATTACGCATCCACGTGCGGCGGTCACACCACCGAGCCCGAGACGAGCGGGCTCGACCCGGCGCGCGCGCGCGAGCCCTTGCGCGGCGTGCCCTGCGGCTACTGCGGCACGAGCAAGTACTTCCGCTGGGACAAGACCTTCAGCGACGGCCACCTCGAGAGCGCACTCAAGCGCGCACGCCGTCCGATCTCGCTGCCCGTGCACAACGTCGAGATCCGCCGCCGCGGACGCGGTGGCTGGGTCGCCGAGGTCCGCATCCACTACGGCAAGCAGAAAGCGGTCCGCACCGTGCCCGGACACGTCTTCCGCAGCGCCCTCGGACTGCGCAGCCACAACTTCACCTCGATCCGTCGCGTGCGTGGCGGCTGGCGCGTGCGCGGCAAGGGCTGGGGGCACGGTGTCGGCATGTGCCAGTGGGGCGCCATCGAGATGGGTCGCAAGGGCGCGACCGAGACCGAGATCCTGCGCTACTACTACCCGGGCGTCGGCTTCACGAAGGTCTACTGACATTCGCTTCATATCGCGGCGAAGCTCCGGGAATCGTCCGAACGCACCGCAGCGACCACGCACGAAAGCTTGGGTGCAGTCTGTTCAGGACGCACGCGTACCCCCTTCCACGTCCCTGCGTCACCCGGGTCGAATGGTCGACGCAATGACCGGATGTGGAGCAGCCCTGTGGGAACGACGAGAGAAGTCGGCAGGCGGAGTGCGAGTCCTCTGCGAGGCGAGGATGTGCTCGCCGCGTTGGATCAAGCCGTTGTTGCGTTGAATCGCGACGGCCGGATCCTGCACGCGAACCGGGCAGCAGCAAGGCTGCTGCGTACGCCGGCCGATGTGCTCGTGGGCCAGACGTTCACGGACCACGTCGACGTCGATCACCGGCCTGCGGTCCATGCCGCACTGCAGCGCGCTGCCGCGGGACACCCGCTGCGACGTCTCGAGTGTCGCGTCGGCGCACACGCGACCTCACGCTGGATCGAGCTCGATGCGAGTGCGGCGCGCGAAGGCTGCGTGCTGATCGCTCGCGACCTCCAACACCGGCAGACGCTGCGCGAGGAGGTCGCGGCACGGCACGGCAGCCTGCAGGAGACCGTCGCGAGTCTCCTCGACGCGCTGCCTGTGGGCATCGTGATCTCCGACGGCAACGGTGATCCGCGCCTGGTCAACAGTGCCGC
Organism: Planctomycetota bacterium; assembly: GCA_030065025.1. Taxonomy (GTDB): domain Bacteria; phylum Planctomycetota; class PLA2; order PLA2; family JAEUHO01; genus JAHEIK01. The sequence continues at coordinate 4,334 of JASJDY010000163.1, forward strand.
GCGCGATCTCCTGGGCATGCACGCGTTGACGCCTCTGGAGCACTGGGCCGGCACCGGCATGTTGCGCCTGCCCGACGGCACACCGGCGCGCCGCGAGGACATCCCGGCGCTCTCGACACTTGCCGACGGACGCACGCGGCGCGAGGTGGAGCTGCGTGTGGTCCGCCCATGGGGCGAAGCCGTACCCGTCAGCATGAACACCGACGCCGTACGCGATGCGCAGGGTCGCGTCGTGGAGGTGTGCTGCACCATCGCGAGCATCGACCAGCGCCGGCGCATCGAGCGCCAGCTCGAGCACGCGCAGAAGATGGAGGCGGTGGGAACGCTCGCCGGCGGCATCGCCCACGATTTCAACAACATCCTGTGCGCGATCGCCGGCTACGGCGAGCTGGCCCTCATGCAGTCCGACCTCGACCCGCGCGGGCGCGATCTCATCGGAGAGATCAAGAAGGCCTCGGACCAGGCCGCGACGCTGACGCGGCGACTGCTCGCCTTCAGCAGGGCGGACAAGCTCGCCCCGCGGGCCATGCACGTCAACACGGTCGTGCGTGACATGGATCCCATCCTCACGCGCCTGATCGGCCGTGACGTCGAGCTCAGCGTGTCGCTCGGTGCCGATATCGGACACATCCAGGCGGATCCGGGACAGATCGAGCAGGTCTTGCTCAACCTCGTCGTGAACGCACGCGACGCCATGCCGGACGGCGGGCCGCTGGAGATCCGCACGCGCTGCGTCAGCCTCCCCGATCCCACGGGCCGACACGGCGTGGACGCTCCTCCCGGGCGGTATGCCGTGCTGTCCGTCCGCGACGAGGGGATCGGCATGGACGGCGACACCCTCGCCCATGTCTTCGAACCCTTCTTCACCACCAAGGCCGCGGATCGCGGCACGGGTCTCGGGCTCTCGACCGTCTGCGGCATCGTCAAGCAGAGCCGGGGCATGGTCGACGTGCGGAGCCGGCCCGGCGAAGGCACGACGTTCCGCATCTACCTCCCCTGTGCCAGGGCCGAGATCCTGCCGGACGGGCTGAACCGCTCCCCCAACACGCAGGACGGCGAGGGCGACGAGATCGTCCTCGTGGTCGAGGACGAGCCCCTCGTGCGTTCCTTGATGCGGCAGATCCTGGAGCGCGCCGGCCACCCCGTGCTCGAAGCGGGCAACGGCGTCGAGGCACTGGAGCAGGTCGGCCGCGCCGACGCCACGCCGAAGATCGTGGTGACCGACGTGGTCATGCCGGAGATGGGCGGCCGGGAGCTGGCGGGCCACCTCCGCCGAGAGCATCCCGACCTCAAGGTGCTGTTCGTGTCGGGGTACGTGCGGGAGACCGCCGGGCGCGCCGGTGCGAGTGCACCCGGCACGGCGTTCCTGCCGAAGCCGTTCGATGCCAACACCCTGACGGCGAAGGTGCGAGAGCTGCTCGACTGCGTATCGGCCTGACCGGCTGGGTGCCGGCTCGATGTGCTGCGGGTAGGCTCCCGGGATGCCCGAGCGCACGCCCCCCCATCCCGACCTGCGCTTCCGCATCGAAGCGGATCAGGGCCCGGCGCGCGCCGCGGCGTTCGACACGCCCCACGGCACCGTTCGGACGCCGGCGTTCATGCCCGTTGCCACCGGCGCGTCGCTGAAGGGCATCACGAACGACCAGCTCGCAGCGCTGGCGCCGGAGGTGATGCTGGCCAACACGTATCACCTCCACCTCCGACCGGGTGAAGACGTGGTTGCCGAGCTGGGCGGGCTCCACGGCTTCACCGGCTGGACGGGCCCCTGGATCACCGACTCGGGGGGCTACCAGGTGTTCTCGCTCGCCGAGCGGACGCGTGTGCACGAGCACGGCGTCACGGTGCGCAGTCACCTGGACGGCGCGCCCGTGCACCTCGGACCGGAACAGGCCATCGCCATCCAGGAAGCGCTCGGCGCGGACCTGATCATGGCGTTCGACCACTGCCTGGCCCTGCCCGCCAAGCGCGAGGAGCTGCTCGCCGCGGTGGACCGCACGACGCGCTGGACGCGCGCCTGTGTTGCCGCGCGCACACGCGACGACCAGGCGCTCCTCGGGATCGTCCAGGGCGGCACGGATCCGGAGCTTCGTCGGCGCTCCGTCGAGGGCCTCCTGCCCCTGGACCTGCCCGGCTACGCCGTGGGTGGCCTCGCCGTCGGCGAGGGCGGCGACGCCATGCGCGCTGCGCTCGACGCGACGGTCCCGCTGCTGCCGCGGGACAAGCCGCGCTATCTCATGGGCGTCGGACAGCCGCTCGACCTGCTTGATGCCATCTCCGTCGGTGTCGACCTCTTCGACTGCGTGCTGCCCACGCGCAACGGCCGTCGCGGCTGGCTGTGGACACGCGACGGGACCGTGCGCATCGGTGCCCGCATGCATGCGCGCGATGCCGGACCGCTGGATCCGGAGTGCGGCTGCGCGGTGTGTCGCACGCACTCACGCGCGTACCTGCGGCACCTCTTCAAGACCGGTGAGCACACAGCCGTGACGCTCGGTTCGCTGCACAACCTCACGTTCCTGCTCGACCTCGTCCGCACGGCGCGCGAGCAGCTGATCGCCGGCACGTTCGAGAGCTGGGCCGCCGCATTCCGGACACGCTTCGAGCGCGGTGAGGCGGCCTGGGCGGCGCAGCATGCGGCCGACCCCGACGCGGCCCACCGTAGTCGCGCTGCCGACGCGGAGCGCCGCGCGCGGCAGGAGCGGTGAGCGGTTCAGTTGGTGATCGAGGTCACCTCGATCACGGGCAGGCCGAAGACACGGTCGCCGGACTGCTCGCCGCGAATCGTGTGCTCCCGGCCATCGGCATTGCGCTTCAGGTCCGGCAGCGGGTGCGGGAGGCCGGTCGTGACGTGCAGGACGTAGCGGGGATCCTCCCCGATCCACAGCACATAGGCGCCACCGTTGCGCCAACGCGGAGCCGCTTCCCAGCGGATCACGCCACGCACCTCGACGCGCGCGATCTTCGGCGCCGGCGGCTTCTCGGCAGGCGGGGTCAAGCCACGCAGGCGGGCGACCTCGGCGTCCTTGCGGGCCATGCGCATCTCGAGCTCGGCTTCCAGGTCGGCGCGAATGGCGTTGGCCAGCTTGCGCACGGAGACAGGTGCCTCGCGGGCCTCCTCCATGACGCGCTCCAGCGCGTTGATGGCCATCACGACCGGCGTGCGCTCGATGCCGCGCGCCATGCGCAGCTTGTAGAGCTTCTGCTGGGCCGTGCCCATGGCCTCCCGGAGCGCCGCTCCGGACTTGAGCGCCGCGGCGCGCCGCCGCTCCTCGGCCAGCGCCTGCAGTCGGGCCGCGCGACGATCCCGCGCAGCCGCGACGACGGCCATGTGCTCTGACAGCGGTCCGAGCTCCTTGACGTAGTCCGCGCTGACGTACGCCCGGATGGTCTCCGGCGCCCAGATGCGGACCCAGTCCCCGACGCGCTCGACCACCGGCACGACCTCGCCGCGCGCCGGATGGTCGCGGAAGGCCCCCGGCATGGGCCCGCCCGGTTCAGGCGGCCTGACGCGCACGTTCAGGCGGCTCGCTTCGATGCGCACCGCCTCGCTTCCGACCGGTCGCGTGAAGCGGCTCGCGAGCGCGGCGGGGAAGCCCTCGGGCACGCGCACGCCGTACCAGCCGGGGACGCGCTCCACGATCAGCAGCACCGTGCCTTCGTCCATGCGTCTCACGGGATGGATGTCCACCCGCGGGCCGACGCGCAGGTTGACGCGGTTGCCCTTGACCAGGGCGACGACGGGCTCCGGCTCGCGGGGCTCGGCGCGCTCCTCCTCGGGCGTCGGAGCCGGCACGGGTCGGGCCGGCTCGTCGCCGGCCCGCGCCGTGCCGGCGAACAGGAGCA
>JASJDY010000013.1 GCA_030065025.1 Planctomycetota bacterium
AACACGAGCAAGCGTGCGACGCGCAAGAAGCCCGCCGCGGCGATGGGCATCGACTACGGCGAGGCGCTCCGCTGGCTGGATGCCTACGGCGCCGACGCGATGGTGGGGGGGCATGTGCACACCGGCGTGCACCACCGGCACGCGGGGCCGCCCGAGCGCGAGATCCTCGTCCTGAAGGACTGGGAGCACGGCGGCAGTGTGATCACCTGGGACGGACAGGCCTTGCGGCAGGTCGTGGCGACCGGAGACTAGGGCCGTGCGCTACCGCGAGCCCGTCTACCGTCCGCCGTCGGAGGCCAACTCCTACCTGCTACCGGTCACGGACGGCTGCAGCCACAACAAGTGCTCGTACTGCGCGATGTACATCGCCAAGCGCTTCAGCGTGCGTCCGCTGGAAGAGGTGCTCGATGACATCGACATGGCGGCGCAGCGCATGCCGCGTACGCGCCGGGTGTTCCTCCTCGACGGCGACGCGATGACGCTGTCGGCGGCCAAGCTCGTGCCGATCCTCGAGGCCCTGCGTGCGAACTTCCCCGAGCTGCAGCGCGTGAGCAGCTACACGAACGCGATCTCGGTGAACAACAAGACCGACGAGGAGCTCGCGCAGCTGCGCTCCCTCGGGCTGACGCTCGGCTACCTCGGGCTCGAGACGGGCGACGAGATCGTCAACGAGCGCATCGTGAAGGGCGCCTCGATCGACGACCAGGTGCGCGCCGTACAGCGCGCCCAGGCCGCGGGCATCAAGATGAGCGTCATGGTGCTGCTCGGCATGGGCGGTCGCGACCGAACGCGGGAGCACGCGATCCACACCGGGCAGGTCGTGTCGCGCATGGACCCGCGCTACATCTCGTGCCTGTGCGTCACCCCGGTACCGGGCACGCCGCTCCACGAGCAAGTTGAAGCCGGAACGTTCGAGATGATCACGCCCGAGGAGACGCTCGAGGAGCTGCGCCTGCTCGTCGAGAACCTCGAGCTCTCGGGCGCGGTGTTCCGCAGCAACCACGCCAGCAACTACCTGCCGCTCGGCGGACGCCTGCCCGCGGACAAGCAGCGCCTCCTCGGCGCGATCGCGCACGCTCAAGCCGGCAACGTCCCGCTCAAGCCCGAGTTCCTCCGCGGTCTCTAGAGAGCGTGCGCATCGCCGAGACCGAGCGGCTCGTCTTGCGCACGTGGACAGACTGTCCGGACGACCTCGCCGCGGGCTTACGCATCTGGGGTGACCCGGAGGTCATGCGCTGGGTCGGTAGGGGGGACGCGCTCGACGCAGGGGGCGTCGAGGCATCCATCGCGGCAGGCATCGCGCACCAGGAGCAGCACGGCGTGCAGCATTGGGCGGTCGTCGAGAGGGCCAGTGGTGAGGTCATCGGCGCCTGCGGCTTCCACCTCGACGAAGGCGGTCCGGGTCTCGAGATGGTGTTCCACTTCGCCAGGGCCTGGTGGGGGCGCGGCTTCGCCACGGAGGCGGCCCGGGCGGCCTTCGAGCACGTGGTCCGGGCGCGCCGTCCGCCGGAGATCGTCGCCGCGCACCGGCTCGAGAACGAGGCCAGCGGGCGCATCCTCGCGGTGCTCGGCTTCGAGGACCATGGCGTAGAGCACTTCGAGGACTCGGGTGCCGACGAGCGCATCTGGATCTGGCGTCCGAGCGTGTCCGAGGCCGAGACCAGACGCTGAGCGAGGCGAAGACGGGATCCGTGCGCTTCGCGGATCCGTCGGTAGATTCGGATCCGTGCGTCGTCTGTTCAGCCTGCTCCCGCTGGTCCTCCTGCCGCTGCTGGCGGGTCTCGACACCGTGCACGCGCGCGGCGCCGCCGCGGTCCGTGGAGATCTCGCGCAGCGGCTGAAGGCGCGACTCGCCAAGGCGCGCATCGGGAAGGACCGCTACGGCGTGGTGGTCATGTCCCGCGAGGCGCGGCCGCGCGTCCACTTCACCTCGGGTGCCAGCCGGCCGCTCCTGCCCGCCTCGGCCGCCAAGCTGCTGACGGCGGCTTCGGTCCTGGACCACCTCGGCCCGGGCCACGTGTTCCGCACGCTCGTCAGCGCGCGTGGGTCGCTCTCGCAGGACGGTGTGCTGAACGGCGACCTCGTCCTGCACGGCTCCGGCGATCCGAACGTCTCCGGCCGCTTCCACGACGGGAAGCCGATGACCGTGCCGGCCTCCCTCGCGCGGCAGGTGTTCGACGCCGGCATCCGCCGCGTCACCGGTGACCTCGTGCTCGACGAGGGGCCCTTCGATACCGAGTTCGTGCACGCCGACTGGTCGGCGGCCGACAAGCGTCGCTGGTACGGCGCTCCGGTGGGCGGGCTCTCCTTCAACGACGGCTGCATCGACGTCACCGCCACAGCGGGCAAGAGCGGCAGCCGTCCGGCGCTCGTCTTCCCGGCGACGACGGGGCCCTGGCGGGTGAAGAACAGCCTGAAGACCGTCACCGGTGCTCGCGCCGCGGTAGGGGGGCGCTGGATCGACGGCGGCCGCACGCTCGAGGTCCACGGACGCCTGCCGCCGCGCGGCAGGGCGAGCATGCACGTGCCTGTTCCGGATCCGTCGCGCTTCCTCGGCGGCGCGATGCTGCAGGCCCTGCGCGGTGCCGGCGTCCGCGTCGACGGCAACGCCCGGCGGCCGCAGGAGCCCGGAGGCCGCCGGCCCGGGAAGGTCGTCGCGCTGCACGAGTCCGAGCTGCCACCAGCGCTCGGCGTGATGAACACGCGCAGCCAGAACGTGTACGCCAGCCTGCTCTTCAAGCTCGCGGGTGCGCAGGTGACCGGCGAAGCCACATGGGAATCCGGTAACGAGGCCGTCCGCGCGATGCTGGCCAGGCGCCGCATCGCGGACGGGGGCACGACCCTCATGCGTGACGGCTCCGGCCTGTCGCTGCAGAACCGGGTGTCCGCGGGCGTGCTCGCGCAGGTGCTGCACGCCTTCGATCGGGATCCGCTGCGTGGACCTCTGATGCACGAGTCGCTCGCCGTCGCGGGCACGAGCGGCACGCTCGCCCGGCGTCTGCGCGAGCGCGGCGTGAAGGGACGGGTGCGTGGCAAGACCGGAACGCTGAACGACCAACGCGCGCGCGCCCTCGCCGGCTACGTGGAGGGCCGCGGCGGGAAGCCGGGCTTGGTGTTCGCGATCCTGCTCAACGGACGCGGGGCCTCGCACGCCGTGATCGACGACCTCGTGCGAGAGATCTGCCGGTGACGCGCGCGCCGCTCGCCGACCGGCTCCGCCCCGAGTCGATCGAGCAGGTGTGCGGACAGGACACCGTGCTGGCGCCCGGCAGCCTCCTGCGCGCGGCCTTCGACGGAGGCACGGTGACGAGCCTCGTGCTGTGGGGACCGCCCGGCACCGGCAAGACGACCCTGGCCCGCTTGCTCGCTGGACGCAGCGGGATGGCCTTCGAGGCGCTGTCGGCCGTCACGTCCGGAGTCAAGGACGTGCGCGCGGTCATCGCGCGCGCCAAGGACCGGCGGGAAGAAGGGCAGGGCACGCTCCTGTTCGTGGACGAGATCCACCGCTTCAACCGTGCGCAGCAGGATGCCTTCCTGCCGCACATCGAGGACGGCACGATCGTGCTCGTCGGCGCCACGACGGAGAACCCGGGCTTCTCGTTGATCGGCGCGCTGCTGTCGCGTCTACGTGTCGTGACCCTGCAGCCGATCGACGACGAGGGACTCGGACGCATCCTCGACCGCGCGCTTGCCGAGCGTGTCTCCGGGCTCGCCGGCGCCTACACGTTGGACGACGCAGCGCGCGACACGCTCATCGCCGTGGCCGCCGGCGATGCGCGCAAGCTGCTCAACGTGCTCGAGTCTGCCGCTGCGTTGACGGGCGAGGGCGGTGCGATCGGGGCGGACGTCGTCCGCGAGGCGGCGCAGACGCGGCTCACCGCCTACGACCGCTCCGGCGACGACCGCTATGACCTGCTGTCGGCGTTCCACAAGTCGCTGCGCGGCAGCGACGTGGATGCGGCGCTGTTCTGGATGGGGCGCATGCTGGAAGGCGGCGAGGACCCGCTGGTCATCGCGCGGCGGCTCGTTGCCATGGCGGCCGAGGACGTCGGTCTTGCGGACCCGGGCGCCCTGCGCATCGCGCTGGACGCCCAGCAGGCGATCCAGTTCCTCGGCCAACCCGAGGGCGAGCTGCCGCTCACGGAGGCGGTCGTCTATCTCGCGACGGCGCCGAAGTCGAACAGCGTGGTGCGCGCCCTCGGTGCTGCGCGCAAGACGGCGGCCGCGCACATGGAACTGCCCGTGCCCATCCACATCCGCAATGCGCCCACGCGCCTTGCTCGCGAGCTGGGACACGGCAAGGCGTACCGCTATCCACACGATCACCCGCACGCGTTCGTGGAACAGGCCTATGTGCCGGAGGAGCTCGCCGACGTACAGCTCTACGAGCCGGGCGATGTCGGTGAAGAGCGCGAGACGAAGAAGCGCTGGGCGTGGTGGCGCCGCCTGCGCGAGCGCGGTACGTCGTAGCCATGCACGCGGTGCGCATCGTCCTGCTCGCGGTGGCGGCGGCGGTCCTGTACGGCATCGCCCACGACTTGGTGACGGCCCACCTCTGCGTCGAGTACTTCACGATCGGCCATCCGCGCGTGATCGACTCCGAGCGGCCGGTCGACCTGGCGCTCGTGTGGGGCGTGCTGGCGACGTGGTGGATGGGGGTGATCGCGGGTCTGCTGCTCGCGTGGGCCGCCCTGCAGGGGCCCGCGCCCAAGCGCACGGCCGGCAGCCTCGTGAAGCCGGTGCTGGTGTGCCTCGGCATCATGGCAGCCGGTGCGCTCGTGGCGGGCGTCCTGGGACGGATCGCCGCGTCGAACGGGTGGGTGGCGTTGGTGTCCCCGCTCGCCGAGCGCGTGCCTGCAGAGAAGCACGTCGCCTACCTCGGGAACCTCTGGGCGCACCTCGCTTCGTACTGGATTGGCGGGCTGGCGATGCTCGGTCTGGCGTTACGCGTGCGTCGCGCGCGGCGCTCGGTTCAGGAACCCGTGTCCAGGTAGGCCTTGATCACTTCCATGTCGTCGGAGCGCACCGTCATGCCGTTGGGGCCGGTGCCGATGCTCGTGACGCTCTTGGCGGGCTCGCCGTGCTTCTCGTATTCGGCGAGGCCCTTGCTGCCCTCCCGGAAGACCCAGAGACGGCCCTCCACGACGAAGGTCTTGAAGCCCGGCTTGTCGTAGCCCTGCGGTCCTGCGTCGCCGCCGCCTGTCTCGCTCGCGTTCCCCTGGGGGCCGTCGGTCTTGTCGTCGTCGCCGCAGCCCGGCGCGCCCAGGAGGACGAGCGCGACGAGGAGAACCACGGGGATCTGGAACGCACGCGCGCGCATGGACGGCTGTCTCCCTGAGCGGGGTGTGGCTGGACGACCGCAACTCTACTCGGTGTTCGCGGCGCATCGCAGCCGCAAGAAACCAGAGGTTCGTGAGAACACGATGAAGGCCGGATGAAGTCCGCAGGGGGCCATGGGCCTCGGGCGCCCCTTGGTGTGCGTGTCCCGCGCGGTTCCAATCCGGGCATGATCGACATCGCGCGCACGGTGGCTCAGGAGGCGGGCACGGTCCTGATGGAGCGCTTCGGCCGGCTCTCCGGTGCGGAGATCGAGCGCCACGGGCGGCGCGACGTGACGACCGCTGCGGACCAGGCCGCCGAGCAGCACATTCTCCGTCGCCTGCGCGAGGCGCGGCCCGACATCCCGATCCTCGGGGAGGAGAGCGTGCGGGGTACCGACGTGCGCGCGCCGGAGGGACTGTGCTGGATCGTGGATCCCCTCGACGGGACCGTGAATTTCGTCCAGGGCATCCCGCTCTTCGCCGTCTCGATCGGTCTCGTCGAAGACGGGAAGCCGCTTCTCGGCGTCGTGCACGTACCCGCGCTCGACCAGACCTTCTGGGGCGGGCCGGGCAGCGGCTGCTTCGAGGGCGAGCGGCCCGTCTCGGTCAGTGCCACGCCGATGCTGCAGGATGCCGTCGTGGCGACGGGTTTCGCCTACCGCCGCGACGAGACCGCCGACAACAACGTCGAGAACGTCCAGCGCATGATCATGCGCACGCGCGGGATCCGCCGCATGGGCGCCGCTGCCCTCGACCTGGCCTACGTGGCCTCCGGGCGGCTCGACGGCTTCTGGGAGCTGCACCTGGAGCCTTGGGACGTGGCGGCAGGTGCCGCGCTGATCCGCGCCGCGGGTGGGGTCGTCACCGATCAGGATGGCGGGGAGGACTGGCTCTTCGGGCGCCACATCGTGGCGACGAACGGCATGCTGCACAACGAGCTGCGCACGGCGCTCGTACCCAGGCAGGAGGCGTAGGCCAGAACCGAAGCGCGTGACCTGCTGCGCCTCTTGTGCGATAGAGAGGCCATGGCAGCCGCACACGACGACTCTCGGCCCGCAGAATCGCCGCCCACTCTCGAGGAGCTCGCGCGAGCGCGCTACAGCCGGCGCGGCATCCTCGCCGGGGCAACTGCAGGCTTCGCTTCGCTCGCGTTGTCCCGCTTCGCGCACGCCGGGCCCGATGAGCGGCAAGGCGGCGACTTCCGCTTCGAGCCGCTCGGCCTCGAGCTCGGCGAGGACCACCGCGTCGCGAAGGGCCACAGCGCCCAGGTGCTGATGCGCTGGGGCGACCCGGTGCTCGAGGGCGCACCTCCATTCGATCCGGCAAGGGTGACCGCCGAGGCCCAGGCACGGCAGTTCGGTACCTCGAACGACTTCACCGCGTTCATGCCGCTGCCGCGGGGCTCGGATCGTTCGGACCACGGGCTCCTCTGCGTCAACCACGAGAGCGCGAGCGCGCGCTTCATGTGGCCCGGCGAAACCAAGCGGGGCAGCAAGCGTTCCGAGCGCATCGCTGCCGAGATGGCGGCCCACGGCCACTCCGTCATCGAGGTCCGCAGGGAAGCAGGCGCCTGGAAGGTCGTGCCGGACTCGCGCTACGCGCGCCGCATCACCGCGACCACGCCCATTCGGCTCGCCGGCCCGGTGCGAGGCCATCGTCGCGTGCGGACGGCTGCCGACCCCAAGGGCGAGCTCGTGCTCGGCTCGCTCTGCAACTGCGCAGGCGGCACCACGCCGTGGGGCACCGTCCTCATCGCCGAGGAGAACTTCGAGAACTACTTCCGCCTTCCCGCCGAATACCAGGGACCGGAGCGGGACAACCTCACAGCGCTGACGTTCGAAGAGACACCGCCCTTCCGCTGGTACCGGGCCGACGAGCGCTTCGACGTGGGCAAGGAGCCGCGCGAGCCGAACCGCTTCGGCTGGGTGGTCGAGCTCGATCCGTACGACCCCGATGCGACGCCGGTGAAGCGCACGGCGCTGGGCCGTTTCAAGCACGAGGGCGCGACGGTCGTCGTGAACGGTGACGGGCGTGTCGTCGTGTACAGCGGCGACGACGAGGTGTTCCAGTACCTCTACCGCTTCGTGTCGTCGGGTCGGCATGACCCGGAAGGCCGCGAGGCCAACCGGGATCTGCTCGACTCCGGCACGCTCTACGTCGCGCGGCTCCAGGCATCGGGGCGCGTCGACTGGCTGCCCCTCGTGTGGGGGACGGGGCCGCTGACGCCGGCGAACGGCTTCGCCGATGCCGGTGATGTCCTGATCGAGTCGCGGCGCGCGGCCCGGCTCCTCGGCGCGACGCCCCTCGACCGTCCGGAGGACGTCGAGGTCGACCCCCGGACGGGGCGCATCTACGTGATGCTGACCAACAACGTGCTGCGTACGCCGGCGCAGATCGACGGCCCCAACCCGCGCGCGTTCAACGCCGAGGGACAGATCCTCGAGATCGCCCCTCCGGCGTTCAGCGGACCCCGTGCGGACGACTCGGTCCCGGGGCATCACGGCGCACCGACCTCCCGCTGGAACCTGTTCATGCTCGGCGGCGATCCGGCCAAGGGCCGGCCGGCGAACCCGGACAACGCGGTGTTCGATCCGCGCGGCCGGCTGTGGATCGCGACGGACCAGGGGAGCAACCAAGCGCGGCGCGGCGTGCCGGACGGTCTGTGGGCGTGCGAGACCCGCGGCCCCGAGCGCGGCCGGGCGCGCTTGCTCTATGCCTGCCCGCGCGGGGCCGAGATGTGCGGCCCCTCCTTCACGCCGGACGGCCGGACGCTCTTCGTCGCGGTTCAGCACCCGGGGCAGGGACGCCGTGCGGACGGTTCGGCGGCCAGCTTCGCTCGCCCCGCCACGCGCTGGCCGGACTTCGCGGCGCAACGGCCCGCTCGCTGCGCCGTGGTCGCGATCACACGCGACGACGGTGGTGTCGTCGGGGGGTAGCTCGAGGCGCCCCGGAGGGCCGAGAGCCCAGAATCTCGCGCCTGTCAAGCGCATTTCGTGACGCCGGGACAGTCGTCTCGCGGGGGCAGCCTTTGCTTGACCCGGTTGCCGGGCCGCCTAACCTCGACCGCTTCTACCCACGATTTCCCAGCACAGACGAAACCGCCCCCAGGCCCATGCCGGGGGGCAGGCCTCCCGCCCGGCGGGGGGCCAGGAGGCGCATGAGCTACCGGTCGGACCGTCCTCTCATCGTGCAGAGCGACCGGAGTCTCCTCCTCGAGGTCGGGGGCGAGGCCTACGCGTCGGCCCGCGACGCCATCGCGCCCTTCTGCGAGCTGGTGAAGAGCCCCGAGCACGTCCACACGTACCGGCTCACCCCGCTCTCCGTGTGGAACGCCGCCGCGGCCGGGCTCTCCTCGGAGGCCATGGTCGAGGCCCTCAAGGCCCACAGCCGCTTCGAGGTCCCCGGCAACGTCATCCGGGACATCCAGGACCTCCACGCCCGCTACGGGCGCCTCCGCCTCCAGAAGGCCGAGGACGGCGAGCTGTTCCTCAGCGCCGAGGACGACACCCTGCTGGACCAGGTGGCCCACGCCGCCCTCACCCGGGACCTCGTGGGGGAGCGGCTCAACGGCACTCTGCCGGTGGCGGGGGAGAACCGAGGCGAGATCAAGCGGGCCCTCATCAAGCTCGGCTGGCCCGTCGAGGACCTGGCCGGCTACGTCGACGGCGGCCCCCTCGAGGTCCCCCTGCGAGAGGCGCTCCCGACGGGGGCCGAGTTCGGCCTCCGGGACTACCAGCACGACGCCGTCGAGGTGTTCCACCGGGGCGGCTCGGCGGCGGGCGGCAGCGGCGTCATCGTCCTGCCCTGCGGCGCCGGCAAGACGATCGTCGGCATCGGGGCGATGGCCCGGATCGGCCGCAAGACCCTCATCCTCACGACGAACCACACGGCCGTGAACCAGTGGCGTCGCGAGCTGCTCGACAAGACCGAGCTCACCGAGGACGACATCGGCGAGTACACGGGCGTGGTCAAGGAGGTCCGGCCGGTCACGATCTCGACCTACCAGATCCTCACGTACCGCCGCCGCAAGACCGAGCCGTTCGTGCACTTCGACCTCTTCAGCCGCAACGACTGGGGGCTGATCATCTACGACGAGGTCCACATGCTGCCCGCGCCGGTGTTCCGCGCGACGGCCGACATCCAGGCCACGCGCCGCCTCGGCCTCACGGCGACGCTGGTTCGCGAGGACGGCCACGAGGACGACGTCTTCACGCTCATCGGTCCCAAGCGCTTCGACGTGCCGTGGAAGGTCCTCGAGCGCAAGGGCTGGATCGCCGAGGCGCGCTGCCGCGAGGTGCGCGTGCCGCTCGAGCCCGAGCTGCGCAAGCGCTACGTCCTCGCCGATCAGCGGGCGCAGTTCCGCCTGGCCGCCGAGAACCCCGCGAAGATGGAGGTGCTCGAGGCGCTGCTCGAAGCACACCGTGGCGACCTCATCCTGGTGATCGGCCAGTACCTCGACCAGCTCGACAAGGTCGCGGAGCGCATCGGCGCACCGCTCATCACGGGCAAGACGCCCAAGGACGAGCGCATCGAGCTGTACGGCAAGTTCAGCTCGGGCCAGGACCCCGTGCTGATCGTCAGCAAGGTCGGCAACTTCGCCGTCGATCTGCCCGAGGCCCGCGTCATCATCCAGCTGTCCGGCACCTTCGGGTCGCGGCAGGAGGAGGCCCAGCGCCTCGGCCGCGTCCTGCGCCCCAAGGCTGATGGCCGCGGCGCGCGCTTCTACACGCTCGTCTCCGACGAGACGAACGAGCAGGACTTCGCCCAGCACCGTCAGCTGTTCCTCACGGAGCAGGGCTACGCCTACGAGATCATGGACGCCGCAAGCATCCTCCGCGCCTGCCACGAGGTGACCGCTTCGCGGACCGGGAGCGACGGATGACGGGCGACCTGTCCTCGCAGAAGAAGACTCGGGCGAAGGCCCCGCGCAAGCGGGCCGCGAACGGCCGGAAGGCACGCGGCATCGCGCTCCGCAAGCACCTGCAGCACCTGCGCGTCGCCGAGCTGCGCGACGTCATGACCTTCTGGAACGGCAACGAGCAGGTCAACGGCACGAAGCGCGAGCTCGTCGACGATCTCGAGCGCCTCATGTCCGAGGAAGGCACGGTCTACCGCCGCGTCCGCACGCTCACGCGCAAGGTGCTCGACGTGCTCCTGCTGCTCCTGCGCCGCGACAGCTACGCCTCCGACCTCCCGGGCCTCTTCCAGCGCCTGCCGGGCGAGGAGGCCGTCGAGCTCGAGTTCCACGAGGCCGAGGCGGGCCTCAAGGCGCTGTTCCGTCGTGGCTTCCTCGCCGAGGTCGCCGACAAGAGCATGGCGGCGAACGGCAACGGCCGCGTGGTCTACACCGTGCCCGACGAGTTGGGGGAGACGCTCACGAGCCTCTTCCGCGAGGAGACGCGCACCATCGGCAGCGTCATGTCGCTCGGCCAGCACGCCGCCGCCATCACCGCGACGGAGCGCGCCAAGCTCCAGGACCGCTTCCCGGGTCTGGGTGGCGCCGCCGGTCCCGAGGACGCCCAGGCCATCCTCGGCACGGACGGCGCGCCCGCCCTGCTCGAGTTCCTCGAGGACGAGCAGCGCAAGGTCGCCGAGTTCGCCATGGCGCGACACGCCGGTTTCATCACCCGCACCGACTGGTCCCGCCGTCGCGTCCTGAAGGACCTCTCGTGGGATCGCAAGGGCTGGTCCCAGGCGTTCGAGGGCGCCGGCGTCGGGACAGTCGCGCGCCTCTCCCTCAGTCAGTACGGCATCGCCTGCGATGACGACGCGCTCGTCGTCTTCGACGAGGTGCTCGAGGACTGGCTCCAGCAGACCGCGCCGGAGGACCTGGGCGGCGCAGAGATCCTGCGGCCCGGCTGCGACCTCGTGGCCGATCTGTGCGCGTTCCTCGAGCACGTTCGCCGCAACCCGGTGCGCGTCAGCCGCACCGGCGAGGTCTACAAGGCCGGACGCCGCAAGATCCAGGACGGCTTCATCTTCCGGGAGAGCTTCCTCGCCGGGAAGCCGGAGATCTGGTCCGAGGTGTACGGCGCCGCGGAGCACCTCACGCTCATCGGCACCGACGACGAGGGCTTCCTCGAGCTGCAGCCGGAGGCCGAGCGCTTCCTGCTCCTCCCGCTCGAGGAGAAGGTCCGCGAGCTGTATCGCCTCGCGATCGAGCAGGCCGGTCCGCGCGGCCGCAGCCTGCATCAGCACGAGCTGCGCAAGCTCGTCGCCGACGTGCTGCGTGAGCAGCCCGAGCGCTGGTTCTTCGAACGCTCGCTCGCGACGCTCTGCCGCCACCGCTACCTGGCCACGCTCGACGAGCTCGGCATCGAAGACCGTCACCGCGACCGGTTCTTCTCGGCGTACTTCTCCGGTCGCGAGACGCCGGCGGATCTCCTCGACGAGCTCGACTCGCACTGGCTGCGCCGCATGTACATGCTCGGCTTCCTCGAGGCGGCCGTGAAGGACGACACGATCGTGGCGTGGCGGCTCTCGCCCGTCGGCGCGCGTGTGCTCGGAGCCGAGGTATCCGACCTCGACACGGGCCTCCAGCCGATGCTCGTCAACCCGGACTTCGAGATCCTCGTGCTGCCCGAGGGCGACGTCAGCGACGTCATCCACACGCTCGACGGCTACGCGCAGCGCGTGAAGACCGAGGACGTCGTGCACTTCCGGCTCACCAAGGAGTCGATCGAGGCCGCGGTGGGAGCGGGGCGTTCCGTGAAGGACTTCACGGCGTTCCTCGAGGCCCGCTCCCGCGGCGACGTGCCGCAGAACGTGATCTACTCGATCAAGTCGTGGGCGGGTGCGGTCACGTTCGCCACGCTCGAGAAGGGCGTCGTGCTGAAGACCGAGGACGAGGTGGCGCTGGAGCGCATCCTGCAGTTCCCCGAGATGCAGGCGCTGGTGATCCGCCGCCTGGGCGAGGGCGAGGTCCTCCTCAAGGCCGCCCCGACCGACCGCAAGCTCCTCGCGTCCATGCGCGAAAGAGGCATTGAGGTTCAAGGTCCGTAGGTCCGATTCCGCCGCACGGCCACGGCCACGGCCACGGCCACGATCCGGCCATCGGCCGCACGCCGTGATGCCGTAGGGGCGGCCGGAGGCGGCGCGCAGCGCCGACGAACGCCCGCCCGTTCGAGCGCAGGCGCATGTGACGCAAGGCGTCAATCCACCGTCACGTATCCCTTGACCCCAACATCCTCCTGCCGCAGCAGCACCGCCTCCGTCGCCGCATCGACCTGCTCGCGGATCTCCATGTATCCGTCGCCGTCTCGGTCGTGGAACCGCCACGCCTTGCCGTCGCGCACGGGGAATACACGCCACTCGATCGTGCCGTCCTGATCGCGATCGTGCTCCGTGTACGTGACCGTGCCGTCCGCCGGGCGGTAGAAGACGATCTCTTCCCAGATGCCGTTCAAGTCGCGATCGAACACCGTGTACACGCGCTTGCCGTCGCGGTTGAACTGGTCCACTTCGAATGCCAGATCCGTCGAGCTCGTACGCGTCACCGTGTGCAGCTCGCCGTTGTGCTTCCAGCGCTCCTCGTAGCCCGTGTCGGTCCGCTTCCACGTCCGCAGCAGGTTCTCGCCCTCACCCGCGTTGTTGATCGCCCGCTCCTGCCAGTACAGGAAGCCGAACGCGATCGTGAGCGCGCCCAGCAACGCGAACCAGCCGAAGTGCACGCGCGGAGCTGTGTCGCGCTCGAGCGGCGCCGGTTCGTGCTCGCCGTCCGGTTGATCCCACGGCACGACGTCGCCGTCCGCCGCTTCGCGCTCCGGCAGATCGGCCAGTACGGCCTGCGCGTCCACGAGCCGATCCCGCGGCACCATCACGCGCACGCGCTGCAGGCCCATCATCTTCTGGCTCATCGCGAACTCGTCCGCGAGGTGGTCCTCGTCCACGTGCGTCGGGATGCCCTCGTCCTCGAGGGCGCCTGCGATGAACTGCGCTTCCAGCGGATTGGGTGCTTCGACGAGCACGACGTAGCCCGGCTTCTGGTGCATGCGGCTTCTCCGCCGCCCAGGATACGCCTACGGCGTGGAGGCCGTGCCGTCGAGCGTGGCGCGCACGCGGTGCACCAGGTCCGCCGGCGAGAACGGCTTCTGGAGCAGGTCCACACCGCGTACCAGCGCCCCGCGCTGCATGAGCGCGCTGTCGGTGTAGCCGGAGCAATAGAGCACCTTGAGCTCCGGATGCCGGGAGGTCAGCTCCGCGGCGAGCTGTACGCCACCCATCTCGGGCATGACCACGTCCGTGAACAGCAGGTCCACGCGCGATCCGTGTTCGTCGGCGACCTCCAGCGCGTGGCGCCCGTTCTCGGCGTACAGCACCTCGTAGCCGTGCGCGCTGAGCGTGCTGCGCACGATGCGCGCGACGGAGTCGTCGTCTTCGACCACGAGAACGACCTCGCTGCCTTCGGCAGCTGCGGGCCGTGCGGGCTCCGCCTCCTCCTCCGGCATCATGTCGGGCACGGCCGGCAGGTACACACGGAAGAGCGTTCCCCCGCCGACTTCGCTCTCCACGTCGATCGTGCCGCCGGACTGGCGCACGATGCCGTACGCCGTCGAGAGCCCGAGGCCCGTGCCCTGGCCCACGCCCTTCGTCGTGTAGAAGGGCTCGAAGATGCGGGCACGCGTCTCCTCGTCCATGCCGAGGCCGTTGTCCTTCACGGTCAAAACGGCGTAGGGGCCCGGCTCCAGTCCGTCCAGGGCCTCCGCGTCGCGACGCGCGAGCGTGGTGTGCTCCAGCGACAGCTCGAGAACGCCGCCGGCCGGCATGGCGTCCCGCGCGTTCGTTGCGAGGTTGATCACGACCTGCTCCATCTGACTCGGGTCGGCCTCGACGATGCGTGGCTCCGACTGCTCCTCGACGATCAGCTCGATGTCCTCGCCGATGACACGCCTGAGCAGCCCCGCCAGCTCGGTCAGGACCTTGCCCAGGTCCAAGGCGCGCGGACGCAGGACCTGCTTGCGGCTGAACGCCAGGAGCTGACCGGTCAGCGCCCGCGCACGCTCGCCGGCCTTGCTGATCTCCTCGACGTGCTTGCTGACATCCGGATTGTCGCCATGACGCATGAGCAGCAGGTCGCTGTGGCCGATGATCGCGATCAGCAGGTTGTTGAAGTCGTGCGCGATGCCGCCGGCGAGCATCCCGACGGCTTCCATCTTCTGTACCTGGCGCAGCTGCTCCTCGACGGCGGCCTCGCGCGTCACGTCGCGCTGCACCGCCACGTGGTGGCGGATGGCGCCCGTCATCGCGTCCTGGACGGGTGAGACCGTCGTGTCCATCAGCACCGCGGAGCCGTCGCGCCGGCGCACCCGCACGCGTCCGGACCAGACCCGCCCCCGGTTCACCGTCACGGCGATGGCCGCGTACGCGTCGGCGTCCTGCTCCGGATGGCGGAGGAGTCGGCGATCGCGGCCGAGCAGCTCGGCGCGGTGATGGCCGGTGACCTGCTCGAGCGACGGGTTCACGTAGCGGATGACGCCCTCGGCGTCCGTGATCATCACGGCGTCGGCGACCTGCTCGATGGCGGTCGAGAGCCGCCGCTGCGCGTCCTCGGCCACCTGGCTCGCCGTGATGTCCTGGATCATGCCCACCACGCGCTCGGGCTCGCCGTCGTCGCCGAGGATCGTCTGGGCATGGCATTGGATGAGCCGCGTCTGGCCGTCCGGCAGGCACGTCCGGAACCGGATCTCGTAGCCGGTCTTCTCGCGCAGGGCACGCTCTGTCGCCTGGCGGGCCGTCTCGAGGTCGTCGGGATGGATGACGCGCAGCGACTCCTCCAGCGTTCCCTGGAAGGAGTCACGATCGATCTGGTAGAGGCGGAAGGCGTGATCGGAGAGTGTGACCTCGCCCGTCGCGATGTCCCAGGTCCAGACCCCGATCTCGGCCACCCCCTGGGCTTGATCCAGCTGCGTCCGGCTCTCGAGCAGCGCCTGCTGCGTCTCGCGGTGGTCGAGGGCGCCCACGATGATGCCGCCGACCGAGCGCAGCAGCTCGACCGCACGCTCGGACCAGACGCGCGCCCGCCGCACCGAGTCGAGTCCCACGAAGCCGACCACCTCACCGGCCGACTCGAGCGGGACGCAGATGAGCGACTGGATGTCCTGCTTGAGCCAGTGCTCCTGCTCGCGTTCTGCTTCGTCAGGGAGCGCGCCCACGCGCGGCACGTTGACGACATCGCCGCGCAGGATCTGCTCGAGGAACCACGGCACGGTCTCCGCCGGCACCTGCTGGAGATGCTGGATCTCGGGCT
The DNA here is from genome assembly GCA_030065025.1 of Planctomycetota bacterium. Taxonomy (GTDB): domain Bacteria; phylum Planctomycetota; class PLA2; order PLA2; family JAEUHO01; genus JAHEIK01. The sequence continues at coordinate 15,568 of JASJDY010000013.1, forward strand.
CGACGCCCGGAGCGCACCACTCGTGGGTGTTCCTGAGCGTGGGCCCGGGCTGCAGTCGGAACGCATAGGCCCGGTCGACGTCGCCGAACTCGCCTACCGCCCGCAGCGCCTCGTCGATTCCGCGATCCACGGCCTCGGGCCCCAGGGACATGAAGAGCCCGGCGATGCGGGCGATCAGCTGGGCCCGGCTCGTTGCGTCGAGCCGATCCTCCGGGGGGCCACCCTCGGTCCGCTGTTCACCCTGCCGATCCACGACGCGGGAGGATAGCGGCCGGCCCACGCACCCTGGAAGCGCCGGAGGGCCAAGATGTTCAGACGCGGTAGGATTCGGCCCGCAGTCGGCGACAGGTGCGGGCGGGATAGGACATGACGAACGCGATCGTTCTGGGCTCGGGCATCGTCGGTGCGGTCATCGCCGCGGATCTGGCCGCGGAGGACTGGAACGTCACCGTCGTGGACCGCGATCCGGCAGGCCTCGCTCGCGCGGAGCGACTGGCCGGCGGCCGCGTCCGCACGGAGCAGCGGGATCTCGCCTCGGCGGACGCCGTGCGCGAGGTCGTCGCCCCGCACGATGTCGTGCTCGGGGCCCTGCCCGGCTTTCTGGGCCACCTGGCACTGCGGGCTGTCATGGAGGCGGGCAAGGACTGCTGCGACATCAGCTTCATGCCGGAGGACGCGCGTGACCTCGACGCGCTTGCTCGTGAGCGTGGCGTCACGGCCGTCGTGGACATGGGCGTGGCGCCCGGGCTCAGCAACCTGCTCTGCGGTCATGCCGTTGCGCGACTCGATGTGTGCGAACGACTGGAGATCGTGGTGGGGGGGCTGCCCGCGCGACCGGAGCCGCCGTTCGAGTACAAGGCGGCCTTCTCTCCGATCGACGTGATCGAGGAGTACGTCCGGCCGGCGCGCTACGTCGACGGTGGCGAAGTCCGCAGCGCGCCTGCGCTCACCGACGTCGAGACCGTGGAGCTATCCGGCGTGCCGCCGCTCGAGTCGTTCCTGACCGACGGCCTGCGCAGCATCGCGGACACCCTCGACGTGCCCGCCATGAAGGAGAAGACGCTGCGCTATCCGGGACATGCGCGGCTGATGGAGGCCTTCCGCGAAGCCGGCCTCTTCGGGACCGAGCCGATCGAGATCGACGGCGTCTCCGTGCGGCCCATCGACGTCACGACGCGACTGCTCTTCCCCGCGTGGACCTACGCCGAAGAAGAAGAGGACCTCACCGTGATGCGCGTGACGGCCGAAGGCTTGGCCGACGGCGAGCCCGCCACGCTCACCTGGAACCTGCTCGACCGGTTCGATGCCGAGCGCGGCTTCTCGAGCATGGCGCGCACGACGGGCTTCCCGTGCACGTTGATCGCGCGCGAGCTCGTCGCCGGTCGTCTTCCGCGGCATGGCGTCATCGTGCCCGAGGAGCTCGGCCGCGACGCCGGCCTCGTCGAGCGCGTGCTCGCCGGGCTTGCGGCCCGTCAGGTGGAGGTGCGCGCCTCGTGATCCCGCAGCGCTTCCGCAACCGACGGGTCGCCCTGCCGTACGACCATGGGGCGTACGCCCTCTTCCTCGGGCCGCTCGTGATCGGGCTCGTCGCCGGCGGGCGCTGGCACATCGCCTGCGTCTACCTCGTGGTGGCGAGCAGCGCGGCGTTCCTCATGCGCCAGCCACTGACGGTGCTCGTGATGATCAGCGGTGGCCGTCGCACGCCGGCCGATCGGCCTGCGGCGTGGTTCTGGCTCCTCGCCTACGGTGCCGTCGCCGCGTCGCACGTGACGGGACTCGTCGTGCGGGGGCACGGGTACGTGCTGCACCTCGCCGTGCCCGGCGCGCTCGTGGCGGGCTGGCACCTCGCGCTCGTCCGGCGGCGCGCCGAGAGGCGGCAGATGCTGCTGGAGGTCCTGGCCGTGGGCGTCCTCGCGCTGGCCGCGCCGGCCGGTTTGTGGATCGGAGCCGAGAGCTACGACCCGATGGGCTGGCTGCTCTGGGTGCTCGTGTGGGCCGGCTCGGCCACGGCCGTCGTGCACGCCTACCTGCGTCTGTCGCAACGCAGGCCCGCCGAAGCCGCGTCTGTCACCGCTCGGCTCTGGGCCGGTCGCCAGGGACTTGCCGCCGCGACGCTTCACCTGCTGGTCGTGCTCGCACTCGGACTCGCAGGCGTTGTCTCGCCGTGGCTCGCGATCGCCTTCGGTATCCAGCTCGCGGACGTGCTCCACGGCTCGCTCGTACCGGCTCGCGGGCGGAGTCCCAAGAGCATCGGCATGCGCCTGCTCTTCGGGCTCGTGCTGTTCACGCTGGCTTTCGTCCTGGCGTGGGGACGCTGACCGTCAGGCGTCTGCCCAGGGGTCCGGATAGCGTGCCCGACCGCGCGTCTCCTTCAGTGCTCCGGGCAACAGCTCGAGCACCTGGTAGGACTCGCCCCAGCCGGGATGCGGCGCCTCGATGCGCGCTTCGTCCGCCGGCGTGAAGCCGAAGCGCGCGTAGTAGCCCGGATCGCCGAGCACCAGCACGATCGCGAGGCCGCGGGTACGGCAGGCGTCGAGCCCCGCGTTCACGAGTGCCCGGCCGATGCCCTCGCGCTGGCGGTCCGGCATCACGCCGAGCGGCCCGAGGGCCATCGCCGGGCTCGGCGCGTCGCCGTGCACGATCGCGACCGGGCTGAACAGGACGTGGCCCACGATGCGCCCGTGGTCGTCCGACTCGCAGGCGACGAAGGACAGCGCAGGGTCATAGCCGCCTTCCTCGCGGAGGATCCGCACGAGATTGGCTGCGTTGTCGCCGTCGAACGCCCGCCGCAGCATCTCGTCGATGCCGCCCGCGTCGCCTGGCTGCTCGCTGCGGATGGTCCACGTCTGCTGTTCGCCCATGGGGGGCACATCCTGCCCCCGACCGGCCCCAACGGCGAGCCGAGTACCATGTGACGCCGTGCGACGGCTGTGCACCACCGGCTGCCTCCTGCTGATCTGCCTCGCGGCGCTCGCGACGGGTCCGGCCGTCCGTGCGGGCGAGCCGCCGGCCGATCCGCGCGCTCGGCTCGCCAGGCTCCTGCGCTCGCCGGTGGCGGCCGAGCGGGCCCAGGCCGTCGCCGAGGCGGTGGGCCAGGGCGGCGCAGCGCGCACGTGGGCTCGTGCTTGGCTGAAGGCCGAGGATCCGCGTCTGCGCGGGGGCGCGTGGGCGGTGCTCGCCCACGTCGGGGTCGGTGCAGATGCTCGGGCCGCCCGTAGCGTCCTGCGCGACCCCGACCCGACGGTGGCGCGCCGGGCTGCCGAGGCGCTCGTGCGCATGGCCGAGCGGCTGCCCGTCGAAGGGGAGCCCTGGCTCCCGGCGCGGAGCCTCGAGGAGCGCGAGATTCGCGCACTCACCTGGGTCCTCGCCACGCGTCTCGAGGAGGCGCCGGACGGCAACCTGCCGTCGTGGTTCCTTCGTCTGGGCGAGGGCGTGATCCCGTGTCTCGAGCACCTGCTGACGCACCCGCGGTTCGACACGGCGCCGCGACGAGCGGCGATCGGCGCTCTGGCGGCGATCGGCGGCGACGACGCCCGGCAGGCGCTCTCCGACCTGGTGCCCATGCTCGAAGCGAAGGACGACCGGGGCCTCTGGGAGGCTTGGTGGCGCGGACTCATCGAGGTGGGGCCCGGCAAAGGGCTCGGCGGCGCGCACGCGCTCGTGATCCGGTTCACCGAGTTCGCGCGCAGCACGAACTTCCGTCAGCGGCCGCCCGGTCTGCGCTGGCGCAGTGAGGCCTACTTCTATCGCTTCCTCGCGACGTGTCCGCCGGCCGAGGGCATCGACGCGGTGCGCGGCTACCTCGACGAGCGACTCGAGCGCGCCGCGGAAGGGGGGCGATGGCGCTTGTGGCCCTCGCTCGCGCCGGACATGGTGCGCGCACACCTGGTCATCGCGGAGCCCGACGACGAGCGGCTCGAGTGGGACGCGCTCGCGGCCAGGCCCCCGCCCCGACACGGCTGGCGTCGCCGCCAGGAAGAGCTCGGCCATGTGCTCGTCCACCTGGAGCCGTACCGCTCGCGCGCAGGTCTCCAGACCGGGCTCACCCTGCTGCTCGAGCACCGCGACCTGCCGAGGACCGTGCGCGCGTGGGCGCTGTATCTGCAGGGCGAGACCGAGCAGGACGTCCTGCGCACCCAGGCCGCGGCGCTCATCGACGCCGGCGGCGCCGCCGCCACGCTGGCCCAGCGGCGCTTGGGCGCGCGGCTGCTCGACCGCTTGGGGCCGCCTACCCCCAAGCGCATCCGCACGATGCTCGGGGACCTGGATGGCTGGATGCGCGCCATGGGCTTGCGATGGTCCGCGCGCGCCGTCGCCGATGGGCGACTGCCCGCCGAGGAGCACGCGGCGTCACTACGCAAGGCGCGCCGCGACGCCGATCGCGGCGTGTTCCTCCTCGCGGCCGAGCTCTCGTCCGAGCCGATCCCCGCGGCGGAGCGGGAGCGGCTGCTGGCCATCGCCCTCAGTGGGCCGCGGACGCTCCGCGCCCGGGCCTGGAAGGCCATCGATCGGGATCTGCCGGGCGGCGCCTCCCCGTGGGAGGACCCCTTCGACCCGGTGCCCGGGCACGCCTCGCTCGACGAGCGGCTGCGCGCTGCGGCCCTCGCGCGGAGCCTGTGGGCGAGCCGACGGCGTTGACGGCAGTGGCGCAGGAGTTGCGCCACCCCCCGGATCGTGGAGAATCTTGCGCTTCCCGATTTTCAGGCGCAGGAACTGGAGCACGCATGGCCGGCAAGGGCGGATTCAAGCATCGCAAGCGCGTCGTCGATCGTCAGCGGACGCGTCGCGTCCAGAAGGCGAAGGAGAACATCGCCCGCGTCCGCAACCAGTTCGAGAGCAAGGGCCAGGCCTGGGATCCGGACAACAACCCCGCGCAGATGGGCGCCCTGAACCACGACGCCCGCCGCCTCGTCGCGCGCACGAAGTACTCGAAGCTGTAAGCAGCCTGACAGGGCTCTTCACGCCCTCCTCGCAGGCCCTCAAGGGGCTGCCCGGCTGCCCCGATCCAGGGGCCTGATGACGTCCCGGGCCCACCTTCCGCTCGAGCAAGACCTGGATGCGCTGAGGGCGCAGATCCGGTCGGCGGCCCGTCGTCTGCGCGACACCACGCGCTCCCTCCAGCGCCCGCCGCCGCGTCCGCCGCGCCTGCGGTTCGTGCGTGGTGGGCTGTGGCCGCGCCACCGCTGACGTAGGCTGGGATCGTGCGATCGATCCTCCTCGTCCTGCTGCTTCTCGGCTGTGCCGCCTGCGGCGGCGATGACGGACCGAAGCTGGTCTCGCAGGACACCATGGTCGAGGTGTTCGCCTCCGCGGATCGCGAGGCGATCGACGCGTTGATCGCCGAGATGAAGGCGGATCCGTTCCCCGACTACGAGGGACTGCTCGTGGCGAACCTCGCCCACGACAACCGCTGGGTGCGCGAGTTCTCCGCGCACGCGCTGGGTGACCTCGGGTTCACGAGCAGCGCGACGGTGTCCGCGTTGATGTACGCCTTCGGCGACAAGGACGACTGGGTGCGCTGGAAGGCCGTGCGCGCGCTCGGGTTGATCGGCCCTCCGGCGAAGCGCGCGTTGCCGCTGATCGAGCCCGCCGCCAACGCGAAGGACGAGGTCGAGGTCGTACGCGCAGCCGCACAGGTGGCGGTGAAGCAGATTCGGGGGCAGTAGGGGCGTCGCGCTCTCGCTCGCTCACGCGCTCGAATTTCGGACACCATCTGAGCCGTGTCCGTGGGTCGAGTGCGAGCGCGTAGGCGAGCGCGAGAAGAGGATGACGTTACGTCGCCTTGGCCTCTTCGACCTTCCCGAAGCAACCATGCACCTGGCCCTTGAAGCCCTGCACCGCCGTGCGCTGCATGTAGAAGAGGATGCCGCGCACGCCGCCGAGTTCTTCGCCGCCGCCCGCACGTCCGGGGCCGCCGTGCACCATGGCCGGCAGCACCATGCCGGGCGGCAGGCTCTGCTCGGCCATGCGGTCGCTGCCGACCCACAGCCGGCCGTGCCACGGCGCCATGCCGAGGACCGCTTCCTCGACCCACGGCGTGTCGTTGCTGTAGAGGCTGCCCACGAGGCTGCCCTCGCCGCGCGCGACGATGGCCGCCGCGTCCGCCGCCGCACCCGAGTAGGGGAGCAGCGTCGCCACCGGCCCGAAGACCTCGTCGCGGTGGAAGACCTCCTCGTCGGAGCTGTTCGCTTCCAGCAGCGTGGGCGCGACGAAGTAGCCCTTCTCGTGCACCGGATCCGCGCCGCCGCACACGATGCGGCCGGCCTGCGCCAGGCGCCCGATGCCCTCGCGCACGTCCCGGAGCTGCGCCGCGCTGGCCAGCGGGCCCATCGTCGTGGCGCGGTCGGTCGGATCGCCGGTGACGATCTCGCCGAGCATCGCCACGAGCTGCTCCGTGACCTCGGCCATGCGGTCCTGCGGCACGAGCACGCGCCGGATGGCCGTGCACTTCTGGCCGGTCTTCTGCTGCATGTCGAGCACGACGTTGCGCAGGAAGAGATTCCAGCTCTCCGAGCCCGGCTCGACGTCCGGGCCGAGCACGGTCGCGTTCAGCGAGTCGGCCTCGATGTTCACCCGCACGCTGTTCTGGATGAGGTTCGGGTTGCTGCGCAGCTTGTTGGCCGTCCACGCGGAGCCCGTGAACGCCATGACGTCCTGGGGGCCCATCTTGTCGAGGAGGTCGCCGGTCGAACCGGCGATGAACTGCCAGCCGCCCTCCGGGACCAGCCCGCTCTCGACGACGATCTGTGCCATGCGCCACGCGACCATCGCCGTCGCGGTGCCCGGCTTCTCGATGACGGGGACGCCCGCGAGCAGCGAGCAGGCCGCCTTCTCGAACATGTTCCACGCGGGGAAGTTGAACGCGTTGATGTGGACGGCCGCGCCGTGCTTGGGCACGTAGATGTGCTGGCCCCAGAAGCGCGCCGTGCGGCCCAGCTGGATGCCATCGCCGTCGCTGAGGAAGGTGCGCGGTCCGCACTCCTTCGCGAAGTAGGCGTACGCGGCGAGCGTGCCCGTGGCGCCGTCGATGTCGAACTTGCCGTCCTTGCGCGTCGTGCCGGCGTTGGCCGCCGACAGGTCGAGCAGCTCCTCGCGGTGTTCGTGGAGCGCGCCCGAGAGCGCCTTGAGCATCGCGCCGCGCTGCTCGAACGTCATGCCGCGCAGCGCCGGACCACCGACGTCGCGCGCGTGGGCCAGCACGCCCCCGAAGTCGATGCCGTCGCTGCTGACCGTCGCCATCGGCTCTTCGGTCGTGGCGTTGTACAGCGTGCGCGGATCGCCGCTGCCGGCATGCCAGGCGCCTTGGACGTAGCTCGTGAGCGTGGTGGTCATCGCGACTCCTTCGCGTGCGGTGGGGGGCAGATCGTACCCGGCTCGGAACATCCCGCCCCGCCGATCACCCAGCGACGCCGATGATCCGGCGGCTTGCGTCGGGCGCGGCGCTGTAGGGGCGGGGAGGATTGAAAGGAGGGGCGCGTAGCTCCTCCTTGCCGCGCCGCAGGCGCGTCCAGTCCGCGCGGGAGCGCGGAATCGCTGTCCTGGGGTTGCCCGCCCGAATCGCATGCTCCAGCGACGCTCGTGGTCATGCACGCCTGCCTCGGTCGGTTGCTCCTCGCCGGTGCAAGTGCAGGTGCAAGTGCAAGTGGAAGTGGTGGCCGCGCTGCGCCCGGCCACGGGGAAGGGGAGGAGTAGACTCGGGCCGTGGATGCCCCCCGCTCGATCCTGCACGTCGACATGGACGCCTTCTTCGCGTCCATCGAGCAACGGGACGATCCGGAGCTCCTCGGGAAGCCCGTCCTCGTCGGCGGGCGGGGGCGTCGGGGCGTCGTGGCGGCCGCCTCGTACGAGGCCCGCACCTTCGGCTGCCACTCCGCCCAGCCTATGGCTGTGGCTCTCCGGCTCTGCCCCGACGCGGTGGTCGTGCCGCCCGACGGCCGCCGGTACCACGCCGCCAGCGAGCAGATCTTCGAGATCTTCCGCGACGTCACGCCCCTCGTGCAGCCGCTCAGCGTCGACGAGGCGTTCCTCGACGTCACCGGCACCGAGCGGCTGCTCGGAACGCCCATCGAGGTGGCCCGGGACATCAAGCGCCGCATCCGCAAGGAGGTGCGCCTCACGGCCTCCGTCGGCGTCGCCCACAACAAGTTCCTCGCCAAGCTCGCCTCGGACCTCGAGAAGCCCGACGGCCTCACCGTCATCACGCCGGAGACCATCGACGAAATCCTCCCGCCGCTGCCGGTCGAGCGCCTCTGGGGCGTGGGCAAGGTCACGGCGGAGCGCCTGCACGCACGCGGCGTCAAGACGGTGGGGGACCTGCGGGAATGGTCCCGCGCGATGCTCGAGCAGGCCTTCGGCACCAGCGGCGATCACTTCTGGCGCCTCGCGCGTGGACTCGACGCGCGCGAAGTCGTCCCCGACACGCGCGCGAAGAGCCTGAGCCAGGAGCGCACCTTCCCCGTCGACGTCGAGGATCCCGAGCACGTGCGCGAGGTGCTACGCGGGCAGGTCGAGCACACGGCGCGGCGCGTGCGGCGGCACGGCTACAAGGCGCGCACCGTCCAGGTGAAGATCCGCTACGGCGACTTCGAGACGATCACCCGGCGCCACACGCTGCGCGCGCCGAGCGACACCACGGCCGATCTCATGGAAGCCGCCTTCCTGCTCTTCGATCGCTGGGCGCGCAGCGGCTACCGTCCCGTGCGACTCATCGGCATGGGCGCGGCGAACCTCGAGGAAGGGAGCGAGGAGCAGCTCGGCCTCTTCCAGGAGCCGGGCTCTGCCCGCAACAAGCGCTTGGACCAAGCGCTCGACGCAATCCAGGACCGCTTCGGCGGCGGTTCGATCCAGCGCGGCACGGGGGCCGTGCCGGATCGCCGCGACGGCGACATCCCGGAAGGGCCGACCTACCAGTCCTAGGTCTTAGTGCAGCGTGACGAGCGGCTTCACCTCGAGCAGCGTGAGCACCGCGTTGATGATGCCCATCAGGCCCTCGCCTGCGATCAAGCCCGACGCCACGGCGAAGCCGAGCGCCTCGGCGGATCCGCGGCCGCGCGCCTTCCAGATTGCGTAGACGATCGCGCCGATGAGGAACGTGAACGAGTAGAAGGCCGGGATGATGAACGCGACGCCGAACGCGAGACCGGACGGCAGGTACGGCCGCACGGCGGGCGCCTTCAAACGCAAGACCGGTACGAGGATGCCGAAGAGCGCGCCCACCAGCACCGCCCACGGGGCGTGCATGGGCAACGCGTCGAGCCCCTGCGCGAGGACGTCCGCCATCGCCTTCCACGCGAAGGCCGAGGGCGCCGGCATCTCCTTGCTGCCGAAGTCGTACGCCTCCGTCATGAGCAGGTAGATGGGCACGCAGATGAGGATGCCGGCCGCGATGCCGAACAGCTGTGCGACGAACTGTTTGCGAGGGGAAGCACCGAGGAGGTGGCCTGTCTTGAGGTCCTGCATCATGTCGGCGGCCTGCGAGGCGCCGGCGCCCGTGATGCCCGCCGTCAGCAGGTTCGTGCCGACCTGCTTGGGAGCGACCGCGCCGTAGACGAGCTGCGTGACCTTGCCGACGCCGCTCACGGGATTGATATCGGTCTCGCCGGTCGAGCGCACGGCAATGACCGCGAGGACCGACGAGAGCAGGACGGCCAGCACCGTCATCCACGGCGGGATGTCGAAGAAGTACCAGGCCGTGAACGACGTGAGCACCGTGGCCGCAGCGAGTCCGCCCAGCCACCACGCCTTCGGGATCGAGCGGTGCGGGTCCTCACCTCCGCCGTCGGCGCTGACCTTCGTGCGCGTGAACGTGCGCACGATGGACTTCCATGAGAGCGCGAGAGCCGTCAGCGCATCGAAGACCATGATCGCGACGCCCGGCCAGAGGATCCAGCCGCGGGCGCCCGTGCCATAGCTCATGCGCGCGGGCGAGACCCACTCGTACTTTTCTACGATCGGCACCAAGATGGCCCACGCCACCACGGCGCCCGCTGCCAGCGAGACCGACACGCGCATGCCGACGAGGATGCCCGCGCCGATCAGCAGCGGGCTCACGTAGAGCGAGAAGGTGTAGCCGGCCGCCGTTGCCACGCCGGCCCAGCCCGTGGCGTCCTGGACCCACTTGCCGAGCGGCGGCTCGTGGAGGTGCGGAACGAAGTAGAAGCACACGGTGAACACACCGGCAACGATGGCCCAGAGCACGAGCGCGCGTGCCTTGCGCACCGTCTCGGCACCGCTGCCGAACATTGCGACGATCGTGTTCGCGGTTGCGGTGCCCGTGGGGAAGCGCAGCTTCTCCTCGATCACCATCTGCCTCCGCAGCGGCACGGCGAAGAACACGCCGATGTAGGCGATGGACAGCGCCCACAGCGTGAGCTCGACGTACCCGAGCTGCGGGGCGTCGTCCATCAGCTGGACTGCGGGAATCGCCGCGACCAGACCGGCGGCCATGGTCATGGTGCCAGCGGCCGAGCCGGCGGTCTGCGCGATGTTGGTCTCGAGGGGCGTGAACGCCTTGCGGGGCTTCAGCGCGGAGAAAATGGCGAACGAGAGGATCGCGGCGATCAGCGAGCCGCCGATGCCCCAGCCGGTCTTGAGACCGAAGTACATGTTCATGGCCGAGATGACCACGCCCATGCAGCAGCCGATGGCGACCGCGCGGGCGGTCAGCTGCAGCTCGCCGGGCGCCGGCCGATAGATCGGACCGTCGCCCGGATCCTCGACCACCTCGCCTACGCCGGTCAGGAATTCATCGTCCGCATCGGCCACGTTCGCGCCCTCCCAGGCCCCGCTCGAGCGCATCAGTCAACCGGAAGCAGGCGCGCGATGCGAGGGATTGCGGGAAATCGGAAAAAGTCCGTGGGCGCCGCAGCCCGCCTGCGCCTCGCTGAATGGACGGCTCCGTACGAGACGCCGGCCGTTGTCCGGAAACCAGACCCTTGGGTACCCTCTCGCGCGTGCAGGACGACGCATCCCAGACGTTTGCGCCGCTCCTCGCCCGCATGGGGGACGGTGACGAGGACGCAGGACACGAGCTCTTCGAGCTGGTCTCGGGCGAGCTGCGCTCGATCGCGTCCAAGCTCATGGCCGGCGAGCGCAAGAGTCACACGCTCCAGACCACGGCCCTCGTCAACGAGGCGTGGATGCGGCTGGCGGGCGGCGCGAACCTGAGCGCCGAGAGTCGGGGGCACTTCGTCCGGCTGGCGTCCCGCGCGATGCGGCGGGTGCTCGTGGATCACGCGCGCAAGCGCGGCGCACGCAAGCGTCAGGGGCACCGGGCCGAGCCCCTGCTCGACGATGCGTTGCAGTACTGGGACGAGCGGCAGACGGACCTGCTCGCGCTCGACGAAGCGCTCGACCGGCTCGGCGAGCGGGACGACGACGCCCTGCGCGTCGTGGAGCTGCGCTTCTTCAGCGGGCTGACGCTCAAGGAGGTAGGCGCAGTCCTCGGGATGACCGAACGCCAGGCGGGCCTCGCGTGGACGTTCGCTCGCGGCTGGCTCAAGCGCGAGCTCGAGCGCGGGACGTCGGATGCCTGAGCGCTTCGCCCGCCTGCGTGCCCTCGTCGAGGAGGCGCTCGAGCTGCCCGAGGGGGAGCGCGAGGCGCATCTCGCTACGTCGTGTGCCGACGACACCCACCTCCTCGCCGAAGCCCGAGAGATCCTGGCTGCCTGTAGCTCGGACGGGCTGATCGAGCCTGCGCCTGCGCTCGCCGCCCCCGCGCTCGGTCAGCTCGCGCCTGGCAGCCGCGTGGGTGCGTACCGCATCGAGCGCGTGCTGGGCGAAGGGGGCATGGGCACGGTCTTCGAGGCCGTGCAGGACCAGCCGAAGCGCCGCGTGGCCCTCAAGGTGCTGCGGCGTGGGCCGTCCGGCGCGGCGATGCGAAGGCGCTTCCAGTACGAGGTCGAGGTGCTGGGCGCGCTGCGCCACCCCGGCATCGCCCAGATCCACGCGGCAGGCGTCGAGACGCCCCAGGACGATGGACGAGGCGAGCTCGCGTGGTTCGCCATGGAGTACGTGGCGGACGCGGAAGCGTTGCTCGCCTATGCGCGCAGCCACGACCTCACCGTCGATGACCGCCTGCGCCTCTTCCTCGACGTGTGCGACGCGGTGGAGCACGGGCATCAGCACGGCGTGATCCACCGCGACCTCAAGCCGGACAATCTGCTCGTCGACACGGAGGGGCGCGTCAAGGTCATCGACTTCGGCGTCGCGCGCATCACGAACACCGAGGCCTTCGACGCCACACTCGCCACGCAGGCGGACGAGATCGTCGGCACCCTGCCGTACATGAGCCCGGAGCAGGTCGGTGGGCGTGACGTGGACACGCGTACCGACGTCTACGCGCTCGGCGTCGTGCTCTATCAGCTGCTGACCGATCAGCTACCGATCGACGTGCGTCGTACCGAGCTCGTCACGTCCGCGCGGCGCATCCTCGAAGACGCGCCGACGCGTCCCAGCGCGATCCGCCCTGCGCTGCGCGGCGACCTCGAGGCGATCCTGCTCAAGGCGCTCGAGAAGGAGCCGGCGCGCCGCTACGGCTCGGCGGCCCAGCTGGCGGAGGACGTCCGCCGACACCTGGAAGGCCGCCCCGTCGAAGCCCGGCCGCCGAACGCGCTGTACCACCTACGGCTCTTCGCACGCCGCAACAAGGCGCTGGTCGCCTCGGCAGTGGTCGTCCTGCTCATCGCGATCGGCGCGGCCATCGTGAGCCTCGACTTCGCGTTCCGCTCCCGCGATGCGGAACAGGAGGCGCACGCACAGGCGGCTGAGGCCGACAAGCAGCGCGAGCGTTTCGAGGCACTCTTCCAGACCCAGTTCGGGCAGAGCATGGACAGCGTCGAGAAGCATGCGCGTGAGCTGATGCCCATGCTCGGCGGACCGCCCGTCGCTCGGCGCATGGTGGCGGACACGATCGCGCGCCTGCGCGAGCTCGAGCGCATCTCGGCAGGCGATCCGAGCGTGCTACGCGGGCTGGTCGACGCCTACATGGCGATGTCGAGGGCCGTGTCTTCGTTCGGCAACCCCGAAGGCGACGTGGACGCGGAGACGCTCGGCGCGCTCGAGCGCGCGCTCGGCGTCGTCGACCGGCTCGCTGCGCATGAGTCCGCGCCGTCTGACATCACCGCGTTGCGTGCCGAAGTCCTCTCCGTGCTGGCCATGCAAGGGGTCCGGGTGCCGGGCGCCGAGGAGAAGACGGCGGGGTGGCTCGAGGCGGCCGGAGACCTGCTCGCGACTGCGGAGCTGCCTCCCGTCACGGAGGCGCGCATCCACTCCGTGCGCGGACAGCGCGCGCAGTTCGCGCGCGATCAGTCCGCCGCCGTCGAGCACTTCTCGCAGGCCATTCGCTGCCTGGAGCCGATCGCGCCCCATGCTGGCGCTGCTGGCGGCGCGCGCATCGATCTCGCTCTCGCCTACCACCGTCGCGCCATGCAGTACGTGCAGATGCGTCAGCATCGAGGCGAGGCCATCCAGGACTTCCAGAAGCAGCTCGATCTCCTCAAGGCAGCGCACGAGGTCCGACCGGATGACGCGGAGCTCACGGGGTGGCTGGCGGGCGCATGGATCGACCGGGGCATGGCCGTGTCGCAGATGGGGCGCACGTCGGACGCAGTGGCGTCCTACGAGCGAGCGGCCGAGATCCTGGCCGAGCTCGAACCGAAGGCGCCCCGTCACTTCTTCGTGATGTGGGCCAAGGCCCGGCTGCTGTGGGCGCAGGGGCAGGCGTCCATTTCGCGGGCCGTCGAGCAGCACCCGAAGGGATCCGCGGAACGACGGGCCGGCTTCGCGCGCGCCATCGAGCGGTGGCATCAGGCGCTGTCGATCTACGAGCGGATCGAGAGTGGCGGCCGCCTCAACCGCGGCATGCGCGCCGCGCGCGACAATCTCCAACGCAGTACGCAGGCCATGGAACGCATGGTCGGTGGCGCCGGCAGCGCGCACCCCAAGTAGGACCGCCTCAGGGCGCGTCCGCGAGCCAGTCGCGCGGCGGCAGGAAGTCCGTGTAGAGCTTCGCCTCCGGACTGCCCGGCTCGGGTTGCCAGTCGTACCGCCAGTGCGCCGCCGGGGGGAGCGACGCGAGGATCGACTCCGTGCGTCCACCCGCCTGCAAACCGAAGCGCGTGCCGCGGTCGTAGACGAGGTTGAACTCGACGTAGCGGCCGCGCCGGTAGAGCTGGAACGCGCGCTCGCGCTCGCCGTACGTAGTGTCCCTGCGCCGCTCGAGGATCGGCAGGTAGGCGGCCAGGTACGCGTCGCCGATGGCGCGCAGCAACGCGAAGCTCGCGTCGAAGCCGCCCTCGGTCCAGTCGTCGAAGAACACGCCGCCGATGCCGCGTGCTTCGTCTCGATGGGGGAGCACGAAGTACGCGTCGCACGCGGCCTTCAGACGCGCGTGCACGTCGCCGCCGTGAGGCGCGCAGGCCTCCCGCGCGGTGCGATGCCAATGCACCGCGTCCTCTTCGAAGCCGTAGTAGGGGGTGAGGTCGAAGCCTCCGCCGAACCACCACACCGGTTCCGCTTCCGGAGGCTCCGCGGCGAACAGGCGCACGTTCGCGTGACTCGTAGGCGCGTACGGATTGCGCGGATGCACGATCAGTGAGACGGAGACGGCCTCGTAGGACGCGCCTGCGAGCTCGGGATGGCGTACGCTCGCCGCCGCCGGCAGGTCGGCCCCGACCGTGTGGCTGAAGTTGACGGCGGCCTGCTCGATGACGGGGCCGTCGCTGAGAACGCGGGGACGCGCATGGCCGCCCCGCTCGCCCGGCAGCTCCCGCCGATCGAAGCGCGCTTCGCCGTCCGCCTGCTCCAGTGCCGCGCAGACGCGATCCTGGAGCTCGAGCAGGTAGCTACGTACGGCGGAGACGTCGGGCCGATCCATGGCCGCCGATCCTACGTAGAGTGGCGGCCTCGTGGACTCAGGAGCTGCGCTTGGAGCGCGCGACGCGGACGGGACGCTTGCGGACGGGGGCCGGCTTGGCCTTCGAGCCGAACCTCGCCTTCGACCGTGCCGGCGGGGTGGCCTGCGGTTGGGCCTTCGACTTGATCTGGGTCTTCACGGTCGTCGCCTTGCGGCGGATCTTCGTCGTCTTCGGTGCCGCCTTGACGACCACCGTCTTCGGCTTCAGGCGCAGCCCCATGTTCTTCATGATGCGCTCGGTGGAGGCGGACGACGGGCCACACCAGACCAGCATGCGGTTGCCGATGAACGTGAACCACGTTCCGGGATGGCCTCAGCACTTACCCTTGCGCCAGGAGTAGATCTGTCCCGACTTGCCGACCTTGATCTTGTCGGCGCGTGACGTGTCGGGCTTCCAGTTGTCACCGGCATACGCGGGCGCCAGTGAGCCGAACACGAGGGCGATTGCGAGGATGGCCACGGCGGCCCTGCGGGGAGCGGGGGGCTTCATGCAGGTGGGGCTCCGCCCACCACGTCTCCTACTCCCACTACCGAGTCTTCTCCGTACGCCGCGGAGCGTCAACCGAGGCACTTGCACGCCTGAACAAATGCCAAGCCTGCTCCCAGTCCATGTGCGTGCGGACGTCGCGTTCGAGGTCCGCGAGCGTGGGCAGGATGTCCCGAGATGTGAAGAGCCCTTCATGACTTGCGGCCTTCGACGGCGCTTGGATGGGCACAGCGGTGCAGGGCTGAGGGCGCGCACGATGCGACGCAGGTCGTCGCTGGGGCGGCGGGAAGGCGGTGAAGCCGGCGTGGCTCGCTACGGAGACACGCGTCGGGGCCGGCTCCGTGGGCACGGTGCGCTTCGGAGGACATCGACGCGCCAACAGCTGCAGCGGATTCGGGAGACACGGCAGGTCGAGGCTCGGGGGCTTGCAGGCATCGCCCACGCACTCGGCGCCGCAGTCAGCGCGCGCAGGCGGGCGCGCCGGCGGCCTGCGCCGCGGGGCTGAGCGGGACGCCGCCACCGGGCTGGTGATGGTGGAACGCCGCGCAGCACGAACATTCGAATTCGTACTCTGAGAGCCGAATAGGCGCCTCTGCGTCTGTTCTGCCACGTCGAGGTGGCGCCGCAGTCGATTCACGTTGATGCCGCCGGCCCAGCCGGTGACCCAGCGGCCGTCCGGCGTGATGAACGCGACGAACGGCAGGGTGCGCGCCCCCTGCAGGTGCCGTCGGAACAGCCGTACGACCTCGCGCTCCGGATGATCGCAGTTCGCAGCGAGACCGACGGCCACCCGGCCCATGCGAGCACGCACCGCGCGCTGGGGCAGGATGTCCTCGGCGAGCCTGCGGCAGTTCGTACAGCGCTTGCGGCCGAACTCGATGAAGACGAGCTTGCCCTGGAGGCGCGCCGCCCGCCTGGCGGAGGCCGACGAACGATGCCACGGCAGGGTGCCGCGGTCGTCGAAGTCGGGATGACGCGATCCGTCAGCTGAGGCCGAATCGCTGGACCAGGCGACGAGCAGGAGAGCGAGCGCGCCGTACGTAGTCGCCCGCAGGGTGGGGATGGGGAGCATGGGGAGTCGGTGCTCCGACCACCACAGCCCGGCACGCAGGGAGAAGTCTTGGCAGGAACCGACCGCCGTCAACCCATCCACGTGCATGTCTGAACAAATGTTGGTTTCCCAACAACTCCGTGAAGTGCGGTTGGCCGGAGGCACGCGGGGGACGATAGGATTCGCGCTGTGAGAGGTGTCGGTGTCGGGTCCGGGAATCCGACATGAATTACGCTCGCCGGGTCGCGCTGCTACGCCTCACCGCGCTCGTTGCCATCGCCGCCAGCGCCGTGCTCACCGTGGACAGTGTCACGCCGGGTCGCGACTTCTGTCCGCTGGCCGAAGCCTGTGCCGCGGTACGCGACAGCGCCTTGGGCTCCGTCGCCGGCGTGCCGACCTCCATCATCGGCATGGCCGCGTTCGGTGCGCTGCTGCTCCTGACTCTGTTGCCGCTCGAGATGGCGCGCCCGATGCTCAAGCCGGTCGGCGCAGTCGCCGCCGTGGCCGGCGTCGGCTTCATTGCTTTCCAGCACTTCGTGCTGGGCACCTTCTGTCCGCTCTGCCTGGTGGCCGACGGGGCAGGATTCGTCGCGGGCATGCTCACGGTCACGTGGCCACGACTCCCGGTCCGGCGGTCGGGACGCTTCATCCGCTGGGAGGGCGGATCGAGTCGCATGGCCTGGACCATGGCAGGCCTGCTGGCGGCGGTGGTGCCGTTCGCCATCCCCAGAGCCCAGGATCCGGGCTGGGTGGAGATCACGCCTCTCTCGGAGGCGGCCTTCGAGGAGGAGGCTGCCGTGATCACCGCGAAGGCACCGCCGCCGCCGCCTTCTCCCGCCGTCGTCGCCGAGCCGGCGCCCGCGTCGACCCCCGACGTGCCGCCCTCGGCGGCGCCGGCGGATACCCGCGCGATCGCGAGTCCGCTGCCCCAGCCGGAGGAGCCGGCGCCGACCCCCGCACCGCCGCCGACGCCGACCCCGGAGGAGCCCAAGCCGGCTGCGGAAGCCGCGCCCACGCCGGTCGTCGTCCTCTCCCCGGAGCCGGAGCCGCGTCCCGCGCCGGCCCCGGTCAGGCGCCCGACACCCAAGCGTGCGCCGGCCGCCCCGAAGGGGCCGCTGCTGGTCGAGTACTTGAACGCGTTCTGCGGCCACTGCCGCGCCACGCACAAGCGTCTTCACGCTGTTCTGGAGGAAACGGGAGTCACGGTGCGCCGCCGGCGGATCTACACCTGGGGCGGCAAGCGCACGCCCGAGTGGGCGCGGGCCTGCGCCTACGCCGCGGAGGTCGGACGCGAGGAGCAGATGTTTGGTGAGCTCCTCAAGGCCCGCCGGCAGAGCCGCGGCGAGATCGAGGCTGCAGCACGTCGTGCAGGTGTGAGCATCCAGGGCCTCAGGGTCTTCCTCCGGCGCGGCGG
>JASJDY010000161.1 GCA_030065025.1 Planctomycetota bacterium
CCTACACGGCCGAACGGGCCGGGCAACCACTCCCGCTCGCTACGCGAGCGGTGGGGATGCCCCTACGAATCCCCGTTGCTCGGCGCCCCCATCAACTCTCGCAGGGCGGCCTCCATGAAGGGTGTCAGGTCGCCGTCGAGAACCGCGTTCACGTTGCTCGTCTCGTGCGACGTGCGGTGGTCCTTGACCATCTGGTACGGGTGCATCACGTACGAGCGGATCTGGTTGCCCCAGGCGATGTCGCCCTTCTCGTCGTAGCGACTGGCCGCGTCGGCGGAGCGCTGGTCCTCCTCGAGACGCATCAGCTTCGCCTTGAGCATCTGCATGGCGACCTTGCGGTTGCGGTGCTGGCTGCGCTCGTTCTGGCACGACACGACCACGCCCGTCGGCAGGTGGCGGATGCGCACCGCAGACTCCGTCTTGTTGACGTGCTGCCCGCCCGCGCCGCCGGCCTTGTACGTCTCGATCTCGATCTCGGCGTCCTTGATGTCGATCGGCACGCTGTCGTCCACGAGCGGCGTCACGTCGACGGAGGCGAAGGTCGTCTGGCGCCGGTTCTGCGCATCGAAGGGACTCAGACGCACGAGCCGGTGCACGCCCGCCTCGGTCTTCAGATAGCCGTAGACATACGCGCCGCGGATCTCGATCAGCGCCGAGCGGATGCCCGCCTCGTCGTTCGTCTGAACGTCGATGTCCTTGGACTTGAAGTCCATGCGCTCCGCCCAGCGCTTGAACATGCGTAGGAGCATCTCCGCCCAGTCGCAGGCTTCCGTGCCGCCTGCGCCTGCGTTGACCTGGAGGAAGGCCCCGCGCTCGTCGTTCGGGCCGCTGAGCAGGGTGCGGAACTCGAGGCCTTCGAGCTCCTTCTCGAGGGCGACGGACTCGGCCTCCGCCTCGTCGCGCGTGTCAGCGTCGTCCGCCTCCTCGGCCATGGCGAGGAGCACGTCGGCATCCTCGAGCTTCCGGGCGAAGGCGTCGAACGGCTCGACGGCGGCCTTGGCGACCTTCAGCTGCTCGACGACGCGCTGGGCCTTCTCCTGGTTCTCCCAGAAGTCCGGCTTCGCCATGCGGCCCTCGAGCTCCTTGCGTTCCTCGCGCTTGCTGTCGAGGTCAAAGACGCCCCCGGAGCCGCTCGAAGCGGTCACGGAGCGTCTTGAGGCGGTTGCGGATCTCGGAAGCGTCGGCCATCTGCGCAAGGTACGACGCGTCGCGGCGTACGCAACTTCCTCGGCGCGTCGCCCCTACTCGAAGGCGTCCACGAAGCTCCCACCGGTCGCATTCGCGATCGCGCGCAGGAGCGGGAAGACCTCCTCGCCCGCGCCGATCGTGTTCACGGGGATGTCGCGCCGGCTCATCCGGCCGATGTGCTTCACGATGCGCTCGTCGTTGCGGTACTGGCCCCGGTTGGGCGCGCCGTCCGACAGCAGGAAGATGGCGTCGAGCTTCACCGGCGCCTCGTCGAGGCGCTGCGCGCCGCGGCCCGCGTAGCGGAACGCCATCTCCACCGCGCCGTAGAGATTCGTGTAGCTCGTCGGCTCGATCTGTGCGAGACGCTCGATCGCACGGTGCTTGAGCACGGGGTGCGCGGGCACCAGGCGCCCCGCCCACGGCATCACCTTCTCGTTGAAGACGATGATCTCGAATGCGTGCGTGGAGGGCATGTCCATCAGCGTGCGGCCGAGCTCGCGCCGCGCCTGGTCGATGCCGTCGCCGTACATGCTCTGGCTCGCGTCAAGGCAGAAGACCACGTTGCTGCCGGGACGCGGAATGGGCAGGTCGTAGTAGTGCGGCACGTGGGTCGGCCGCGGGGCCGCATAGCGCTCGCCCGCCTTCGGCGGCGAGGGCTTCGCCGGCAGCTTGGAGCGTGCGCGCTCCCCCCACCACGTCTTCCAGCGCTTCGCGTCGGCCAGGAAGGCGCGGTGCGTGAGCCTGACGAGCGACTCCCACGCGTGGATGCGCGGCGCGAGCTGCTCGTGCTCGAGCAGCGCGAGCAGCGGCGGCACCGACCGCACCGAGATGCGCCTACCCAGCGCGAGCGCGCGCGCCGAGGCCTCGACCCAGTGTTCGCCGGCGCGGGGCCGGGTGAGCAGCAGCTCGACCGCGGGACTCTCCAGGGGCCCGAGGGCCTCGAGCAGCAGCGCGCGCCTCGCAGGCGTGGCACGCTTCGCGCGCACGGCGGTGAGCAGCATGCGTAGGAGCTCGCGGTCGGCCGGCAGCTGACGCGTCGCGCGCACGGCGGCGAGCAGCGGCACGTGGTGCGACTCGACCTCGGGATCGAGGCGAGCGAGCCAGAGCGTGCGCGCATCCTCGTGCGGAATGCGGACGAGGAGCTCGAGCACGCGAGCGCGTTCGACGGGTCCGCGCAGGCGCAGGATGGCCTTGAGCCGCGGCAGCGCGGCGAGCCCGACGGACGGGTCGATGGAGACCAGGCCGCCGAGGTCCCGCAGGGCTCTGAGCCGCGTGGCGGCCTCGCGGGCCGAGAGCGCCGCGAGTGTCTCGCGCAGGATCCGCTCCTCCACCTTGCGGGGCGGAGCGTCGCCGGCCGTCGCCGAGCCCGCGAGGGCGCAGGCGAGCAGCAGGACGACGGACACGAGCCGGGTGGGCATGGCGAGCACGACCTTCCAAACGCCGGGCGTCGGGCGTTGCCGTCTTCCGCCCTCCGAACCGCACCCGTATCGTACCCCTCATGCTGGAGGGACGACCGGAGCTGGACACCGCGGGCGGTGTGTCGTGAGCGTGCTCGCGGCGGGCACGTTCGGCGACGTGCTCGGGACGGTCGTGGGGATCCTGCTCGTGTTGCTGGGCCTCGCGCTGGCGTTCATGGGCCTGTTCGCGGTGCCGACGGGTGCGAAGAAGCGCGGCGTGGGCGCGGTGGTCGTGGGGCTGGCGTTGGCGGCGGCGGGATTGTGGGCGATTGGGGCCGTTCCGTAATCGCATCGCCATCCGACGGCGCGGGCGGGCGTTCGCCCTTCGACTCGCTGCGCTCGCTCAGGGCTCCGGCCGCCCCTACGGCGCCCCGTCACGTTCGAGGTCCTTGTAGGGGCGGCCGGAAGCGGCGCTTCGCGCCGCTGAACGCCCGCCCGTCGCGTGGCCGTGGCCGTGTCGGTGGCCGTGGCCGTGTTTGGCGCCGCTGCGCAGCGCCAAAAAGGAGACGGGACGCCTTTCGGCGTCCCGCAAGAACAGGTCGGAACTGAATGCACGGCCTCACGGCCGGGCTCACCTAGTGCACAGGAGTGGCTCTCCGTCCGCGATACCTACCGGCGGGTTGCTCCCCAGCGACCGAGCTCCCCAGCTCGGCGTCCCGCCGCGGCCTGCGGTTCCTGTCCTGGCGCAGCGCGTGAAGCGCGTACACCCTCCCGCCCGACTGGGCAGCAACGACATCGGGATACACAGAAACACGCTCAGACAGCTCGCGAAGGTGTTGGGCTTCGAAGCTGTCCCCCCCAGGTGTCCCGTGATCCGACGTAGCGGAAGCCGCACCGCTGCCGAGGCAACGATCCGGGCCGCTTGTCGCGCCCCGCACGCAGGTCGACCGAAATCCCTTGAGGTCGGGTCCGTGCGTCCGTGTCAGGTCTTCGTACCTGTGCATCCTTTCCACCAATCCGCGCTTCTATCGACAGCGCCAGAGGAGAACCGTCGCCTCGGGCCGCGGATGTGAAGGCCGGCATACAATTCCGGTCGATTCGGGCCCCTGAGCCCATGAATTCGCCGTTTCCGGCCTCAGGCGGTGAGCAGCTTGATCAGCGTGGTGGCGCCCGCGGGATCGGTCGCCCCCCCCATCACCAGCACCGCGCGCTCACCCGGCGCCAGGCCCATCGGGTCGCGCAAGCCGCGCGCAACGCGCTCGATCACCTCGTCCGTTCCGCGCGCCGCCGGCAGGTACTGGGACGTCACGCCCCACGCCAGCGAGAGGCGCCGGCAGACGGCCGCGCTCGGGCTCAGCGCGTGGATGCGAGCGCGCGGACGCTCCTTCGACAAGCGGATCGCCGACGCGCCGCTGCGCGTGAACACGACGATCGAGCGCGCGTCGGTCTCGCTTGCCAGCTCGACCGCCGCATGCACGACGTGCTGGTCCGGTCGGTCGGGACGCGAGCGCGGCGTGCGCACGAGCGGGTCGCCCGCATAGCGCGCGTGCACGTCGTCTTCCGCCGTACGCAAGATGCGCGTCATCGTGGCGACAGCACGTGCAGGATCCACGCCGACCGCCGTCTCGCCGGAGAGCAGCACGCCGTCCGTCCCCTCGAAGACCGCACCCGCCACGTCGCTCACCTCGGCGCGCGTCGGACGCGCGCGATGCGTCATGCTGTCGAGCATCTCGGTCGCAATGAGCGCGGGCCGCCCGGCTTCGTGCGCGGCCTCCACGATGCGCTTCTGGAGTGCGGGCACGTTCTCGCCGCCCACGTCCGTGCCGAGGTCACCGCGCGCCACCATGACCGCCGCGGACTCCTCGAGGATCGCTTCGAGGTGCGGGATCGCGGAGTCGCGCTCGATCTTCGCGGCGACCGGGATCCATGCGCTCGTTGCGCGCTGGGTCACGCGGCGCAGGCGCTTGAGGTCGGCGGCGCTGCCGACGAACGACAGCGCGAGCCAGTCCGCGCCCGCTTCGATCGCTGCGCGAGCGAGCTCGCGGTCGCGGCGCGTGGGCACGGGCAGGTCGATCCGCACGCCGGGGAACGCGACGCCCTTGCGCGGCTCGAGGACGCCGCCCTCCTCCACCTCCGCGGTCAACTCCTCGCCCCGGCGACGGAGCACCCGGAGCCGAAGGCGGCCGTCGTCGAGGAGCACGGTCGTGCCCTTCTTGACGCCCGTGATGTCGGGCCAGGGGTACACGTGGATGCGCTTCGCCGTCGTGCCGCGACGTCCACCACAGAGCGTGACACGCTCGCCGGCCACGAGCTCGACGGGCCGGTCGTCGACGGGCAGGCCCGTACGCAGCTTGATGCCGGGCAGGTCGACCATCACGGCGATGGTCCGGCCGGCGGCATCGCCCGCCGCGTGGATCTTCTCGACCCACGGCGCGAGCTCGGCAGCCTTGGTGTGCGCGCCGTTGAGGCGGAACACGTTCGCGCCGGCGCGGGCCATGGCGGTGAGGACGCCCACGTCGGACGACGCGGGTCCGACGGTGGCGGTGATCGAGGTGCGAGCGAACTTCACGGCCGCGAAGTGTAGCCCCGCCGCTGCCGAACCCCGCGTCAACGCTCCGTGAAGGGATCGTATCCTTCGATGCGGAAGGGGGCGTGCCGCCAGTCCTGCCACTCGGGCTCGAAGTACGGCTCGGTGATCGCCGAGCGCACGGCGTCCTCGTCGACGAGGCCCGGATCGAACGTGATCCGCGCGCGCGCCGTGTCCGGTCCCGGCCACGCTTCCAGCGCGAGGTAGCCGGGCAGCTCGAGCTCGTCGTCGCGAGTCAGGAAGTAGACGAGCAGGTTGGCGCTGCCGCGGCAAGTCAGCCCGTCGATCTCGGCCTCGATCGTGGCGACGGTCTCGGGCGCCTCCCCCCGGGACCAGCGGAACGACGGCAGGGGAAGCAGCCACGAGGCGGCCACCGGCGCGGCCAGCAGCAGGATCAGCCCACCCACCACGAACGCACGCGGCGCCCGCGTGCGCACCTCGAGAGCGCCCCGCAGGCGACGGGGACATGCACTCACGCACTCCATGCACGCGGTGCAGCGTGCGTGGCGCACCTCTTCGACCTCGTGCACCGGAATCCGCATGGGGCAGACGTTGCTGCACATGCCGCAACCGGAGCAGTCGGTCTGGACACGCTTGACGCGCCACCAGGCGAAGCGGCTGAAGGGATTGAGCAGCGCCCCGAGCGGACAGAGCCAGCGACAGAACGGCACGCTCCAGATGAACGACGCGAGCAGGATCGCGCCGCTCACGACGTAGGCCCAGTACGTGATGTCCTCACCGTGGCGGCTGAGGAGCGCGTAGCAGGGGTCGTAGCCGCGGAAGATCAGCTCACCCGTGCGCCACGTCAGCACGAGCAGCACGACGAGCACGGCGTACTTGAGACCGGAGAGCACGCGGTCGAGCACGCGCGGCACGCCGCGCGACTTCAGGCCCAGGGCACGCCCCAGCCGATGCGTCCACTCGGAGATCGCGCCGATGGGACACGCGTAGCCGCAGAAGGCCCGCCTGAGCAGCAGCACGCTGAGCAGCACGCCGCCGAGCATGAAGAGGTTGGAGACCTGCAGCGAGCACGGCAGGTTGCCTTCGCTCACGTAGATGTAGATCGCCTCCGCTCCGCCGAACGGACACCAGCGCTCGGCGTTGCCGCCCAGCACGAACACACCGCCGACCACCAGCACGACGAACGCCAGTTGGATGACCGCACGGGTGGGGAAGGTCCGCCGCCTTGCCATCGTGCGCGCCTACTTCTTGCCGCTGCAGCCACCGCGACTCGGACACGAGCCGCAGTCGCTCGCACCGCTGCAGGCGAGCGTCTTCTGCTTGGAGGCGGTCTTCATGGCCTTGGCCACAACGGCGCTGCCCATCACGGGCTTGAAGTCCGAGTGCGCCCGGACCTCCGCCTTGAGTCCTTCGAGCTGCGCCACGGGCGACCGCTCGAACGCGAGCACCAGCAGCTTCGCCGTCGCGGCCTCCTGACCGAGGACGGCCTGGAGCCGCGCTGCGTCACGCAGCAGCCGCGAGTCCGCCTTGGCCGGCAGCTTGATCGTGCCGGCGACCTGCGCGGCCTCCTTGGTCTTGCCGGTGCGCAGGAGCGCGATGCCGCGGAAGATCGAAGCGCGCTGGTCACGCGTCCACGCGACCTTGCTCGTCAGCTGCTTCAGCGCCTCGGCATTGAGGCCGGTCTCGAGGAGGGCCTCGGCGAGGCGGTTCTCGGCGGGACCGTTCTTCAGCTCCTTCAGGCCGCGCCACCCCAGCTTGACCGCCTCGCCGTGGAGCGCGTGCTTGAGGTAGAAGGCGTGCAGGCTGATGGCGATGCCCTCCCACTTGGGATGGCGCTTGGGCCGGTCGAGGGCCTTGCGCTGTGCCACCACGCGCTTCAGCACGAGCGCGTCGCGGGCGATGACCTTGTTGCCCGGCGCCGCGCGCGCGGCAGCCAGGAAGCGGCTCAGCGCGCCGTCGATGTCGCCGCGCGCGAGCAGGGCTTCGCCCTCGGAGTGCAGCATCGCCGCGCCGAGGTCGTCCGCGACCGCCGGGGGCACGAATACGCAGGCGGCAAGTAGCAAGGTGAGGAGGATGAAGAGACGTGAACGCATGGTCGCTCCCGGGCAGACCCCGCCCACCACGCGGCGCGGATCGCTGGCCACCCACAGGGCAAGCGCCATGCCGCCGGCTCACCCCGGCATGGAGCCCCGAAGCGGGGAACGCTCCGCAGGGCCCCTGCGGACCCTGCGGAGCAGTCCGCAGATCCGCTTTCGACGGTGAGGCCGTTGCCCGCCCCTCGGGGCCGCCGGGGGTACCCTGCCGGGCTTCATGAACAATTCCGTGCGCAACATTGCCGTCATCGCCCACGTGGACCACGGGAAGACCACCCTCGTGGACCGCCTGCTCATGACTGCCGGCGTCCTCGGCTCCCTGCCCGAAGACGAGACGCTGGTCATGGACAGCTTCGACCTGGAGCGTGAGCGCGGCATCACGATCTTCTCGAAGTCGTGTGCCATCCACTACCGCGACGTGAAGATCAACCTGATCGACACGCCCGGCCACGCCGACTTCGGCGGCCAGGTCGAGCGCGTGCTCCGCATGGCCGACGGCGTGCTGCTCCTCGTGGACGCATACGAGGGCCCCCTGCCGCAGACGCGCTTCGTGCTGCGGAAGTCGCTCGAGAACCAGCTCGCGCCGATCGTGATCATCAACAAGTGCGACCGCCGCGACGCACGGCCCAAGGAGGTCCTCGACCTCGTCTACGACCTGTTCATCGATCTCGGCGCGGAGGAGGAGGACATCGAGTTTCCCGTCTTCTACGCGTCGGGCCGGCAGGGCATCTCGGGCACGGACCCGGAAGACCTGCAGCCGAATCTCATTCCCATCCTCGACGGCATCGTGGATCACATGCCCGCCCCGTCGGGCGACATGAGCGCGCCGGTCGCCCTGCCCGTCTGCGACGTCGAGGTCGACCGCTTCCTCGGCCGCATCGCGATCGGCCGCCTCGAGGCCGGCCGCGTCGCGAAGAGCGACCGCGTGCTCGTGCTTGCACCCGACGGTCATCCGCGCGGCGTCGCGAGCGCGCAGCCGTTCGTGTTCTCCGGCATGGGCCGCGCCGAGACCGACGAGGTGTTCGCCGGCGACGTCGTCGCGATCGCGGGCATGGAGGACGTCGAGATCGGCGACACGCTCACGTGCCCCGAGAACCC
>JASJDY010000008.1 GCA_030065025.1 Planctomycetota bacterium
GCGAGCTCCGACGCGGTCAGTGCGAGGTTCTTGCCCATCGTGATGGCGCCCCACCCACCGACGGAGTGGATCCGTACGGAGAGGGAGCCGTCGGGCAGGAGGTTGAGGTCGCCGCTGCGCTGCAGGGCCATGTCCTTCAGGCGCGGATAGGCCTCGAGCAGACGGTCCTGCCAGATCTCCAGCTTGGGCAGGTTCGTGCCCTCGCGCACGAAGTCGATGCCCAGATAGAACTGCCGCACGCGCTCGCCGTCCGGGAGCATGTTCTCGACCGCGGCGATGAGGTCGCCCGGCTGAAGGTCGCGGCTGCCGAGTCCGAAGCAGCCGGAGTAGAAGGACGGGACCTCGTCGGGCATGCAGGACGGGACGCCCGCGTGGACCTCTTCGCCCTCGCGGTGGTTCTCGGTCGCCTTCGCGAAGGCCGCGCGGAACTCCTTGAGCAGCGGCTGGTCGACGGCCAGCGGCTGGTCCGTGCGCTCCAGCAGGACGACGGACTTCTTGCCGCGCAGCATGCGAACGACGAGGTCGGTCGGGAACGGTCGGAACATCGTCAGGTTGAAGACGCCGACCTTGATGCCGCGCACGTCGCGGAGGTGGTCGGCGACCGCCTCGGCATTGCTCACCACGCTGCCCTGGCCGGCGATCACGTACTCGGCGTCTTCGAGGCGGTAGCCGGCCGCGCGCGCGTAGCGGCGCCCGGACAGCTCGGCGTACTCCTCGAACGCGCGATCCGTGAGCTCCTGGATGTGGTCGAAGTAGAAGGGTCGCTGCGCCGCGACGCCCTGTGCGTAGCTGTCCTGGTTCTGGACGGTGCCGAGCATCGCCGGATAGTCGAAGTCGTACATCTCGGGGATGCGCCGGCGGGTCTCGCCGAACGTCAGGCGCTGGGCCGGCGTCGGCGACTCGATCTCGTCGGCCGGATCGCCGAGGTAGGCGCGGACGAGCTCCGGCTCGGCCAGCTTGATCGTCTCGATGACGTGGCTCGTCAGGAAGCCGTCCTGCGCGCAGATGCCCGGGTTGAGCGAGAGCTCGGCGATCCGGTGCGCGATCAGGTTGAGGTCGGCGACCTCCTGGACGTCCTTCGCGAAGAGCTGGAAGAAGCCCGTGTCGTCCACGGAGTGGTAGTCGTCGTGGCCGGCGTGGACGTTCAGCGAGTGCTTCGTCATCGCACGGCAGGCGACGTTGAGCACGTACGTGAGGCGCTTGCCCACGGCGGGGTAGAGCGACTCGTGCATGTACGCGATGCCCTGGCCCGCGGAGAAGTTCGTGGACCTCAGGCCCATCAGGCTCATGCCGGCCGTGACGGCGGCGGCTGCGTGCTCGCCCTCGGGTTCGAAGAACAGCAGGCGGCGGCCGTTCACGTTGTGCTTGCCGGCTGCCACGGCGAGGGCCCAGCCCTCACCCATCTGCGTGGCGGGCGTGATGGGATAGGCACCGGCCGCGTCGCTCGCGTCGGTCTCCATCTGCACCACGGCCTCGCTGCCGTCGACAGCTGCGCTGCGGCCAGGGAACGGGGCCTTCCCATGGACGTCGTCGTGCTCGTTGCGCTTCATCGTGCTGTTTCCATTTCCAGGGCGCGCGGGGTCGCGAACTGCGCGCCTTCAACCCAGGTAATCGCTCCGGTCGGGCAACGCTCGATGGCGTCGGACGTGGCCCGATCGTTGTGTTCGTAGTGGACGACCGCGAGGCCGTTCTCCATCGTGACGACGCCTTCGTCCGCATCGAGCGCGCAGCGCCCGCACGCGTTGCAGGCGACGCTGCAGAGCTCGAGGGCCTCGTCGCCCTCGAGCAGGCTCTTGCACTGCACGAGCAGCTTGTGATCGACGGGCTGCACGACGAAGAGGTCCTTCGGACAGGCCTCGACGCAGTCGCCACAGGCCGTGCAGTTCTCGATCGTCACGCGCGGCAGGCCGTGCTCGTCCATGTGGATGGCGTCGTAGTCGCACGCACGGTCGCAGTCGCCCAGGCCGATGCAGCCCCACGAGCAGCCCTTGCCGCCGCTCGAGATGACCGCGGCCGCACCGCAGGTGGGCATGCCGCGGTACTCGGCCTGCTGGATGGCCACGTTCGAGCCACCGGCGCAGAGCAGGCGCGCGACGCGCTTCACGGCCGAGCCCGCGTCGACGCCGAGGAAGCCCGCCACGGCGCCGGCGGCATCGGACGTCATCTGCGTGCAACCCGCCGGCTGGGCCGACTCGTCGATGAGGCCCTCCGCGAACGCACGACAGCCGGCGAACCCGCACGCGCCGCAGTTGCTGCCCGGCAGCATCTCCGTGACGACGTCGATGCGCGGGTCCTCCCAGACCTTCAGCCGGCTGTGGGCCGTGGCGATGAGCACCCCGAAGACGAGGCACACGCCCGAGAGGACGAGCACGGCGGTGAGTGTCGCCTGCAGATCCACGGTTCGCTTCCCCTACTCCTCGCCGTCCAGGTTCGCGTGCTCGAGCAGCCACCCGGCCAGTCGACCTGCGACGTCGTCTTCCGCCGGTGCAGGGGCAACGGCAGGGGCTTCGGCCTGCTTCGTCCAGGCCGCGAGGAGCGCGAGCTCCTCTTCCTGTTGGCTCGTGCTGGCCCCGCCCACCGGCTGCGGCCGCGCCTCGGGGAGGTGCTGGACCTCCAGGCGGAGGCGGCCGTTCTCGGCGGCCGTGGGATCGTGCCGGAACCGGGCCGTGCCTTCGGGCAGGACCGCGGCGATGCCTGTTCCACTCCAGGCGACCAATGCGCCGAGGGCCGCGGCGTCGTCCGTCTGCAGCACGTACGTGCTGGGCGCGATGAGGCGCGCCAGCGGCGCCACCGGGCTCGCCCCGCTGACGTGGAGGACGAGTCGCGACGTGCCGTCGAGGAACTCCGCGAGGGCCGGCGCGTGCAGGTCGGCACCGTCCACCTCGACGAGCAAGGCGGGCGTGAGGGCACGCTCGGCGCTGCTCCAGCGCGCGAACGGATAGTCGTCGAGCAGCGTGGCGTGCTCCGCCTCCTCGTAGGAGCCCGACCGGATGGCCTGCACGAAGTGCGCGGCGCCGAACGCACGCCCGATCTCGGCCAGACGCGTGGCGACGACGTCACGGATGTCGCCGCCCGCGGGCACGCGGACGTGCAGCAGGCTCGCGAGGCGCTCGTTGAGCTCGCGCAGGACGTCGAACGCGCGTTCGATGCGCTCGGCGTCGCTGTCGTCGATGGTCAGCGAGTGCGTGAGGAGAGCAGAGAAGCGCTCGGGATCGACGCGGCCGCTGGCGAAGGCCCCCAGGGAGGCCGACGCGTCCTGCACCTGCTCCTCGGCGCTGGTCGGACGTCGATCGAGGAACGTGCGTACCTCCTCGATCGTGCGGGCCAGGGCGTCGTGGAACGGCGCCTGCGCAGGTTCGAGCGCAGCGCGGCACGCGGCGACGAGGTCCGTGAGCGCGGCAGTCTCAGACGGCATGGCGGTCGAGCTCCCTCTCGAGGTGGGCGATCTTCTCTTCTGCGGTCTGGAGCGGGATGCGGCGCGTGACGTCGTAGCGCGGCTGCGCCTCGTTGCGGAAGAAGAGGCCCAGCCGCACCGTCCCGGGCTCGCTCGCGAGACGGCGGCCGTCGTGGATGTCGGCCGGGTCGTGCCAGGTGTGGGTCGTGTAGGCCTCTTCGGTGTCCGGGTCGCGGATGCCGTCGTCGTGGACGAGCAGCTCCGTCTTCGCCGGGTCCATCACGGCCTCCTGGAAGATGTCCGGCGTCCAGATCGGGCAGCGCTGCAGGATGCGCACGAACGCGAAGCCCTGATGGCGGTGCGCGGCCTTGAGCGTCGCGAAGAGGTGCCCGGGCACCCAGTCAGCCGTCTGGGCGACGAAGGAGGCATTGGCCACGCCGAGCGTCGTCACGAGCGGGTTCAGCGCGGGCAGGTAGCTGCCGTCGGGCTGCGTGTTCGACGCATAGCCCTGGGGCGTCGTCGGTGACGTCTGGTTCTTCGTGAGACCGTAGATGTTGTTGTCGAGCAGCATCACGGTCATGTCGACGTTGTAGCGGATCGCGTGGATCCAGTGGCCGGCGCCGATGGAGCAGCAGTCGCCGTCCCCCATCACCACGAAGACGTCGAGATCGGGCCGCGAGAGCTTCACGCCCGTGGCCAGCGGCAGGGCGCGGCCGTGGATCCCGTGGAAGCCGTACGTCTTCATGTAGTGCGGGAAGCGCGAGGAGCAGCCGATGCCCGAGACGTAGACCGTCGTCTCGGGCTTGAGCTGCTCGTCCGCGAGCAAGCGCTGATTGGCCGTGAGGATGCCGTGATCGCCGCAGCCGGGACACCAGCGGGCGCGCGGCCCCTGGTAGTCGCTCATCTCGAACAGGCGATCGGGCTCCGTCGCACACGAGAGCAGGGAGCAGCTCATGCCGTCTCCTTCCCGTCGGTCGCGAGCTTCGCGCGCATGACCTCGAGGATCTGGCCCGGACGCAGCGGCTCACCCGGCACGCGCGTCCAGCAGTCGATGTCGACGAGGGTCTGGGCCCGCAGCAGCAGGCACAGCTGTCCGTAGCGCCGGTTCTCCGGCGTGATGAAGGGGTCCCCCGGCTGATCGCTGTAGTTGATCTCGACCGTCATGACGCGGCTGAAGCGCCGGAAGATGTCCTTGAGCCCGGGCTGCATCGGCGAGAGGAACGTCAGGTGCGTGGAGGAGACGGCCAGCCCCTGCTCGCGGGCGCGGTCGACGGCCTCCTCGATGGCGCCCTTCGTGCTGCCCCAGCCGACGACGAGCAGATCGCCTTCGTCGCCGCCGTAGACGGGCGGCGGCCGCAGCGTCTGCTGGAACACCGCCAGCTTGCGGCTGCGCATGGCGTTCGCGCGCATGTTGACGTCCGGCGCGTACGTGACGGTCGACGCCTCGTCGTGTGCCAGCCCGGTCGTGGTGTGCATGCCGTCCGGCTGCCCCGGCACGATGCGCTTGCTGAGCCCGGTCTGCTCGTCCCAGCTGAAGGGCTTGCGGTCCTTCGGGATGGGCCCGAGGTCCGGCAGGTGCGCCTGCCAATGCGGATCGAGCTCGGGCCGCGGGAAGGGCTGGACGCCCGTCGCGAGGTTGGCGTCGGTGAGGACGATCACCACGCCGCGCAGCGACTCTGCGATCTGGCGCGCGCTCACCATGCAGTGGAAGCACTCCTCGATGGTGGCCGGTGCCATGACGACCTTCGGCGCGTCGCCGGGCTGACCGAAGAGCGCGGCCAGGAGATCGGACTGCTCGACCTTGGTCGGCAGGCCCGTGCTCGGACCGCCGCGCTGCACGTCGACGATGACGAGCGGCGTCTCGGTCATGATGGCGAGGCCGATGAACTCGGTCTTGAGCGCCATGCCCGGACCCGACGTCACCGTGAAGGCGACCTTGCCGGCGTAGGAGGCGCCGATCGCGACGCCGATGGCGGCGATCTCGTCCTCGGCCTGGTGCACGATCCCGCCGCTCGTCTCGAAGACGTCGCTGAGGTAATGCGACACCGAGGTGGCCGGCGTGATCGGATACATCGCGCACAGGTCCATGCCGGAGGCCATGGCCCCCATGCCGATGGCCTGGTTGCCGTTCATCACGACCATGGCCTTGTCGGGCTTCTTGCACGGCACGTCGATGCGGAAGCCGACGTTCTGTTCGGCCCACGCGGCCCCGAGCTCCATGAGCTTGATGTTCGACTCCGCGACCTCGGGCGCCTTCTTGGCGAAGGTCTTGCGGATCTGGTCGCGGACGATGTCGAGGTCCCGCAGGTGGATCGCGGAGAGCAGTCCGAGAATGAACATGTTCTTCCCGCGCTGCGGGTTCTCCGTGATCGTCAGCGTCTGCTCTTCCATCGGGACGAGCACGAAGTGGTAGTCGCCGTCGGCCAGCTCGCGCATGGCCTCGTCCCACGCGCGACGGATGTCCGCGTCCTCGTGGGTCTCCCACATCGACTCGAGGAGGATGGTCGCGCCGCGCTTGAGCGCACCGAGGCGGTGCCGGGCCAGCAGCACCTGCTCGTTGAACGCCACGATCAGATCGGCCTCGTCGCCCCAGTTCGTGACGGGCTCGCTGCCGATCCGGATGCGTACGCCGCTGGCGCTGCCCGGCGTGCGCGGCGGGGGCTGGATCTCGGCCGGGATGATCTCGACCGTCCAGGCGCCGTTGCCCATGCGGGCCGATACGAGGCCGAAGGACTGGCCGCACTTCTGGGCCCCTTCACCCGAGTCGGAGACCACCTCGACGATGTGGCGGTGGAACGTGTGCACCTCGGGCGAGGCGCTCGCCGCAGACGCAGGCAGACCGGACCCGGTCGCCGCGGGAGGATTCGTGTTCATCAGATCGTGCCGTCCGCTCGGCGGAGTGGCTCCGCCGTCGGCGTTTCTATGTCACGGACCGTGCCAACCAAGCGGCTTTGCCGGAAATCCTCAGGCCGTCTTTCATTTCCACGTGGAGGGCTGCAAATGGCCTACATCCGGCCTCGCCCGAGGGGCTTTGGACTCCCCGCCAGGCCCAGTTCCCTGGGGCTGGTGGCGCCACCGGGGCAGTTTGCGCAGCGGTTCGCGGACACCTGTGTGAAATTCCCCACCTGCGCGCCCTGGGAGGCCCTGGCGGGCGGGCATTCCATTCGCTACGAAGGGCGCGACACACCCCCGGAGGAGCGATGACAGATCCCCTGATGAAGCTGGCGCACGACTCGTTGGCGGTGGACGTGGCCACGTCCGTAGCGGACGCCGTCGCGCGGATGTCCGCGGAGGGGCATGGCGCGGTCGCGGTGACGGAGGCGGGCAAGCTGGCCGGCATCTTCACCGAGCGCGACCTCATGGAGAAGGTGGTGCGCCCGGGCCTCGACGCCGACGCCACGCCGATCCAGGACGTCATGTGCACGAAGCCGCTGTGCGTGCGGGCGGGTGCCAGCCGTGCCGAGGCGCTCGAGATCATGCTGAAGGAGCGCTTCCGCCACCTGCCGGTCTGCGACGAGGCCGGTCAGCCGATCGCCATGCTGAGCCAGCGCGACCTGCTCGCCCACCAGATCCAGCGCCTGCGGGGCGAGGTGGACTCGCTCGAGGCGTATCTCCTCGCGGATGGTCCGGGCGGGGACTGACCGCTCACACCCCTCGCGCTCGCGATCCCGCTCGCGCTCGAATTGCGGGCGCTCTCCTCGGTGCGTCCGTGGGTCGAGCGCGCACGCGAGCGAGAGCGCGACATGGTGCTGCCTCCGGCGGCGTTACGGCTCGATGCGGGTGCTGACGGAGAGGTCGGCGGCGCTCTTGACGACGTAGCTGACCGCCGCTGCGCCTGCGCCCTTCGGCACCAGGCGGTAGTCGTGCGGCGCACGGACCTTGTAGCGCGCGCTCGAACCGCGGCCCAGGTCCGTGCGCTTCCAGTCGGTGCTCCCGGGGCTCCGGGTCCGGATCTCGAGGTCCACGCCGCCGTTGTTGTTGAGCTCCAACGTGTAGTCGCCGTCGCCTTCGATCTCGATCACGCCCGCGCCGGCATCCCACCCGATCGTGCCGCGCTGCTCCGTCCCACCGCAGCCAGCGAGCAGGATGGCGACGGCAAGCAGCAGAGCGAACGCCGAGAACCTGTAGGGGCGGCCGGAACCTGCGCGTAGCGCAGGTGAACGCCCGCCCGTCGCAGACGAAGGCCCGTCCGCAGTCCTGGAACCTCCCGCCACCCTCACCGCACGAACTCCTTGCGCGTCAGCGTCGCGACGTTGCCCTGACCGATCCACACGAAGTCATCGCCGGCCGCCGCCGCCAGCATCGTCAATGCGACGAGCAGCGATGAGTCTCGCAGTTCCATGGCCGTGACCGGATTGTCGCGCACGTCGGACTCCACGCGCGGATCCAGCACCAGGTTGAAGCCCGACTGGATCATGAGCGTCTTCAGGACGTCGCCGAGCGGCTGGTCCTTCACGCTCAGGTTGATCTTCGTCTTCTCGAAGCGCGTCTTCATCGCGGCCGGCAGCCCCGGCCGGAGGACGCGCGCCCGCTCGGCAGAGAGGTACCTGTCGACCTCGTCCAGCACCGGGCGGCTCGCCCGCACGATCAGGATGCGGTTACGCCCCTCCAATGCGACCTTCTCGCTCTCCCAGTAGCGAGGATGGACCTCGAGCTTCACCTCGTCCACGAGCACGTGGATCGTGCGGTACGGCTTGGACGGCGGTTGGGGCCCCACCAGGTCCTTCACGTCGTAGTAGCGCAGCCTCAGCGGTCCGGCGAGGTTCCGCTGCGACAGGATCCAGACCACGCCTTCCCGCACCTCCCAGCGCATGCCGTACGGCTCCGTGATCAGGTCGAGCACCTGGGCGATGCTCACGTCGTCGAGCTGCAGCGTGATCACGACGTCCTCGAGCAGCTCCTCGCGCACCTTGGGCGTCACGTAGAAGTTCAAGCCGGTGATCGTGCGCAGGTAGGCGACCGCCTGGTCGAGGTTCACCTCCTCCCAGGACAGTCCCTTCACGCGCTTGCCTGCGAGCACCTGGCGTGTCTCCAGCTCCACCAGCTCGGGAGGCTTCGGCTCGTTCGTCGGCGACGTCGGACGAAGCACACGCGGGGCAGGCGGCGCATCGGCCCCCGGCTCCGGCGGGGCCGGCATCACATCGACGGGAGGGCAGCAGCAGCCGGCCAGCAAGCACGCGGCCGCCGCGACGAGGGCAGTACGCATCGCGATCTCCTCATGCGGGAGACGCAGCCTCGCCCACGCCGGTCACGCGGCGTTCACGCCAGGCGATACAGCGCGATCGCCGCGGCGGCGGCCACGTTGAGCGAGTCGATCCCGCCGGGCATGGGGATGACGACGCGCTCATCGGCCAGCTCGATCGACGTCGCGCCCAAGCCCGGGCCCTCGGCGCCGAGGAGCAGCGCCCGCGGCGTGTGGCTCCACATCGCGGCCATGGCCTGCTCCAACGCCATGGCCTCCACGGCGGGAGTGAGCGCGAGGAGGTTGAATTCCCTCTCGCGCAGGACCTCCAGCCCGGCGCGCCAGTCGGGGCCATGCGCGAACGGCACACGCAGCACGTTGCCCATCGAGGTGCGCACGGCCTTGCGGTACAGCGGGCTCGCGCACTCCGGACTGAGCAGCACCGCGTCGACGCCGAAGGCTGCGGCGGTGCGGAAGATCGCGCCGACGTTGTCGGGGTTCGAGACGCCGTCGAGCCCGACGACCAGCCGCGGCTCCTCGATGCGCGCCAGCACCTCCGCGATGCCGAGCGGCTCCGGACGGTTGCCCAGCGCCAGGCAGCCCTGGTGGAAGCTCCAGCCGCCGAGGACGTCGAGGCCGTCCTCCGCAACGAAGACCGGAACGTCCTCCGGCAGGTCGTCACCGATCTCACGCTCCAGCCACGCCAGAGCCGTGTCGTCGCAGAGCACCGAGACGGCCTCCAGCGGCGAGTCGGTCAGCAGCGTCTGGACCACGAGACGGCCCTCGGCGATGAAGCGCGCACTGCGCCTGACGAGCTCCGGATCGCGGACGGCGCGGTAGTCCTCGAGACGGGCGTCGGACGCCGCCTCGACGCGCTCGACGCGCACCTACGGCGTCCGGCAGCGCGCCAGCGCCATCAGGACGTAGCCCGTGCCGTAGGCCTTGTGCACGCCGTACAGCTGGTAGTCCCACCACGACCCGTCCTTCTCCTGCAGCGGGAGGAGGTCATCGGCGATCTGCGCGGCGTAGGTCGCGCGGCGCTTGGCCGGCACCCGGTCGAGCAGCATGGCGGCGTAGTAGTAGCCGTAGAACGTGAAGTAGCCGCTGTTGCCGTACCAGACCTCGTGCGGTCGCGGGTACTTGCGGGCGATCAGCAAGAAGTGACCGTACTTCTCGAGCTCGTCGAGGGCCTGCGTGAAGCGCTTGGGATCGACTTCCTCCCCCGACGCGGCGAGCGCCTCGAGGCAGGCGGGCGTCCGGGCGAGACTGCCCTGCGTGAAGTTGATGTTGCCGTCACGGCCCTGCCCCGCCCACCAGCGCGTGCGGTAGCTGTAGGCGAAGGAGCCGCCGGGAATCGCGCACTCGCGGATGAGCTTGTTCGCCTTGCGGACCAGCTTGTCCGGCACCTCGACGCCCTGGGCCTTCGCCATCTGCAGCGCGATGACGCCCGTGGCGGAGGTGAAGGACGTGGAGCCCGGTCCGGGATCGCGCGTGCGGATGCTGAAGTTGTAGTAACCCCAGCCGCCCTCGACGAACTCCTGGCGCTCGAGCCACGACACGCAGCTATGCGCCGCCTTGAGCAGGCGCTTCCGCGGCTCCGGGCGCTTCTCCTTCGCGAGGAGCCGGGCGAACGCCTCCAGCGAGTACATGTACGCCCACGTGTTGTAGAGGACGTGCGGCCGGATGCGGCGCACGGCGTAGCGCCGGAGCAGGTAGTTGGTGCCCTTCTTGATCGCCTCGCGCACGGCGGGGCTGTCGCCCCCCACCTCGACGAGCGCCGAGAGGGCGAGACCCGAGGAACCGACCATGAAGGCACGGTTGCTGCCGGGGCGCGGCGCCATGATGTCGATGTGGAGGTTCGGTGCGGGACTGCCCCACGAGCCGTCCTTGTTCTGCGTCTTGACGAGATGGGCCACGCCACGCGCGATGGCCGCGTCGAGCCGGCGATCCAGCTCGGCGCGCGGCGGCTTCGGTGTCGCCTTCTCGGTCGAGTTCGCCTCCTCGGCGAACGACGGCCCGGCGGCGACGCAGGCGACGCCAGCGAGCAGGATCCAGATCAGGGGACGGGAGCGGCTACGCATCAGGGTCTCGCTCATTCGGCCTTCGGCGGCGAGGCGAAGACGCGCTGTCCCGCGTTCACCCCGTCCTCGATGACGACACGACCGCCGGCCTTGCGACCGAGCTTCACCGCGGTCTTGACCGGGTCGCCCTCACCGGCGACGAAGACGAACGCCTTGCCCTTCTCCATGTGCACGCAGCCGAGCGGCACCGAGAGGACCTCCTCGCCGGCGGCCTTCGCGATCTCGAGCTTGCACGACAGGCCGGCGCGGAGCAGGGGATGCCCGCCGCGCAGCCGCAGCGTGACGGCGTGCTTCCCGCCCGTGCCGTAGCGCGCGACGACGGCGACCTCCGCCTCGAAGGCCTTCTTGCCGGTGGCGGACGTATGGACCGTGGCGGCGAGCTTGGGCTTCACGTGGGCCAGCGCCGACTCGGGGATCGTGGTCTTTACGCGCAGGACGCTCTCGTCGAGCACGGTGTAGAGCGTCTGACCGGACTTGAAGCCGTCCTCGCCGGCCTCATAGCGGTCGGCGGCGACGAGGCTCTTCCACGACGTGCCGCTGAAGGTGCCGCGCACCGCGTAGCCGGCCATGGGCGCCTTGACCGTCAGCCGCTCCCCGTCGGCGCGGAACTCGGCCATGCTCTTCTCGGCCTTGGCGAAGTCCTCGCGGGCCTTCTCGAGACCGAGCCGACGGCTTTCCTTGTCCAGCGCCAGCGTGGACTGATAGCGCTCGAGGCTGTTACGCGCCTTGCGCGCCGACAGGCGCAGGCTCTCGTGGCGGCGCGGCAGGTCGACCTTCATGTCGTACTCGTGCCGCTTCTTCGTGCGCTCGAAGGACTCGAGCATCCGCTCGAAGCTGCGCTTGTTGCGGTTGAGCACGATCTCCTCGGTCTCCTCCGTGAGGTCGTCCTCCGTGTACATCTTCTGGAGCTGCTGCAGCTCCTCTCGCATGTTCTGGATCTGGATGCGGCGTCCCTCGAAGCTGTACTTCTTGCTGTCCTCGAGCATCTTCCGCTCGACGGTCTCGAAGCGCTCGAGGGCCTCGTCGGCCAGCCGCTTCTTGCGCGTCAGGTCGTCGAGGGAGACGGCCGTCTCCTCCTTGCGCAGGCGCGCGTCGATCTCGGCCTTCTGGAGCTTGATGCGCGCCAGGGCGAACGAGCGCTCGCGGGCGACGAGCTCCTTGCGGTACTTCTCGTCGCTGAAGCGCACGAGCGTCTGCCCCTTGACCACGGGCCCCTCGGGCGCCGACTCCACGATCTCGAGCGGACCGCGGTAGGCCTTCATCTCGCACGCGACGGTCTCGAAGCGCGCGGGCACGATCGTGCCCTTCGCCTCGATGGCGTCCCCCAACGGCCCACGCTTGACCACCACGGTGGCCGGCGGAGCGCTCTCGGTGGAGGCGGCGGACTTCTCCTCCGCCGCGGCGGGAGCGGCCGCCAGAAGGGCGATCAGCAGGGCCAGCGCGGGCAGCAGGAGGGCGGGGGCGAGGGTCGAACGGGGTGCGGGCATCGCAGTCTCCGGGGGCGGGATCGCCCCGCACGGTAGGCGCGTCCGCGGGGCACGGCAACCCAGAAGAAGGCCGATGGCCCTCCCAGGAGCCCTGGCGTTAGGCTACCCACCCCCAATCGCGCACGCGCGGCGAACAGCCAAGGGAGCTGCATGCGAGTCGTCTGCATCGGCGCCGGTCCGGCGTCCCTCTACACCGCCATCCTCCTGAAGAAGGCGTATCCCGAGACGGAGATCACGCTCTACGAGCAGAATCGGGCCGACGACACCTTCGGCTGGGGCGTGGTCTTCTCCGACGAGACGCTGGGCGGATTCGAAGAGGCCGACGCCGAGAGCTACGCGGAGATCCGCAGCCACTTCCGCTACTGGACCGACATCGAGACGTACTACGGGGACACCTGCGTCACGTCGACGGGTCACGGCTTCTGCGGCCTCGCCCGCAAGACCCTGCTCCAGATCCTCCAGCGGCGCTGCGCCGACCTCGGTGTCACGCTGCACTTCGAGCACCGCATCGACGACGTAACCGACTACCTGGACGCCGACCTCGTGGTCGCAGGGGACGGCATCAACAGCCGCGTGCGCGAGCACTTCGCGGAGCACTTCGGTCCGAGCCTCGACTGGCGCCAGTGCAAGTTCACCTGGCTCGGCACCACCCTGCCCATGGACGCGTTCACGTTCATCTTCCGGGCGAACGAACACGGCCTGTTCCGGGTGCACGCGTACCCGTTCGAAGAGGGCCTCGGCACCTTCATCGTGGAGTGCCGCGAGGAGACCTGGAAGGAGGCGGGCCTCGATCAGGCGAGCGAGGAGGAGACGGTCGCCTACATGCAGGCGCTGTTCGCCGACGACCTGGACGGCCACGAGCTGCTCACGAACCGCTCGATCTGGCGCACCTTCCCCACCGTGCGCAACGCCACCTGGGTCCACGACAACATCGTGTTGCTGGGCGACGCCGCCCACACGGCACACTTCTCGATCGGCTCGGGTACGAAGCTCGCGATGGAGGACGCCGTCGCGCTCGTCCAGGCCTTCATCGAGCACGGCACCGACGACGTACCCAAGGCGTTGGCCGCCTACGAGGCAGAGCACCGCGACGAGACGGAGCGCCTGCAGCACACGGCACAGACCAGCCTCGAGTGGTTCGAGAACACCGAGCGCTACATGCAGCAGGACCCGGTGCAGTTCTCGTTCAACCTGATGACGCGCAGCAAGCGCATCACCTACGACAACCTCTTCAGGCGCGACCCCGCCCTCGTCGACGATCTCGCGGCGATGTTCGCGCGGCACGCCGGCGTGACATGGGACGAGGACGCGTTCCCGCCGCCTCCGGCGTTGACCCCCTACCGCGTACGCGGCCTGCAGCTCGCCAACCGCATCGTCGTCTCGTCCATGTGCCAGTACAGCGCAGAAGACGGCGTGCCGAACGACTGGCACTTTGTCCATCTCGGCTCGTTCGCGACCGGCGGCGCCGGGCTCGTCATGACGGAGATGACCTGCATCAGCGACAACGCGCGCATCACCCACGGCTGTACGGGCCTCTGGAGCAGCGAGCAGGTCACAGCGTGGAAGCGCATCGTCGAGTGGATGAAGGCGCACGGTCCCTGCAAGGTCGGCGTACAGCTGGGCCACGCAGGTCGCAAGGGCTCGTGCACGCTGCCCTGGCAAGGCGACCGACCGCTCCAGGACGGCACCGAATGGACGACGTTGGCGCCCTCCCCCATCCCGTTCCGCGCCGACGGGCCACCGCCCATGGAGATGTCGCGGGCCCACATGGAGATCGTGCGCGACGAGTTCGTCGCGGCCGCGATGCGCGCCATGCAGGCAGGCTTCGACCTGATCGAGCTGCACATGGCGCACGGCTATCTGCTCTCGACGTTCATCTCGCCGCTCTCCAACAGGCGCGAAGACGAGTACGGCGGCAGCCTCGAGAACCGCATGCGCTACCCCCTCGAGGTGCTGGCGGCCGTACGCTCGGTGCTACCGGAGACGATGCCTCTCTTCGTGCGCATCTCCGCGAGCGACTGGCTCGACGACGAGGGCGGCCTCACCGCGGAGGACGCGGTCGAGGTGGCGCGCATGCTCTACGCCGGCGGCGCGGACGTGATCGACGTCTCCTCGGCCTACGTCACGCCGGAGAGCGAGCCGATCTACGGGCGCATGTATCAGGTGCCCTTCGCCGACCGCATCCGTCACGCAACCGGCATCCCCGTCATGGCCGTGGGCGGCATCCAGGGCGTCGACCACGCCAACACGATCGTCGGCGCGGGACGCGCGGACCTCTGCGCCATCGCGCGCGGGCATCTCCTGAACCCGCACCTCACGCTCGAGGGCATCGCGCGCCACCGTGAGGACCAGCAGCCCTGGCCGCAGCAGTACCAGCCGGCGCGGCCGCCGCCGCGCGAGAGGTAGGCCGCCCTGCTCCGCCTGCTCGCCCTCCTGGCCGTCGCCCCCGTCGCAGCCATGCTCGCGGGCCTGCCGATGATGGAGTTCCGGTTCGAGCAGAAGTCGCATCTCGGCGACTGGGGTCACACGCAGTTCGGCTGGACCGGAGCGCACGAGAAGAAGGGCGCCTCCGGTCGCAGCGAGACGCGCGACACGACATACGAGGA
Organism: Planctomycetota bacterium; assembly: GCA_030065025.1. GTDB lineage: Bacteria > Planctomycetota > PLA2 > PLA2 > JAEUHO01 > JAHEIK01. Next base: position 14,751 of record JASJDY010000008.1, read on the forward strand.
AGCCCGGCGGACCGACGTGCCGCGGATGCCCGCGCGCCTACGAGCGTGGTTCGAGGACACGCAGGACGTGCTCGGGCGTTTCCGTGTCGGTGCGCTCGGAGGCGGCGCGCTGGCGCTCCTCGCGCTATTGCTGCCGGGAGGGCGGAGGCTGCGGGCCGGCATGCTGCTGGTGGCGGCGCTCCTGCTCCTCGCTTCGACGCTCTACCTCCGCTTCGGCTTCGATGCCGCCTCACGTGACTTGTGGTCGACGCTCCGCAGCGGCGCCTTCGCAGGCCAGGACTGGTCGCGCGGACTACTGCGCTCCACGCTCGACACCGAGCGCGCGACGGCACTCCTCGGACTCCCGCTCGCGCCGCAGGTCCTGCTCGGCACGAGCGCGCTGGCGCTGATCGGCAGCATCGCGGGACTCGTCCGCGCCGACCGCACCCCGCGCGGCGGGCCGCGGACGCGCACGTGGCTCATCCTCGTGCTGGTGGTGGCGGCGGCTGGAGGCGCCTACCTGCTCTTCACGGGCGGGTACGAGACCGAGCTGGAGGAGCTGCGCGCGGCGGTCGAGCGCAGGGATCGCCGCGCGGCGGTCAGCGTGGCAGAGCGACATGCGCGCGAGCACGGAAGCGCGTTCCTCTATGCCGCACTGGAAGAGGATGATGTGTACGTCCGCGCCATCGCAGCCGAGGTCCTGGGCACGCACTTCGATCGGCGCGAGGGGCCGCACGACGAAGACGAGGTCGCCGAAGCGGTACGCCGGCTGGTCGACCAGCTCGGCGACGGCGAGGAGCTGATGCACGACGCCAGCGAAGCGATCCGCGAGATCCGCAAGGACTGGATCGGGCCCATCGCCAGGGCGCTCGCGAATCACCCGGATCCGCGCGTGCGGGCGGGTGCCGCACAGGCGCTCACCTACTGGCGTTCGGAGCCGGAGGTGCAGGAGGGGTTCCTCGCGCCGCGGCTGGCCGATGCGCTGGACGACGAGCAGCCGCGCGTTCAGCAGGCGGCAGCGATGTCCCTCCTGAACCTGCACGATCGGCCCACCAAGCTGTACCCCCGCATCGTTCCGCTCCTGCTGGACGCCGCGGCCGACGAAGCGCGGCGTCACGACGCGCGGTTTGCGCTCGAGAAGCTGGAGCGGGAAGACTGGGACCACGCCGCGCCGCACCTGCAGGGCCGCCTCGACGACGAGCGCCTCTGGGTTCGCGGGACGGCCGCGCTGGTCATGCTGCGCATGGACGCGGATACCGCCGCGGAGGTCCCTGGCCTGGGTGACACCGTCGTCGAACTCCTGGCCAAGACCGACGTTCTCAAGGAACGCGGCGTCCAGGATCTCCTGCATGCGCTACGTGACGGCAGCGAAAGCGGTCGTGCGCTCGTTCGCCGCATCGAGGCAGAAGCGCTGCAGCTCCGCTGAGCGGAAGCGTCCTCACGCGTGGTCGCTGCGCTTCGGTGACGGCTCCCGGTCGGGCACGGCCGGGGTGGACGCCGGCAATCGGGCATGCAGCACGAACAGGCCTGCGATCAGCAGCAGGACACCGATCGCGAACACGCTCCCCGTCTCGAGATGTCTCGTGAGGGTCCGTCCGAGGAGATCCCGCGTCGGGAGGGTCGTGAACACCAGCCCGATCACGAGCAGCAGGGTGCACCACCGGCGTACGCCGGCCGAGAGGTCCGTGCGGCGGCGCAGCGCGAAGAGGAGCGCGTAGGGCACCAGCAGCACGACGAGATAGGCCTTCCAGGAGACGGGGCCGAAGGAAGCACCGACCAGGAGCACGATGCTCCACTCCACGACGGCGCGGGGACCGTCCGCCGGCTGCGTCCCGCGAAAGCGCCATAGCGCGGCCAAGGCTGCCGCGGCCATCGTGGCCAACGTGAGCACCTGGGGCAGGACCTGGCCCGAAGACGCCACGGCGTGGCTCGGCTCGGTGACGAAGGGGACCACACCCAGGCCGACGTACCGATCCCACATCGCGGGCATCGATTGGTTCATGTGCCCCACGCCCCACGTGCCGACGCCCCCGGCGACCTCGCGCCATGCGGACACGTAGTCGGCGAACCGCTCCCAGCCGTACACCATCGCCGGCAGCATGAAGACAACGACCGCCGTCGCGATCGCGCTGATCGCCGGTACCCAGCGCCTGCGCCACAGCAGATACGGCACCACGACCACCGGCATGATGCGCAAGCCGGCCGCCAGCCCCAACACGGCGCCCCCTGCGTACGGTCGCCCCCGCGCCTGTAGGACCAGACCGCCCAACACGAGAGCGAGAACGATCGTGTTCACCTGGAGATGGATGAAGTTGCCGATGACCGGCACGTAGCAGAGGGCGAGCGGCACGAGCACCACGGGATCACTCAGTGGGACGCCATCCCGCAGGAGCGGCAAGGCAAGACGCCGCCGATGGAGCAGTCGCACGAGGAGTCCCAGGCAGACGAGCAAGGCGATGAGCCCCAGCAGGAGCCAGACGCCCCGGCCGAGGAACACGTGGACCTGATCGAGGACGGCCAGGGGCACGCAGACGAGGCTCCACACCGGCGGCCATGTGTTGATGCCCGGCGGTGTGTCGGCGTAGATGTGCTCGCCTGCGAGGACGGCCTCCCCCACGAGCACGAAGCCCCCGTAGTCCTCGGCCTTGCGGATGCTCCGCACGCAGAAGGCAATCAGCACGACGAGCACCGCGATGCTGGCCACCTTCCGCCTCATGGCGTGGACCATAACCGCGCGATTCACCCTCGTTCATGCATAGGTCGGGCTAGCCCGACCTATGC
>JASJDY010000162.1 GCA_030065025.1 Planctomycetota bacterium
TCCATGAAGAACGCGGGCACCGTCGTGGCCGCGGTGCTGGGGGCGTTGAACGGACGGTCGCGAGCGAGCACGCGGCCGCCGAGCACCAGCACCATGCCTTCCGGCGCGGCGGAGGGCGCCACGGGCACAGTCAGGATCTCCAGCGGCGCCTCCAGCGCGACCCGCTCCGCCTCCTGCTGGTTGCGGATCCAGAGCGGGACGTCGAGCGGGAAGCGGAGGTCGCCCGACCCGGTGACGAGGTACGCGCCCGGCGGCAGCTGGTTCTCGCCGTTCTTGACGGCGAGCGTGGCTCCCGTGACGCGGTCCTGTGCCGTGAGCTTCACGTCGGCCGGCACGTCGATGCGCACGCGCGGCGGCGCGAAGATGCTGCGTACGTACTCGAGCTGCGCCCGCACCGCCTGCACGCTCGCGACTTCGGGCTCCTCGGCCAGACGCTCTCGGATCTGACTCGCTCGCGTGTCGAGCGAGCGCCAGAGCCGGTTGCGTTCCACGGCCGTCAGGTTGTCGGCCACGCGCCGCAGCCCGTCGAGGTTCTGCTTCAGCAGCTCGATGTCCTGCTCCGCATCAGCCACGCGCGTCGAGGCGGGGGTCGCGCCGGGCTTCGCGAATGCGTACGCGAGCAGCACGCCGATCCCCAGCCCCACCAGGAGCCAGACGGCGGTGACGAGGTGCGTGCGTAGCGCACGCCGCGCGGACTCGACAGCCGCCGCTTTGCCGCCGACCTCCGCGAGCGCGCGCACGCGCTCGCCGGAGAGCCACGAACTGAGCTCCTTGGCGAGCTGTCGCGCGTTCACGTAGCGATCGCCCACCGCGCTGGCCATCGCCTTCAGCACGACGGCGCGCAGGGGGGCGGGGGTGGAGACCGGCAGATCACCGTAGACGCCGTTCTTCGCGTCCTTGAACAGGTCGTCCACCGTTCGCAGGTTGGGATCCGTGAGCCGCACGAGCTGCTCGTCGCACATCTCGATCTTGCGCTCGTCGTTCGCGTCGACCGCGGCCTTCTTCGTCACCTCGAGCGCTTCGATGCGGCGGCGCAGTTCGGCGCGGCTGATGTTCGAGGCGCCGGCGATGGGCGGCTCGCCGTCCACCACGTAGTGCAGCATCGCACCGAGGCCCCAGACGTCCGTGCGGGCGTGGACGCTGCCGTTCACCTGCTCCGGCGGCAGATAGCGCGGCGTCCCGACGATGCCCTCGTCCTCCGTGGTGGGGGGGATCACCGCCTTGCTCGCAAAGCCGCTCTTCTTCTCGAGTACGTGGCAGATGCCGAAGTCGATGACGTACGGGCGGCCCGTGCGCGTGTCGATGAGCACGTTGTCCGGCTTGAGGTCGCGGTGGATCACGCCGTTCTCGACGTTGGCGACGTAGATGCCGTCCGAGATCGGCACGATGACGTCCCTCACGAGCTCCTCGAGCTCGTTGAACTTCTTCATCGTGGGGTAGCGCGAGAGCTTGCCTTCGTCGCGGCGCCGGACGAGGTCGCTCAGCGTCCACGGATCGTAGAGGAGCTCCATCGTGAAGAAGGGGCGTCCGTCTTCCAGGTTGCCCCGATCGAAGACCGGCATGATGTTCTGGTGGCGGATGTTCGCCTGCACCTCGATCTCGCGCAGGAAGCGCGACTGCATCACGTAGTTGGCGTCCTTGTGGAGGACCTTCAGCGCGACGCTGCGATTGGTCGTCGGATCGAACGCCTTGTAGACCGTGCTGGTGCCGCCCTGGCCGATGACCTCCTCGATGGCGTAGCGTCCGATGTGGTCGCCCGAGCCGAACTCACCCTCGAGAGGCTGCTTCTCGGCCACGGGCTCCGGGGCGCCTTCCGGCGCCGCGGTCGCGCTGAGGTCTTCGGCCGTCTCCGGGGGGACCGGCGGCGGCTCGGCCGGCGCGGGCGTCTCTTCCGCAGCCGCCGGGGCGGGCGTCTCCGGTGCCTTCTTCGCCCGCTTCTTGCGCGGCGTCGGCGCGGCCTGCTTGGCGCGCTTGCGCTTCGGGACGGGCGCACCGGCCTTGGCGCTCGCCTTCTTCGTGGGCGTCTTCTTCGCGGGGGCCTTCGCCGCGGGCGCCTCGGGCGCGGGCCGGTCGGTCGTCGGCTCGTCGTGCTTGCAGACCGGGCGGCCGTCGTCGCCGAGGCTGACGGCGAGCGGGGCCTTGCAGCCGACGCACGCAAGCCGCATCACGGCCCCTTCGGTTCCGCCGAGCCGGGAGAGGTCGGCGCGGTGCTTCTGTCCGCAGTCGGGGCAGTAGAAGGCAGGGGGCTTCTTCGCGTCGGTCATGGCCCGTGATCCTAAACCGGATCGTCCTCGCGGCGGTGCCCGCGCCTCAAGCTGCCCCGGTGGGCCACCAGAGGTCGAATGTGGTGCCGTGGCCAGGCTTGCTCTCGAACTCGATGATCCCGCCCATCTCGTCGAGAATGCCGCTGACGATCGCCAGGCCCAGCCCCGTGCCACGCGTCTTCGTGCTGAACTGCGGCTCGAACAGCCGGTCGCGGTGGTCCTCGGGGATCCCTACGCCGTCGTCGGCGATCGTCACCAGGACACCCGGTCGGCCGTCGCGGGCCTGCGCCGCCGCACGGAGCACGACCTCGCCGCCGCCCTTCTCCTCCACGGACTGGAAGGCGTTCAGCACCATGTTGCGCAGCACCCGGCGCAGCTCGTCCGCGTCCCAGGTCACCGTCGGTAGGTCCGGTGCGACCTCGCAGTGCACGTGCACGCCCTGCGTCACGGTGCCCTCGTACTCGGCGGTGACGCTCGCGACGAGCGCGCCCACGTCGACGCGCTCGTCCCGGCGCCGCGGCAGGCGCGCGAACTGCGCGAAGTCGCGTGCGATCCGGTCGAGGCCTTCGATCTGCTGGAGGAGCTTCGGTGCGCGCTCGCGGATGATCTCGGCGCCGCGCGCTGGATCGCGCGCGATCTCCGCCTCCGTCTGCTGCAGGAGGAGGCGCATCGGCGTGAGCGGGTTCTTGATCTCATGCGCGACCTGGCGCGCCATGCCCCGCCACGCCGTCTCGCGCTCGGCCTGCCGCACGCGCCCCGTCATGTCGCGGAGCTCGCGCGTCATGGCGTTGAAAGCGCCAACGAGCTGACCGATCTCGTCGTCGCCGGCGCCGCGCAGCTCGACGTCCAGGTCGCCCGCCGCAACGCGTTCCGTGCCCGCCGCCAGCGCGCCGAGCGGTCGCGTGAGGCGACGCGACGCGTAGATGCCGCCGACCAGCACGAGGACGAGCGTCAGCATGTAGGCGGCGAGCAGCACGGAGCCGGTGAGCGTCAGCTGCTCCTCGATGCGGTCCGCTTCGTAGAGCAGCGGTACGCCGACCGTCGCGCGCGTCACGCCGCGCGCGTCCAGGACCGGTGCGTAGCCGAACCACACCGGTCGGCCCGCGTACACGGCCTCCCGGCGGACGATCTCCCGGCGCTCGAGCACCGTCGCGCGGTACGCGCTGGGCGGCAGGCGTGCGGAGAGCAGCTCCGCATCCACGAGTCCGGTGCGGCTTGCGGCCTGGAGCTCGCCGCCGCGATAGAGCAGCACGTCGTGTCGCCGCTTGGGCGCCCACTCCTCGAGCTTGTCCGTGTCCGCCGAGTCGAACACGCCCGCGCCCATCATCTCGAGGTCCTTGCGCACGCGCGCCAGGTCGGTCTGCAGTCGCTCCGTCAGACGCGCGTCGTGGCGTTGCTGCGTCTCGCGCGCGCTGGCGATGCCCAGGAGCACGAGCGGCACGACGGACATCACGAAGTACGACAGGAGGATCTTGTGCTGCAGCTGCATCCGGAATGAGGGCAGCGAGAACAGCAGGAACACGATCGCGGTCAGGAGTCCCAGGCCGACGCCGACGACGACGAGACGGGCGAGCGCCAGCAGTGCGTCGCCGAGCGTCGCCGTCACGCGACGGACAGCGAAGGCCGCTCCGCGCTCGGTGTTCCAGCGCGCGTAGCCGTGCTCGGCGTCCGTACGCCAGTCGAGGAACGGACGCTCCTCGTCGAGCTGCGCCAGGGCCTCCGGGCCGAAGCCGCCCGCCGTGCGAGCGAGCGAGGCGTCGCTCGAGGCCACCACGACCCCGTCCCGAAGCTCGGCGTACTGCGGGGTGCGGCGTGCCGGCAAGGGGATCGGACCATCGGGTGCCAGGGAGGCCACCAGCGCTGCCAGCCCCTTGAGGCGTAGGTCCATGCGATCCGGGATCGTCACGACGACATACCCGAGGGTGTCGCCTGACTCTGCACGCAGACGCAGTCGTCCCACGGTGCAGCGCAGGCGCGTCGGGCCGCCGCGAGCGACGAAGATCTCCTCGTCGGCGTCCGTCGCCGGCTTCTGCGCGGCGGGGAGCATGGTGCGCGGCAGGTTCGTCAGTGCGAAGGAGTCGAGGGTCCTGCCGCGTGCGTCGAGCACGTGGACGACGCTCGGGTGTCGTTGCCAATGCGCGGCGCCACGCAGCCAGAGGTGCAGCGCCAGTCCTTCGGGGGACGCGCCTTCGGCTGCGCTCTGCAGCGTGTCGCGAAGGTAGGTGTCGTCGCGCGCGTCGGCCAGCGCGACGGCGACGCCCACGCGCGCGACGTCCTCGGAGCCGAGGATGGACTCGAGCGTCTCCTCCAGCGTCGCGCTCTCACGCTCGCCCACGCGCGACCACAGCACGGGGTAGGCCAGGACGACGGCGAGGACGCTGAGCACCAGGATGCGGCCGGGCAGCGCCATGGCGAACCGGCCTTCGCCGCGACCCACGACGAGCGAGGCGATGATCGGGATCGCGAGCACGACCCAATGCGGCACGGCGATCAGTGATGCGACGCCCCACGTGAAGGCGGTCGCCGACACCAGCAGGGTGAGGCGGCGGGCCAACGGGTGGGCGATGGGCAGCGAGCGCAGGCCCCGTCGCAGCACGATGTGCGTGATCAGGTACGTGGTCGCTGTCACGGCGATGAGACCGAGCAGCATGAGCGCCACGGGCGCCGACGGTACGAATGTGTGCGCCTGGAAGAACGGCGTCTGTCCGCCCGCGACCGAGACGTCGACGACCTTCAACCACATGCCCGCAGCGACGGAGCACGTCACGAGCGCCGCGAGGAGCGTTCCGATCCGACCGGTGAGGCTGGTCGGTATACGCAGGTGCTGGAACGCGTACGTGAGACAGATCACCACGAGCATGTAGACGATCGCGGTCAGCGCGAAGTCGCCGGCCGAGGCGAGCCATCCGAGCCAGGTCTCGACGGCGAACTCCGACGGGCTGAAGGCCTCCCGCAGAGCCACGAAGCGGATCGGCAGGTCGAGCCAGCGGAGCGCCCCGCGCACGAGCAGCACGATGACGCCCGCCGAGAGCCAGCGGGCCGTCGGGTGGGCCAGTCTGGCGATCGCGAAGCGGCTCAGCGCGTAGGTCGCCAGGGCGAGGAGCACAAGGAGAAAGATCCCACCCACGGCTCCGCGATCCGCCTGCACGCGCTCGCGCAACACCTCCAGGTCGTGGACGCGCACGTCCGCCGTGAGGACGTGCATGCCGCCGGATGCGCGCACGGGCACCAGTCGCCGGCAGTCGTCCGCACACTCGTCCTCCGGCTGCGCCTCGGGATGGAGCAGGCGCACCTGCTCGACATCCAGGGGCATGAGCCAGCGCTCGCGGAAGGCGCGCGGCATTGCGGCGTCGGGGACCTCCTCGTCGAGGACGTAGGTGGCCACCGCCTCGCCGCCTCCTACCGGGACGGGTCCCACCACGAGGGCGCGCAGGAAGGGGCCCTCGTGCACCTGCACGCGGCCCGTGCGGAAGGAGCGATGCCAGGGCCGCGGAGCGGGCAGGTCACGGGGCTCGACCACGCGGCCGGCCCAGACCGCTTCCTCTTCGACGCCGCGCCACAGTAGGCCCGTCAGCTCGTGTCGCGCACGCAGCGCCTCGAGGAACTCGAAGCGTGCCTCCGGCTCGTCGCCGGCCTTCTCGAGGAACTCGCCGACGTCTGCGAGCGCCGCCTCGCACGCCGCGATGCGACCTGCCAGGTCCGCGCCCACGACCTGGGCCGCGCGCTCCAGGCGCTCGTGCGCCCGCTGGCGGGCGTCGTCGAGATCCGCGCCGCAGCCGCCGAGGAGCAGCGCGAGGGCCGCGAGGCCTAGCTGCGCGGCTTGGCGGACTCGGTCACGGAAGCGAGGACCCATAGACGGTTCTTATCCTGCTTGAGCTGCACACGCAGGTGCGTCGTCCGGGCGTTCTCTCCGGCCGGCTTGTAGGTGTACTCGTAGAGGCGGATGTTCTTCGGGCTCTTCTTCGGCGAGACGTTCTTCAGCGCGACGGAGGAGACCTTCTTGAAGTAGGCCTTGAGCGTCGCCTTGGCCTGCTCGGGCTTCATGCTGCGGGCCTTCCCCGAGAGGGGGTAGGCCAGGAGGCGGAAGGTGACCGTGCCCTTGGGCTCCATGCAGGCGGTGACCTTGTCCGCCGAGCGCGCCTTCCAGCCCGCCTCGAAGATGCCGAACTTGGTCTCCGGCGTCTTGGTGCCCTTCGCCTCGGCGGTCGCCGCAGCGGCCAGGAGGACCCCGAGCAGCACGGCCACGAGGGCCGGCAGACCGCCACGCGCTCCGCGGGGCGGCCGGGGCTCGTGGCGGGGCAGGGGCATGCGGTTCCTCCAGGTGCGGGCACGGAGCGCAAACCCGGGGCCGAACCGGCGGCGCCCCCTCGCCCTCACCGCAACCACCATAACCAGGGCGGCCTCAGGACGTTCCGGCCGTCCCCCTGGCAGCCGGGCAACCGCCGGTGGCCCTCCGGGGGACACCCGGGTGTCCCACCGTGGGGACGCCTGACCGCGGCCTACGCCAGCCCGTTCTTGACCCCGGTCGCAGGCCCCCGGTAGGTAGAGCCTCCCACGAATCCAACGGAGAACTCGATGCGCACGTTTGCGATTGCCTTGCTCGCCACGACCTGTCTCTTCCTCGGCGCCTGCGGCGGCGACAGCGGCGGAGGCGGTGGCAGCCCCGAGGGCACCTACGTCATGGACATGGAGTCCATGAAGCCCGAGGTCGAGAAGATGGTCGGCCCCATGTTCGATGCCGCCATGAAGATGCTCGAGATGCTGCCGGAAGACCAGCGGGCGGCGAAGAAGAAGGAACTCAACGCCAAGAAGGACGAAGCCATGGCCGAGGCCATGAAGAACATGAACTTCTCGGCGGTCCTCAACTCCGACGGCACCTTCCACGTCAAGGAAGGCGATGCGGTCAAGGCCAAGGGCACCTGGAAGCTGGACGGCGAGACGATGACGTTCACGACCACGGAAGAGGACGGCAAGAAGAAGGACAACCCCGAGGCGTTGGCCGGCACGTTCAAGAACGGCACCATCCGCTTCAAGCCCGAGAAGGACATGCCCTTCGACCTCGTCTTCAAGAAGCAGTAGGGGCGCCTGTGAAGCGCGCCTTCGGCGCGCTGAATCTGCGCCCGACCCGATCGAGGGGCTTGGGCCTCACCTAGCAGGTCGCCCGACCCGATCGAAGGGCCGGACGCTCACCCAGCCACACCCGACGCCGGCCGCGCACGACGCGGCCGGCGTCGCTCAATTCACGGGTGCGGCTTCCCGTCGACCGTGTCGATGCGCAGCCAGTCCCACTCCGTGCCCATGTTGTCGTCGGTGATGAGCGCTTCGCCTGCCGTGCGGCGCAGGATCGAGTCGCGCGACTCGATCACGTGCCTCGACCCCATGCGTGCGGCGGCGTCCACGTCCCGTGCGATCTCGACCATGCTCGCGATGCCCTCGGCCGTGAAGGCCGGGCGCCCGTCCATGCGGTAGCGGCCGAGCACGCCGGCGAGCCGCTCCGGATCGACGCGGAGCGGGCTGTCGCTCACCGCGAGGAAGTTGCCGAGCCGTAGGGCGTGCGGGAACACGCTTGCACCCGTTCGCTGCACGCGCGGATGCCACGTGGTGTTGTAGTAGAAGACGCCACCGTCCTTCAGGTGCGGCCGCACGAGCTCGAGGAAGTCGGTGCTGAGAAGCCCGGAGGCGAACGAACGCCAGTTGAACGTCGCATTGGCCACGATCGCATCGAAGCGCCGGCCTGCGTTCGCGCGCATCCACCGGCGCCCGTCGTCGATCACGATCTCGATCTTGGGGTCGTCCAGGACGCCGTCGATGAGCGAGTAGCCGCGCAGGATGTCGAGGTAGCCGGGGTTGATCTCGATGACGGTGACCTTGCGCACCTGCGGATGCGCAGCGAGCACCTTGGTCCACGAGCCGGAGCCGAGGCCGATCACGAGGATCTCCTCGGGCGCGGGGTGGAACGCCGACAGCGCGTAGGTGCGCCACAGCATGTTCGAGTCCTCTTCA
>JASJDY010000009.1 GCA_030065025.1 Planctomycetota bacterium
ATCCCCCGCGTGGTCATCTTCACGGATCCCTCGCAGGGCGAACGCGACCTCGAGACGCATCGCGCCATCGACGCCGAGATCCAGCGCTCGTTCGCGGCGCTCGGCGGCGTCGTCCGCGGGCGCGACCTACTCGTGCGGCGCTTCGGCGTCCTCAGCGTGCCGGCGCTCCTCGACGCGCTCCAGCGCAACAACCAGACCGAGGGCTGGAACGCGGCACTCACTGCGGGCGGCTTGCGCGATCACGAGGGGCCCGCGCTCGAGCTGCGCGCCCTGCTCCGACCGCTCGTGCGCCTCGCGTCGACGTCGTCCAACCCGCACGACCGCGCGTTCGCCGCGATCGCGCTCGGCTGCTTCCGCTGGCCCGAGGCGGACATGCCGGAGATCGCCGTCGAGCGCGCGGGCTGGTACGCGGCCGTACCCGGTCCCCAGACGCAGCGTGAGAGGGGCGCGCGGTCCCTGGGCGAGGCACGCAAGCAGCTGGTGCGCCTGTCCAACGGCGAGATCGCGTTCGTGCGCTGCGCGGCGCTGCTGGCCCTCGCGAAGATGGGCGGGCCCGCCGCGCGGGACGCGCACGCCGAGCGCAAGCTCGAACCCTTCACGAATCCCGCGCCGCCGCGAGCGGATCTCCTGACACGTGCGTTCCTGCGGATGGGGGACCCAGAGCCGTACCTGCGTGCGCTCCGCCAGACCGAGACGCCCCTGCGCGCCACGGCTGCGCTGGCCGTCGCCGTCGCGCTGCTGCAGGAGAAGCGCGCGGACTGGACGACCGACTCCGACACGCTGCTCAAGGCCCTCACGTCGGTCCAGATCAAGCCGCAGCTCAGGGACGGTGCCGCCGCGGTGTTCGCGCGCGGCGTCCTCGCACTCCAGAACCAGGCCAACGAAGAGTGGCGCCAGCTCTGGAAGGTCGCACGCCTGGCCACGACGGAGCGCGCCACCGCCGAGGCGGCCGCGCAGGTGCTGCGCTTCTGCGAGCTGCCGTGGTTCCGCAGGGAGGTCGTCGCCTGGGCCGCTTCGCCTCCGTCCGACCTCAAGCCGCCGGTGCTTGCCATGGTCCTGCTGCGCACGGGCGAGCAGGGCGCGCCCGAAGGGATCGACGCACTGCTCGAGTGGCTCCGCAGCCGCTCGAAGCGTCCCGGACCCACGGCGCGCTGGGATCCGCGCTGGTACGCCGCCGTGGGCCTCCTGCGCGCACTGCACGAGGGCCGCATCCGACCCCGCGCCGATCGCGAGCGGGTCATCGAAGGTCTGCGACGCTCCGCCGAGCAGATCATGGACAAGAAGGCGCCGTTCCGGGATGCCCTGGCGCGGTTGCTCGACGCCCACGGCGAGCGATTGGCACGGGCCGAGGAGAGCGCTCTCTACCGCCTGCCGCTCGGCGCCCTGCGGCGCATCGAGGGCGCCTTCACCTGTCCGCACGGGCTCATGGCGCGCGACGTGATCGACGCCTGCGTGCTGCGCGTCAACGACGAGGTGCAGGACATCTTCGGCCTGAACGGGATCATTCCGTGGAAGCCGGGCGAGACGAAGCAGATGCCCGAACGCTTCCTCAAGCGTTACCTCGACAACTTCCCCTACATCTCGCGCCTCGAGTTCCGCGAGCGTCGCGGCGCCCGCGCATACCCGCGCCTCCCCGCGTCGAGCGAGGGGATCGACCGATGACGGCGCGCAACGAGGACTTCCTGTTCGCCCAGGAGGCGCAGAACCTCGGGTACGTGACCGAGGAGCAGGTCGAGGAGGGGTTCCTCCTGCAGCGCCGCATGTCGGACGACCTCCAGATCGACGAGCGCCTGGCGGTGATCCTCGTGAAGCGCGGCTGGATGGCCGAGGAGCAGGCCCGCCGCGTGTACGGCATCATCGAGCCGGAGGGCGCGCGGAGCCGCATCGAGGGCTATCGCCTCGTCCAGAAGATCGGGCGCGGGGCGATGGGCACGGTCTACAAGGCCATCCACAAGGGCCTGCACCGCGTCGTCGCCATCAAGATCCTCCGACGCGATCTCGCCACCGACAAGACGCAGATCGAACGGCTACGGCGCGAGGCCAAGCTGCTCGCGGACCTCGATCATCCGAACATCGTCCGCGCGTTCGACGCCGGCGAGTCGAACGGCTTCCCGTACTTCGTCATGGAGTACGTCGAAGGTCAGTCGCTACGCGACAAGATCATCACGGAGGGCAAGCTCTCCAACGAGGAGGCGTTGCGCGTCACGCGCGCCCTCGCCGACGCGCTCGAGAAGGCGCGCCGCATGGGCATCGTCCACCGTGACGTGAAGCCCGGCAACATCCTCATGGGCAAGTCCGGCCAGCCGAAGCTGATGGACCTGGGGCTCGCGAAGGGGCCGCTCGATCCGGGCCTCACGCAGCACGGTGCCACCGTCGGCACGCCGCAGTTCATGTCGCCGGAGCAGGCGGAGAGTCCCGACAAGGCGGACACCCGCAGCGACATCTACAGCCTGGGCGCCACGCTCTACGCCATGGTGACGGGCCGGCCGCCGTTCGAGGGCAGCACGCTCGCCGAGATCATCACCAAGGTCATGTCGCAGCAGCCCGTGCCGCCGCGCGTGCGCAACCCCGACGTGAGTCCGGAGGTGAGTCACCTCATCGAGCGCATGATGCTGAAGGACGCCAGCCTGCGCTACGCGACCCCCGACGAGGTCATCGCGGACATCGACATGATCCGCGGCGGCCAGTCGATCATCCCGCGCGGCTTCCAGGGCAACTGGGAAGCCTTCCTCCTGCGCAAGCGCTTCCTCCGGTGGCGCCGGCGCATCGCCGTCGGCCTCGCGGCCGCCCTTCTGCTCAGCGTGGGCGGCGTGCTGTGGTGGAAGGCGCGCCAACGCCAGGAGGCCCGGGGGGACCTCGCGCGCTTCGAGGCCCAGGTCCTCGAGCTTCCGTCCGTGGCCGAGGACCATGACCTCGAGAAGCTCACGGCATGGCTGGCGCTCGCGCAGGCGAACGTGAAGCGCATCGACAAGATCGAGGCGGCGCACGACGTCGTGGGGGAGAACGGTACGCAGGTCGATCGCCGCATCGAGGCGTACCGCCGTGCCGTCAGCGAGCTCAAGCGCTACCTCGCCGTCGAGTCTTCGGTGCTGGAGCATTTGCGCAGGGAGCGCTACCGCGAGGCGCAGAGTGCCGCCGGCAAGGGCCGCATCGGCGACTTCGACGACGTGCCGCCCGCGCGCAAGCGGCTGCGCGAGCTGCGCGCACGCATTCTCGTCCAGAGCGACGCAGCACTGCTCGAGGCGGTTCGCCAGGCTCTGGCCAGTTCGGCCACGACCCTGCCGCGCTTCGTCTCGAAGTGGCGCGACGTCGCCGCCGTGTACGCGGGCAACTGGGTCGACACCGCCGCATGGCGCGACGGCGGCAAGCAGGCGCGCGCGGCGGCCGCGAAGGCCGAGGAGATCGGCGCCGCGGTCGCCGGGTTCGAGACGCGCTATGCGCCGGCTGCGGTGGGCGAGCGCGTCGAGGCCCTCGACCTCTACGACCTCAAGCGCGACGTCCGCGCAGACCGGGAGAGCACGGCGGCTGCCCTGGCGGCCCACCTACGCGCCTGGCCCGACGGGATCGAGACGCCAGGTCTCCTCGACGAGAACGGTCTGGCCACGGTGGCCCTCGCCGCGCCCGAGCGGCGCATCGACGACGAGGTGCTGGCGCTCTGGGAGCGAGTCCGCGACGACGCGCTCGCACTGCCTTCGTCCGAGAATCGGGAACGCGTGCTCGCCTTCGAGAACGCGGCCGCCCGCGGGGACTACTACCCCGACCTGCTCGCCGACGCCGAACGTCTCCGCCTGAAGCTGCGCGAGGAGTACGAGGCGAGGCAGCGCCAGTCCATCGCCCTCTTCGACGAGACGCGCGCCGACGTCCTCGCTGCCCTTCGCGGCGGCCTCGCGGACGCGCTCGAGAAGCGCGTCGACCAGGCGCTTGCGGCGACCGAGCGTCTCTCCCCCGCCATGCGTGGCCGCGTGCGCGGGCTACGCATCGCGGGCACGGTCCTGCGCGAGGTCCAGGATGCCGCCCTCGCCTGGCTCGCGGGCCCCGGCGAGGGCCAGACGCTACGCGACCTGGCCGTGCGCGGTACGGGCGGCCGGATCACCCGGTACAAGCAGCTCCGCGTGGTGGACGTCGACACGTCCACACGCACGTTCACGGCGCGCATCCCGCGCCGTGGCACGAGCCGCCGCGAGCCCGTGTCGATCCGCATCGGCGAGGTCCTTGCACACAAGGTGCTCGAGATCGCCGAGCGCAGCGGGCGCGCGTTGCCCGCTTCGGCGGCAGCCTTCGCCGACCTCGCTGCTCTGCCCGTCGTCGAGGACGAGCCCGGCCGGGATCTGCGGACGCTGCGTGCCGGCTATCACCGCGTGGCCCAGGAGTTCGCAGGACCCGACCTGACCGCGTGGCGGGCCTACGTCGAAGACCTCGTGCGCCGGCTCGACAAGCTGCAGGAGACGCGCGAGGACAATGCGCGGCTCGCGCTGGCCGACGCGGACACGTGGTTCAACCAGGGCGGCAAGCACAAGGTGGCGCTGGAGCTCTACGAGCGCATCGCGGACGACAACGGCAAGCTGCGCTACACGGTCGCGTACGACGACGCGAAGGCGAAGATCGACCGGGACTGCGACATCTGCCGCGAGATCCTCGCGCAGCAGGAGATGTTGCGCCTGTTCCGTGGCGGCGTGGACGTCGCCGAGATCGACGGCGGCATGCATCGCCTGACGTTCGACTTCGACGACCTCGGCCAGCTGGAGAACTTCGAGCGCGGCTTCGCGGAGGCGCAGGCAACGCGCCGCACGGTCACGCCCGACGAGAGCAGCCGCTCGCGTGCGCTCATGCTCCTGCCGGGCGTCCGCGGCGTGCTCCGTGATCGGCCGCTCTCCATGCTGACGCCGTTCGACCCGAACGAGAAGATCGTGCTCGAGCTCCGCATCGACACGCTGCGAGGCTCCTCGCTGCTCGCCTTCGACATCGATGGCGTCCAGGTCGCCATCTGCTCCGCGGATCCGAGCTGGTGGAAGCGGCGGCTGCCCGACGGCGTACCGCTCCTCGAGGACGAGGAGTCGCTGCCCGCGTTCGACTACTACGGGCTGGGCCGCGGGGTCGCGTTCCACGAGGGGCAGGACTTCGGCCGCAGCTTCCCCGGAGGCAACTGGGACTGGTCGTCGCGCTCTGCCGGCCGGCACTTCGAGCGCTGGAAGGACCCCAGCTACGTCGGGCGCCATCGCGAGCAGCTCTTCGCGTTCGAGCCGGCGCGTACCTACACCGTGCGGATCGAGCGGCTCCGCGGCCAGCTCCGGCTGTTCGTGGACGACGAGCTGATCCTGACGCGTCGCAAGGAGTCGTGGGCGCAGCGCGGCGCGCGCAGCGAGTCGAACCGGCGCATGCGCAACGGCTCGGGCCGCATCCAGATCCTCACCTGGACGCCGCTCCGGATCGACGACCTGCGGCTCGAAGGCAAGATCAGCGAGCGCTGGAAGGAGCGCCGGCGCCGGGCGCTGGCGAAGTGAGTCCGTCGATGACGACTGCGTTTCGGTTTCCGTGCAGGAGTGGCGTTGCCGCGGCGTCCAAGCGCCGGGGCCGGGCCTGAGGTATCGTGCGATGATGGACCTGCGGGCCGAGACCAACGACAACCAGTACGACACCGAGCACTACCTGTGCGTGCGCGGGCTCGGCGAGCTGGCGCAAGGACAGCAGGTACGGCTGAGTCTCGGCGCGTCGATCGTCGTCGGCCGGAGCCGGCACTGCGACTGGTCGCTGCGGCGAGCGCCGAGCTACCTGAAGAGCGACTCCGACGGCCGCGACGACATTCGCAACGACCTGCGCTACAACTCCGTCAGCCGCAAGCATGCCCGCGTGAGCTACGTGTCGGCGGACATGGTGGAGATCGAGAACCTGTCCGGCAATGGCACGCTCGTGGACGGCAAGCTGGTGGACAAGATCGTGCTCACCGACTGCCGCACCGAGACGCACCGGATCCAGCTCGGCCCCAAGGGGGTCATCCTGGAGCTGATCCCGGGGAGCCTGCCGATCTAGCCTTCACGGCCACGGCCACGATCCGGGACCTCGAGGCAACCGACCGAGGCGAGGCGCCAGGACCAAGCTCATCGCTGGAGCATGCGTGATCGGGCGGGCGTTCCTCGGCCCTGCGGGCCTCGTCCGGCCGCCCCTACAGCGCACCGCCGCGACGAACACCGTTGGATGATCGTCGCGGACCCGGCCCTACACGGCCAATACCCCCCGCGCGGCCTCGTACACCCGCTCCGGCGCCATCGTGCGCATGCAGAGTGGATCCGCGCAGCGGCGCAGCGTGCAGGGGCGGCAGGCGACGTCGTCCTGCGTGAGAACGGGCAGCACCCCCGGCGTGCCGTCCGCCCGCACGCCGTAGGGACCGTACACCGTCGGATCTTTCGGTCCGTACAGTCCGAGCAGCGGCGTGCCGAGGAGCGCCGCCAGATGCAGGGGCCCGGTGTCGGCCGCGACGAAGAGCGCGGACCGGCGGATCAGGGCGGCCAGCGCGAGCAGGGACGGGGGCTTCAGGGGCACCGCCGCGGAGGGCGCCGCCGCCGCGACGGCTTCCGCGAGCTCCTCCTCGCCCGGTCCGTGCGTCACCGCCACCGCACGGCCGTCCGCGGCGAGGCGGCGTGCGAGCGCCGCGAAGCGGTCCGCAGGCCAGCGCTTGAACGCGCCGAAGCCGCTCGTACCCGGCTGCAGCACGACGAACCCGGATTGCGGCATGCCGTGTGTCGCCAAGAGCGCTGCGGCGTCCGACTCCACCTCGGCATCGAGGGGAAAGCCCGGCGGCACGTAGGGCAGGGTCTCGCCCAGAAGGGCCGAGGTCAGGGCGAGATTGCGCTCGACCCGGTGGCGCGCAGTCCTCGGAGGCACGGCCCGACGCTGGGCGAAGACCTGGCTGCCCTCGCGCGCCTCCGGTCGTCCGAGCCCGAAGCGCAGCGCCGCGCCGCTCATGCGCATCACCGCGCCCGACTTGAGGTTGCCCTGGAGGTCCAGGGCTACGTCGTACTCACGCGCGCGCATCGCTCGCACGAAGCCACCGGCTACGCGTGCGAGCTCGACGGGGGCCGGCATCCCTCGGACCGCGGCGTTCAGGCGCTTGCGGGGGAAGACGATCACCTCGTCGAGGTCGCTGCGGCTCTCGAGCAGGGCGGCCGCGCGATCCTCGACGGCCCAGTCGATGCGGGCGTCGGGGAAGCGCGCGCGCAGCGCCGAGAGAACAGGAAGCGCGTGGAGCACGTCCCCAAGGGCGGAGAGACGTACGAGGAGAACCCGCGCCGGTCGGTTCTCCGGTGGTAACCAGGGTTTCGGGTCTTTGGGCCTTCGGTCGATCAAGGGCCGAGATTCCTGGGGTCCCATCGGGTTCAATCGGGTGCCCGCAACCGGGTTGGGCCCCGACACGTCGTAACCATGCGGCCGGGTTGGTGAGCATACCCGGCCGGGAGGAGTGCTCCCCGTGTCGAGACGCCTGCTGCCCTGCCTGATCCCTGCGCTCCTCCTCTGCATCGTCGCTGCCCCGCGACCGGCAGAGGCGGCCCCGGACAAGGCACTCGATGAGTACTTCAAGGGCAAGGTGATCGGACTCGAGGGCAAGACGGTCACCCTGCGCTATGACTTCCGCGACCGGGCGCAGATCAAGGACTGGAGCGACCGCATTCCCTTCCGGATCAAGCCCCGCAAGGGCCAGCGTCTGCGCTGGTTCGATGACAAGCTCGAGATCATCGGCAACAGCGGCGCGCGTCACAAGGGGGAGTGGATCGGCGACGTCGAGGTCACGGCTACCTTCATCCCCGACCTCGAGAAGGACTTCGGCGGCTACATGAGCCCGGTCTCCGAGACCGAGGACCAGGTCACGTTCACGTT
Source organism: Planctomycetota bacterium (assembly GCA_030065025.1). GTDB lineage: Bacteria > Planctomycetota > PLA2 > PLA2 > JAEUHO01 > JAHEIK01. The sequence continues at coordinate 7,870 of JASJDY010000009.1, forward strand.
CGTCGAGACGTTCTTCCATGCCTACAACGGCAAGGCCGGCGGCTTGAACAGCATCATCAAGTTCGGCGCTCAGTGGCGCGAGACGGACAGCGACGAGTACATCGGCTTCCGCTATGGCGCACGCAAGCCGCCCAAGAAGAGCATCGTGGTCGGACGACCGATCCGCGCGACCTTCGGACGCGTCAGCAAGAAGCTGTTCTTCCGGCTGCCCGAGTACGAGCTCAAGAACTCCGAGAAGGGCAAGAAGCTGAAGCGGTACCACGTCGGCTTCTACGCCATCAAGGGCCGCATGCTGCTCGACAACATCGAGATCAAGGGCACCCTGGCGTCCGACTGGATGAAGCGCGAGCGGGTTGAGCTGCGCACCGCCAAGCCCATCGGCGGCGACGCGCCCAGCGAGCTCGACGACGCCACGAAGGCCCTGATCGAGAAGCACAAGGGCGGCAAGTCCACCAAGGCGACGCGCCAGCTCGTCTCGCTCCTCAAGGACGAGGAGGCCGGCGCCGTCGTTCACACGGCGGTGATCGAGGCGCTCACGACCGGTCCCAAGAAGGCCATCCACAACGTGGTCGACCTCCTCTACAGCACCGAGGAGAAGGTGCGCGAGCGCGGCGCCCTCGTCGTGCAGGGCATCGTCGGCGACGACTTCGGCTACAAGGCCAAGAGCAGCGAGAAGAGCCGCACGGCGGCCATTCGCAAGCTCCTGAAGGCGATCAAGGACAACCCGACGTACAACTAGGGCGGCGAAAGGCAGCAGCATGATGAACCGGATGCGCAAGTGGATCGCCCTTGTGGGCGCGGTGGTCGCCGTAGCCGCGCTCGGCACCGATGCGGGCGCGCGTGGTGGCGGTGGCCGCGGCGGTCGCGGTCGAGGCCGCGGCGGTGTCGGACGCGGCGGCGGGAGTCTCCGCAGCCGGTTCATGAAGAACCGCAAGAGCGGCTCGGGCAAGACCGCCAAGGAATGGGAGCTGCTCCGTGACCAGGAGTCCCGCCTCGAGATGATCAAGGAGCGCCGCGCGCGCCTCATGGACCTCGATCGCAAGAAGGAGCAGGAGGCCTGGCTCGCCGACAAGCGCGTCAAGGCCGCCGACGTGGACGCCCGCACCGAAGACGTTCGCTAGCTCATCGACCGGGAGTCCCGCATGCACCGCACCGGTTTCCGTTCGCCTCTACGGCCTTCCGCTCACTGGCTCCTGCTGCTGCCGCTTCTCTTGGGCCTGAGCGTCGCACCACTCGCCTTCGCCGAAGACGAGCCGGAGACGATCGAGCGCGACATCGAGTCGGCCAACGAGTACCTCGACGAGGGCTTCGCCGCCCGCGAGGAGCACCTGGTCAGCGAGGCCGCCGACGCCTTCTGGAAGGCGGTCGAGAGCGACCCGCTCAACTACCGCGCGTGCGTCCACTACCAGGAGACGGCCCTGGCGGCCGGCGACCCGATCGCGGACATCCAGCGCGACTTCGACAAGTTCGTCGAGGACTATCCCACCTACCTGTGCTTCAAGCTCCACCGCATGCGGCTCGATGCGCCGGATGCTCGGCTCGAGGCGCTGACCAAGCTCGCCAAGAGCAAGGTCAAGAGCTCCGACGTCCATCTCGAGATCGGGCGCGTGCTGCTCGCCAAGGGCCAGGCCAAGTCCGCCGTCGAGGCTCTCACGAAGGCGCTGGCGCTCAAGGTCGGCGACCGGCCCGACGTCCTGCTGCTCCTCGCCGAGGCCGAGCACGCGGTCGGCAAGACCGAGGCCGCCATGCAGCGCCTCGATGCTGCGGTCAAGGCGAAGGCCGCCTTCTTCCAGGCCCGCGTGATGCTCGCTCGGCTCCAGCTGCTCATGGAGCAGCCCGAGCCGGCCGCCGCCAATGCCGACGTGGTCGTGAAGCAGCGGCCGAGCTACATCGCCGCGTTCCTGATCAAGTCCGAGGCGCTCCTCCAGCTCGAGAAGGAGGACGAGGCGCGCGAGACGCTCAAGGCCGCGTACCGCATCAACAAGGAGGTCGACGACGTCGTCATCGCGTACGCGGACCTCTGGGCGCGGCAGGAGACCGAGGCGTCCTACCAGCAGGCGGTGAAGCTCTACCAGGAGGTCGTCGATCGCAACGAGGAGAGCTGGCGCGCGCTGTACGGCCAGGGCTGGGTGCTCGAGCGACTCGAGAAGTTCGAGGAGGCGGAGGAGAAGTACCGCGAGGTCGCGGGCATCCGTCCCTCGTCCGTCGCCGCGATCAACTCGGTCGGCTACGTCCTGTTCAAGCAGGGCCGCGTCTCGGAGGCGCAGGTCCAGTTCAAGCGCGCTCTCGACCTCGACGAGACCTTCGTGACCGCGATGGCCAACCTCGGCGCGACCCTCGATGCCCAGGCCAAGTACGGCGAGGCGATCAAGATCTACGAGCAGGTCCTGAAGATGAAGGGGCAGGAAGACAACCTGCGCGCCCTCATCAACTGCGCGTTCGATTATGAAGCCGTCGGCTCGCTGCCCAAGGCGCAGACGCTCCTGCTGCGGGCGCACAAGGTGCTGCCCGAAGACCCCAACATCGTTGTGTGGATCGGCGACAACAACTACTTCCAACGCAAGTGGAAGGACGCCGAGAAGTGGTACCAGCAGGCGATCGCGATCGACGAGAAGCTCTTCTTTGGCTGGCGTGGTCTGGGGCTCACGATGGCGCAGCGCAAACGTTGGTCGGATGCGGCGCAGGCACTCGAGAAGGCGAGCAAGCTCAAGCCCGAGGACCTCGAGATGTACGTCATCCTCGGCGACATCTACTACGGCGAGCTCAAGGACCTGAAGTCGGCCCTCACCAAGTACGAGGAGTTCGTCCAGCGCGGCGGCAACGACCCCGAGATCCGCGACGCCATCCTCGAGATCAAGAAGGAGCTGGCGAAGTAGTCGCACGCCATCCTGAAGAGTCGATTCGGAGCAGCGGCTTGTAGGGGCGAAGACGCCTCGACGGATCACGAAGGCGAGACGCCTTAGACTGCCGAGCCGCGGGACGGATCGCGAGCGTCCTCGCCATCGATTCGAACGCGAGGGGCGCTGGACGGGGCATGGATCCCGGCGGAACAGCGGGTCCTCGCCCTCGAATCGAAGGCGAGGCGTGATCGCCACCGGGCGCAGCAGGACGAAGCACGAGCAGACTCGACTTCGGTTCCGGCCACGGCCCGCACACGCATACGCGAATGCCCGCGGCCCGACGGAGCACGAAGGCGAGGCGCCTCGGACGGCCGAGCCGCAACACGGATCACCCGCGTCCTCGCCATCGAATCGAACGCGAGGGGCGCTGGGCAGCCCCTTGACCCCAGCGGATCGGCGCGATCCTCGACCTCGAGTCGAAGGCGAGGCGTGATCGCCACCGGGCGCAGCAGGACGAAGAAGGGGCGTCCTCGCCTTCGGCTCCGGCCGCAGTCCACACTCCCGCCGGGCCATGGAAAACCCCTCGCTCATCCCTTTGCCCGCCCCAATCATGGGCGCGTGAGCGAGGCGGGGTCCACACGGGAGATCCGGGACCGGTACGACGTGCCGGACGGTATCCACCTGCACGTCGAGCCGCACGAGATCCGAGCCTGGCTACCGGCCTGCGAGGAGGCCGTACGTCGCGTGGCGCGGGATCCGCAGGGACTCACGGTCGCAGGCGTGGGGGGGCGCGGCCCCCTCGCCCGGATCGAGCACGCAGACGGCGCCCTCCTCGTCCGGCGCTACCGCAAGGGCGGACTCCTGCGCCATGTGCGCGGGCGACGGTTCCGCGGTCGGTGGCGCCCGCTCGACGAGCTGGTCCTCCACCACCGACTCGCCGGCGCCGACGTGCCGGTGCCCGAGGCCGTCGGCTGCGTCGTGCTGCCTCGCGGCCAGCGCTGGCACGGCTTCCTCCTGGTCCGCGAGGTGCCGGCTGCCCGCGACCTCGAGGCCTGGCTGCACGGCGTTCGGGCCGGCATCGCGGCCGCCCCGGCAGACGTGCTGCGCCGGGCCGGACGCGCGGTCCGCAGGCTCCACGACGCAGGCGTGGTTCACGCCGACCTGCACCCCAAGAACCTCCTCGTCACCCGCGACGGAGGCGTGCTCGTGATCGACCTGGACCGCGCGCGTCGGACCAACGGATCGGTGCCCGACGAGGCGCGACTCGGCAACCTCGTGAGGCTGGGCCGCTCCATCGAGAAGCACCGGCTCAAGGGCCTCCGGACCGGTCGTCGCGAGGCCCTGCGATTCCTGGAGGGCTACGCAGGCAGCCGCTCCGCTGCGGCCGAGCTTTTGGAGCGCGTGCGCGCGCGCCTTGGGCGCGGTCTCGCGCTGCGCATGCTGTGGTGGCGGCTGCGTGGGGAGGCTCGTCCGTGGCGCGGCGACGGCGGGACGCTGGCACCTGAGGGAGCGCGCCGATGAGTGCCGCCGGCCGCATCCCGATCTCCGCCTGCATCATCGCCAAGGACGAGGCGGACCGCATCGAGGCGTGCATCGCGAGCGTGGCGTTCTGCGACGAGATCCTCGTGCTCGACAGCGGCAGCAGCGACGGCACGCCCGACCTCGCCCGCGCCGCGGGCGCTCGCGTGATCGAGACGGACTGGCCCGGCTGGGTGAAGCAGAAGAACCGCGCGGTCGAGGCCGCGGAGAACGACTGGATCCTCTCGCTCGACGCGGACGAGCGCGTCGACGCCGAGCTGCGCACGAGCATCGAAAGGCTTCGGGATGAGCAACTCGGCGACGAGAGCACGCCGCGCGTATACGAGGTCAACCGCAAGGTGTTCTATCTCGGGCGCTGGATCCGCCACGGCGGCTGGTACCCCGAGTGGCGCGCGCGCCTCTTCCATCGCGACCATGCGCGCTGGGGCGGCGTCGATCCGCACGACCGGATCGAATGCGAGGGACGACCCGAGCGCATCCGTAGCGGTCACCTCGATCACTACACCTATCGCTCGATGGAGGATCAGCTGCATCAGATGGCGCGCTTCAGCAAGGCCAAGGCCGCCGCGATGCACGCGAACGGCGCGCGCGCCTCCTTGCTCGGGATGCTGCTGCGACCCACCTGGCGCTTTCTCCACAACTACGTCCTGCGGCTCGGCTTCCTCGATGGCCGCTCCGGCTACGTGCTCGCGAAGATCAATGCGCACTACACGTTCACCAAGTACGCGCAGCTGTGGGAGCTCGCGCGCGAGGACGGGCGGGACACACGACCGTGAGCGCCGTGGAGCCCGCGACCAGCGAGGCCGTCGCGTTCGAGTCGGCGGGCTACCGCTGTTTGGCATCGCCCGGCGCAGCGGATGCCGTGCGCGCACACGTGCTGCCCGATCCGCTCGCTTGCGCGCAGGCCGGCCGGCATCTGCGCACGGCGGTCTCGCGCCTGACGAGTCGCGTCGAGGTGAACGGGCTCGGTGCCGTCTTGCTGAAGGTCCACCGCACGCGTTCGCTCGGCGAGAGGCTGCTGTCGCTCGTGCGCCGGGGACGTGCTCGCTCAGAGTGGGAGGCGGCGCGGTATCTCGCCGCCCGGCAGTTCCCTGTGCCCGAAGCGCTGGCGATGGGGGAGCAGCGCCGCGCCGGCGTGCTGGGCGCCTCGTTCTATGCCGCACGATTCCTCGAGGGTGCTCGCTCACTCGAGGATGCGGCACCTGCACTCACACCGTCGGAGCGCGCCACCCTCGTCGGACGCCTCGCCCCGCTGCTTCGCCGCATGCACGATCTAGGCTTCGACCACCGGGACCTCCACGCCGGCAACGTCCTCGTGGCCCCGGGAGACGCCGAGGACTGCGAGCTCGTCGTCACGGACCTGCACCGCTCGCGCAGCGGCGCGGCGGTGTCCGACCGCTCGAGGCGCCGGGCCCTCGCACAGTGGCTGCACTCGCTGCGCGCGTGGCTGGGTCATGAGGGACGCGCCGCGTGGCTCGTCGCCTACCTCGGCGCCGGCGACACGCCGCGGTCCGGAGACGCCACGGCCTGGAGCGAGGAGATCGAGCAGCGCATCGCCCGCTTCGAGCGCGTGCGTCGCGGCAGCCGCGGCAAGCGCTGCTTCAAGGAGAGCACGGTCTACACGCGCGACGTCGGTGGCGGCTGGGGCGCGCGGCGGCGCGACCTCGGCCTCGAGGAGCTCGAGAAGGCGCTGGCTGCACACGCCGGGGCGCGCTCGCCCGATGCGGCCGGACACGTGAAGCACAGCCGCAAGGGCGTCGTCACGCGGCACGGGGGCATCGTCGTCAAGGAGCGGCGCGCCGCGAGCTTCGTCGGGCGTCTGCGCGACGCCGTCCTGCCGCGCCGCCACGCCGCGGGCTACCGCAACGCGCACATGCTCGGCGTACTCGAGGTGGGCACGGCCCTGCCGCTCGCCCACGTGCGCCGCGGCGGATCCTCGTACACCCTCTACGAAGACCTGGGCGCGCTGCCGCGCCTCGACCATCACGCCCGCGAGCTCTACACCAGCGGCACGCGCGCTGCGCAGGCACAGCTGCGGGACGCGTCCGCCGAGTGGCTCGGCGCCTTGCACCGCGAGGGCATCTACCACGGTGACCTCAAGGGCGTGAATGTGCTCGTGGGGGAGCGGAACGGCGCGCCCGCATTCCGCCTCATCGACACCGACCATTGCCGCTTCTTCCCGCACGTCGTGGACGCTCGTCGCCGCGTGAAGAACCTCGCCCAGCTCGCGGCGTCCATCGCGGTTTGCGTCACGCGGACGGAGCGCCTGCGCTGGTACCGTCGCTACGTCGAGACGGCCGGTGTACCGGCCGCCGAGCGGGAGACGGCCGTACAGGTGGCGGCCGCGCTTGCCCGGAAGATCGTGGTGGTGGACGAGCCGATCGAATGAAGCTCCTGTGGACTGTCAGCAACTGGAAGCGGACCGGACCGGTCGAGCCGAGCCTCGACCTTGCGGTCGCCTTCCGCGAGCTGGGCCACGAGGTACAGGTCGCGTGCGGCGTGCCGCCTGCGACCGAGGAGCCGGAGTCCGCCGACGCCGCGCGCGCCCGCGAGCTCGACGTCGTCGAGACGAGCGCGCAGCTCCACAAGCACTCGGCTCCCTGGCGCGACCTGCGCGACGCGCGACGCCTGCGGGCCTGGATCCGCCGGGCGCAGCCCGACGGTCTCGTCGCGACGCACCGCAGCGGGCACCGGCTCCTGCTGCGCGCCACCGGCCGCGACGGTCCGCCCGTCGTGCGCCTGTGGTTCGGCGACGGGCTGGAGGACGTCGATCCCCGCGACGTGCAGGCGCTGAGGCGGAGCGCAGGCGTCCTCGTCTTCGGCGACGCCCCGCGCCGCCAGCTCGAGGAGCTGGGCGTGTCCTCCGAGCGGATCGTCCGCACCGGCCCGCCCCTCGGCGTCGACGCGATCCGCGCCCAGGTGACCGATCCGCAGGACCTCCGCCGGGAGCTGGGCATCGAAGGGGACCGCTTCGTCTTCGGCATCGTCGCGCGACTGCAGACGCACCGGCGCTTCGAGGACCTGTGGGGGGCTGCCGCCCGACTGCGGATCGACCGCGTGCCGTTCCATCTCGTCGTCGTCGGCCGTGGGACGCATGCGCAGACCGTCGGCCGCGATCCCGTGCGAGAGCTGGGTCTCGACGATCACGTCACGTTCACGGGCTACCTCCGCGGCGAGCGCTACGCGACGACGATCGCCGCATTCGACGCACAGCTCTTCCTGGTGCCCGGAAGCGATCCCACATGCCGCGCGCTGCGCGAGGGCATGGCGTTGGGCGTGCCGAGCATCGCTGCGCGGCGCGGCCTCTTGCCGGAGATCGTCGACGACGGCGTGACCGGCCTCGTGATCCCGACCGGTGTGGAGCCGCTGGCGGACGCGATGCGGCGGATGGGCGAGGCGCCGGAAGCCGCGCGACGGCTCGGGGCGGGGGCACGAGACCGCGCCGACCGCCTGTTCGCCGCACCGCGCGTCGCGGCGGCCCTCGGCGAGCTGTGGCAGCGCGTGACCGCATGAGCGTGCTGAGTCTCGCCTCTGTCTGGCGCTGGAGCCGCCTCGTGCTCCTCACGCTCCTCGGCGCCTACCTGCTGCTGGGGCTGCTCGCGTGGTTCTTCCAGCGGCGGCTCATCTACTTCCCCGCGCCGGGCCCCGTGAGCCTGCCCGAGGGCAGCGCGTGGGCTCCGCTGCGCGAGGTCCGCATCCGCACGGCGGACGGCGTCACGCTCGAGGCCTGGTATCTGCCCGGCGAGCGTCCGGGCACCGTCCTCTGGCTGCACGGCAACGCCGGCGATCGCGGTGATCGCGTGAGCGCGTTGGACGCGCTGCGGCAGCGTGGGTGGGGCGTGCTGCTGCCCGACTACCGCGGCTACGGCGGCAGCGAGGGCTCCCCGTCGGAAGAGGGGCTCTACGCGGACGCGGAGGCCTGCGCCGCCTGGATCGAAGCGGAGGCGCCGGGGCCGGTCGTCTACGTCGGCAGCTCGGTGGGCAGCGGCGTGGCGGTGGAGCTCGCCGTGCACCGGCCGCCAGCCGGTCTGATCCTTCTGTCGCCGTTCACCTCCCTGACCGATGTGGCGCAGCATCACTACGGCTGGCTGCCGGTGCGGCCCTTCGTGCGCGACCGGTACGAGAACGTCGACAAGATCGCGCAGGTCCGTGCGCCGCTGCTCGTGATCCACGGCGACCGGGATCGGATCGTGCCCCAGACCTTCGGCCGGCGGCTGTTCGAGGCCGCCAACGAGCCGAAGACGTTCGTGGACGTCCCCGGCGCCGGACACAACGACCTCTCGCTGGTAGCGCCAACACGCTACTGGGGCGCCATCGACGGCTTCCTGCGCGAGCACCTGGTGCAGCGCTAGCGAACTGCTCAGCTCGTGTGCACGAGGTGCGTCCGGAAGAACTCCACGACGCGTTCGCCAGCCAGCATCAGCTCGTCCGTCGGCCCCTGGAACGGATGCACGGCACCCAGCGTGTGGCCGGCGCCCTCGATCGTCAGGACCTCTGCATCCGGCTGCCAGCCCGCCAGCTGGCGCTGTGCATCGACGGGCACCGACTCGTCGTCGCTGCCGTGCACGAGCAGGAGCGGGCACGTGAGCCCGCGTGCCGCCGCCTCGATCGAGTGCCGATCGCCATCCTCGAAGGCGTGGCGGGCAACGGGCATCAGCTGCTTCGTGCGGGCGTTCGGGAACGGGTAGTAGCCCTTCTCGCGCAGGTTCGCCTCGATGTCCGGGACGTTCACCACCGTCGTGGCGATCGATGCCAGCGTCGCGACGCAGCGAACGCGCGGCTCGCGAGCCGCGAACAGGATGGCGTCTCCACCGCCGCGGCTGTGGCCGAGCAGGCCCAGCGGTCCGGGGACGTGCTCGGCGAGCGCGTGCAGGTCCTCCTGGTGCCGCGTGGGCGTGTCGAGCAGGAACAGGTCGAGGCGGTCGAAGTCCGTTCGCTCCACGCCGTTGTGTGAGAAGTCGAAGCGCACGGCGCGCAGACCCGCTGCGGCGATGCACTCCGCTAGCCACGGGAACATGCCCCAGTCCTTGAAGCCCTTGAACCCGTGGGCGATGAGGACGGCGGGGGCCGAGGGATCACCGTGACTCACGGCGCGAACGGGACGGCCGTCGGATCCGCTGACTTCGAACTCCATGGCGGACATGCTACGCGATTCCGACCGTGCGTAGCATGGCCGCGATGCCGGCGGCCCACGTCATCCTCGCGACCTACAACCAGCG
>JASJDY010000157.1 GCA_030065025.1 Planctomycetota bacterium
ATGGCTCAGCGTGTACAGGTTCTACCTGGGACGTAGGACCCCGAGCACGTGTTCGATCTGCTCGGCCTTCACACTCGGGAACGTCGCGATGCGGATACAGGCCGTCTTGAGCGGCCCGTAGCCCGATCCGAGCTCGAACCCGACGGCCTCCGCACGCGCCTTCGTCGCGGCGGGATCGTCCACGCGAAGGCAGTGGGTGGTGAGCGAGCGCCAGGCCGGATCCCGCACGTAGTAGGCCTCATCCGGGAAGGCGCGCGCCACCGCGGCGGCCTTCGCGCGCGTGGCTTCGTCGACGGCGTCGAGGTCCCACCGTGCCATCTGACGGCCGAGGAGCGCGATGCCCAGCACGTTGGGCGTCTCGGGCGTTTGGCCGGTCTCGAGCTTCTCGACCAGGGCGGGCAGGTCCTGCCAGCCCGCCACGCGGCGCGCGTCCCCGAGCTCGCGAGCCTTGGCGAGGGCGCGTGGGCCCGCGAGGACGAAGCCGAGCCCCGACGGGAGCCCGAGGCACTTCTGTACCGAGCCGAACCACACGTCGCCCAGCGACCAGTCCATGTGCATGCCGCCGACGCTCGAGGTGACGTCGATGGCGAGCAGCGGCTCGGGGTGCGTCTCGCGCAGGGCCCGCAGCTGGTCCCAGGGCCACGCGAGGCCGGTGCTCGTCTCGTTGTGCGTGACGCCGATCAGCTCGGTGCCGTCCGGAGGCGTCAGGTCGCGCCAGGCCGGCGCCTGCTGCTCGTCTGCGTCCAGGCGCGTCACGTGCAGCCCGACCTGTGCGGCCGTCTGCGCGAAGCGCTTCGCGAACGCGCCCTGCACGATGTGCAGCGACCGCTCCCGCACGCAGTTGCGCAGCACGAGCTCCATCCCCGCCGTGGCGGACGGCTGGAAGCAGATCCCGTAGTCGTCCGGCACGCGCAGCGCACGTCGCAGGTTCGCCACGGCCTGCTTCACCTCGCTCTTCACGGCGTCGCCGCGGTGGCTCTGGCTGAGCAGTCCGCTGTGTGCGAGGGCCGCGACGTCGTCCAGCACCTCGCGCGCGACCTCGGACGGTCCGATGTTGAGGGACACGAGCGGCATCGCGGCTAGTACAAGACCCGCGCTCGGAGCGTGCCTTCGATCGCGCGGAGGGTAGGGAGGGCCTCCGCAGCGTCGATCTCGTCGACGTCCGTGACCACGTAGCCGACGCTGCCCTGGGTCTGCAGGTGCTGCCCCAGGATGTTCGCGTCGTGGGCCGAGAGGACCTCGTTGATCTGCGCGAGGACGCCGGGCTCGTTGCGGTGGATGTGCAGGACGCGGTGGCAGTCCCCGTGCGCTTCGAGGTTGAGCTGCGGGAAGTTCACGGCTGCCGTGGTGGCGCCGGTCTCGCTGTAGGCGATCAGCTTGGAGGCGACGTCGACCGCGATCGCCTCCTGCGCTTCCTGCGTCGAGCCGCCGACGTGCGGCGTGAGGATGGCGTTCGGGATGCCTCGGAGCGGGTTCACGAACTCCTCGTCCGGCTGCTTCGGCTCGCGCGCGAACACGTCCACGGCGGCGCCGCCCACGTGGCCGCTGCGGAGCGCCGCGGCCAGCGCCTCGCCGTCGACGACCGAGCCGCGGCTGGCGTTCACGAGGTACGCGCCGGGCTTCATGGCCGCCAGCTCGGGCGCACCGATGAGCCCGCGCGTGAGCGGCGTGTCGGGCACGTGGAGGGTGACCAGGTCGGAGCTCACGAGGACCGAGCGCAGGCTGGGGCGGGGGCGCGCATTGCCGAGCGCGAGCACCGGACGAATGTCGTGGAACACGACGCGCATGCCGAGCGATTCGGCGAGCACCGATACCTGCGAGCCGATGTGGCCATAGCCCACGATCCCGAGCGTGCGACCGCGGAGCTCGTGGGCGCCCTCCGCGGACTTCTGCCAGTCGCCCGCATGCGCCGCGTTGCTCTTGCGGAACACGTCGCGGAACAGCATGACGGCGAGGCCGATCACGAGCTCGGCGACCGAGCGCGTGTTGCTGTGCGGCGCGTTGAAGACGGGCACGCCGCGCAGGGCGGCTTCGTCCAGCGCCACTTGGTTCGTCCCGATGCAGAAGCAGCCCGCGGCGATGAGGCGCGCGGCGGCCGCGAGCGCCGGGTCGTCGATCATCGTGCGCGAGCGCAGGCCCACGAGGTGCACGCCGGCGAGCGCGTCGTGCAGCTCCGCACCCGTCAGCGCGCCGGGCTCGTGGCGTACGTTCGTGTAGCCGGCCTCGTGGAAGAGCTCGACCGCGCGCTCGTGGACGCCCTCCAGCAGGAGCACGCGGATGTTCGTGCGCGGCAAGGTGAGGCGGGGCGCGCTCATAGAAGCAGCTTCCCAAGGACCGGTCCGAGCGCGGTCATGTTCCCGGCCGTTGCGTCGGCTCCGGCCACCACCGCGGCACGCTCCGCGTGCTCGGTGTAGGCGACGAAGCGATCCACGAAGCCGGCCGAGCGCAGCGCCAGATCCGTGGCGCCGTCGCCCACCCCGACGGCCGGCCGGTCGAAAGCGGGGCCGAGCCGGCGCAGCCCCTCCACCTTCGAGACCGAAAACCCGCAGTCGGGATCGAGTTCGTCGAGCGTGCCCTCCGGCGACCAACGGCAGGTGACGCCGTGGATGCGATGGCGCGGGATGCCCAGCACCGAGCCCACCGCCTCGAGGATCTCGCGCAAGCCCCCGCTCACGATCCAGACCTGGTGGCCGTCGTCGTGGAGGGCGCGCACGAGCGCCTCCGCGCCCCCCGTCAGGTTGCTCGCCAGCTCGTGGGCAACCGCCGTGACGTCCTCGAGGGTGGGGGCGGCGATGCCCAGTCGCATGCGCAGCGAGTCCTCGAAGCTGAGCCGCCCTTCCATGCCCGCATCCGTGATCTCGCGGATCGCGTCGATGTCCTCCGGGCTGAGACCCTGTGCGCGCGACAGGACGTCCTCGAGACTCTCCGTGGGCACGAGCGTGCTGTCGAAGTCGAAGATGACGCTGCCCACCGCTGGCTCCGGTTCCCCGTCCCCGGTGTACCCCCTGGTGGGGACCATGCGCGAGATCACGCAGGTGCGTCGGACTGCGCACTCTCGAAAGGAACCACCCTCCCAAATTGTTGCCGGCCGCCCGTGCGGTAATTCGGGCGGCCGGACTTGAGGGTAGGTGCGCCTATGTCAGAAGGTTTTCAGGGCAAGGCGCCGATGCTGGACGGCCTTTCGAATTCTCCGTCCCAGCATGCAACGACGAAGCGTCAGCGCTTCTTCCCGCTCTTCTGCTTTTTGGGGCTCTTCGGTTCGCGGGCATCGCCCTTCGTGAGCAGCTTGACGGCGCGCTTGAGCTCACCCTTGGCGAGGAACCCGTCCTCGTTGCGGTCGAGCTTGGCGAAGCGCTTCTTGAGCAGCTCGGGCGCCTCGCTCCGGCTCAGCTTGCCGTCACCATCCGCATCGGCCTGCTTCAGGCGGTAGAGGATCGCCGCGCCGCGCGCCTGCAGGCGCTTGCGATCCGCGGGACCCGCGCCGCGACGCTGTCCGCCGCGCTGGCCGCGCTGCGCACGTGCCGCCGGGCGACCGCCGCGCTGGCGCATCGCTGCACCACGGCGCGCCTGGGGACCGCGTCCACCGCGCCGGGCCTGCGGGCGCCCGAGGCTCTGCGCGTGGTGCCGCGAGAAGGCGGCGAACTCGCGCCGGTCGATCACACCGTCGCCGTTGCGGTCGATGCGCTGGAAGGCCTGCAGCATGCCGCCGCGACCCTGGCCGCGGAACCCGTGTCCCTGGGCCATGCGGCCACGTTGCATGCGGCCACGCTGCATGTGGCCGTGGTGCCGGCGGCCCTGCAGCATCCGGCCCCGCTGGGCGAAGGCGCTCCGGCCGCCGTGGTGGGCCATGTGCTGCCGGCGCATACGCAACCAGCGCTGCATGCGCTGCTTGCGCATCTGCGGATGCATGCCGCGCCCGCGGAAGCCGCGCTGATGGGCGCCGCGATGCTGGAAGCCGCGCTGCGGGGCGTTCCGGGCGACGTGGCGCTGCGGGCCCCAGGGGCCCTGGGCTGCGGGACCACGCCCGCGGAACGGGCGCTCGTCGCCGGCGAGGGCCGGCGTGGCGAAGAGCGCTGCGGCCAGGCTCGCAGCGAAGATCGAACGGAGGGGTCTCATCGTGGGTCTCCCGATGGGATGCGTGGTGCTTGGTGCTCTGTCGCGCGGATGGATGCGTCCGCGCGAGCCCTGAAACCCGGTGCCCGGCCACGGCGTTGCGCGGCGTTCGCGCTCTTTTGCCCGGCTTGGACAGACGCTGCCCTGCGACGCGAATCGCGGAGGTCGCTCGCGGTCGGCGGCATCCCCGCGGTAGAATGCGCTCGATTGAAGGGGAAGCACCGGCTGCACCCCCGTGCGCATCCTGCTCAGCCTGTTGCTGTTGATGCTCTGCGCTGTCGGATCGGCCTTGGCCGACGAGCGCAAGAAGCGCCCTGCGTCCTGGAACGAGCGCGTGCTGGCAGCGGCCAAGAGCGGCGACCGGGACCTCCTGCGTCGCTACGCGGAGCGCGACAGTCCCGATCCCTGGCTCGTGGCCGACTGGCTCGCGCTGCGCGACGAGCACGAGGCGGCTCGCAAGTTCGCGAGTGCCGCGCCGCGGCCCGACACCGCACGCCTTCCCGCCTACCTGGACCTGAGGCGCACGCGGACGGCCAATCTAGGGCTGCGCGCCGCCGTGCGGCAAGCAGAGCAGGCGAAGTGCAAGGCCACCGCGCAGGCGGCGCTCACACGCCTCGACCGATTCGTGCACCAGGGCGACGCCTTCGAGCGGACGCTCGTGCAGCTCAATCGCGGGAACCTGCTGAGTGTCCTGCGTCGCGCTCCCGAGGCGGTGGAGGCGTGGCTCGACGCCGCGCGCGAGGCCGAGCGACTCGGGTGGCTGACCACAGCCGCGGAGGCCTACTACGTCGCGGGCATCACCTCGCACGGCGAGATGCAGTACGACAGCGTGATGCAGGCGTGGAACGGCCTTCTCCTCGTGGAGCAGGGACGCGGCAACGAGGATGGCGTGGCTCGCGCGACGATGTTCATCGGCGGCGGCCACCTCGAGATCGGCAACTTCACCAAGGCCCTGCGCGTCCTCGAGGAGTCGCGCCGCCTCTACGCAGCCATCGGCAACGACGACGGGATGGCCTGGGCGCTCAACAACATCGCGCTGGCCCACGCGCGCCGCGGCGAGTTCCACAAGGAGCAAGCGGCCCTCGAGCGTGCACTCGAGCTGGCGCGGCGTGTCGGCAACGAGTACCGCATTGCATGCGTGCAGGTCGACCTGGGCACGGTGCGCGAGCACTTCGGCGACCACGAAGCGGCCGAGGAGCTCTATCACAAGGCCCTCGCGTGGTTCGCGTCGCAGGACGACACCGCCGGCGTTGCCCAGTGCCAGGGCAACCTCGGCCACCTGCAGCTCAGGCGCAAGGACTACGTCGGCGCGGCGCGCTGGTCCGAGCAGGCGCTGGCCAACGCACGCAAGGCGAAGGACACCGTGTTCATCTGCGCTTCCTTGAACGCACTCGGCTGGGCCTTGATGCACATGGGCGAGCTGGATCGGGCACGCGAGCTCGAGGAGGAGGCCGTCGCGCTCGCGCGGCGCACGCGCGACGCGTGGAACGAGGCCCACGCGCTCCAGAGCCTCGCCGACGTGCTCGTGCGGAGCAACCAACCCGCGGACGCCAAGCGCGCGTTGGACGAGAGCCTGCGGGTCGCCGCGCAGCTCGACTCGGCCGAGCTGCAGATGCTCGGCCACAAGGGGCACGCCAACCTCTGGTTCCAGCAGAAGGACTACGCGCGCGCGGTGTACGCGTCGCAGCAGGCCCTTGCGTTCTCCCTGCGTCAGCTCGGGGGGCTGCCAGAGCGCCAGAGTGCCAAGGCACGCATCCGCCTTGCCGAGCTGTACGCGGTCGCACTGCGCTCGGCCGCCGCACTCGGCAAGCCGCAGGCGCTCTTCACCACGCTGGAGAGCACGCGTGCGGGCGGCCTGTTGGAGGCCCTCGAGAATCGGGAGAGCATCCGCGCAGCGCGCGTGCCGGAGGACCTGCTCGAGGACGAACGCGTCGCGCGCAATGCGTCCCACCTCGCCGTCCGTCGCTACCGCCGGGCTCTGGCCGGGAAGGACTGGCGTGCGATCCGCAAGGCTCGCTCCGCGGTGACGCGAAGCCGCGATGTGCTGGACCGGGCCATCGAACGCATCCAGGCGGAGGCCAAGAGTACCGCCGAGATGTTCTATCCCGAGCCGCCGGCGATGGAGGACGCGCAGCGCCTGCTCGCTGCGAGCGATGCGTTCGTCGTCTACAGCCTGCTGGGGGACGAGGCGTTGGCGCTGGTCGTGACGCGAGGTGACAGCCGCATCGTGCGCCTCGGCGACCCGCAGCGCGTCCGCGACGCCGCGACCGCTTCCTTCGACGATCCCGACCGCGACCCGAAGGTGGCGATGGGACGCCTGCGTGAGTTGCTCGTCGAGCCGCTGAAGCTCTCCAAGAAGACCAAGCGTCTGCTCGTCTCGCCCGACGGCATCCTCGGCTACGTCCCGTTCTCGCTCCTTGCCGGCAAGAGACAAGTTGCCTACGTCCCATCCGCGGCGGCCTACGGCGTGCTGTGCGAGGAGCGCACGCACCGCGGAGACGGCGTGCTCGCGCTGGGCGACCCCGACTACAAGTGGAAGACCGTGAGGCCGGAGGCCATCGCGCAACGCGGCGGCATGCGGCTCGTGCCGCTGCCGGCCACGCGTGAGGAGGCACGTCTCGTCGGCGATGTCGTACTCCTCGACAAGGAGGCGACGCCGACGCGCTTCCTCGAGACGGTCGGTACGCGGAAGCGGTGGGCGGCCGTGCATCTCGCCTGCCACGGCCTGATCGATCCCGAGCGTCCGATGCGCTCGGCGCTCGGGCTCGCCTTCGAGAGCGACGGGAGCAACCTGCTCGTCTGTGCGGACATCTTCCAGCGCCGCATCCCCGCGGACCTCGCCGTGCTGTCTGCGTGCGAGACGGGCAAGGGCACGATCATGAGCGGCGAGGGGATCGTCGGCCTGACGCGCGCCTTCATGCTCGCGGGCGCGCCGCGCGTGCTCGTCAGTCTGTGGAAGGTCGACGACCAGGCGACGCAGGCGTTGATGGTCGAGTTCTACAAGCGCTGGCGCCCCAAGAAGGGCCGAGGCGTGGGTGCGGCGGAGGCGCTGCGGCTGGCGCAGGCGCACGTGCGCTCGAAGCCGAAGTGGAAGCACCCGTACTACTGGGGTGCGTGGGTCTTGTGGGGTCTTCCCGACTAGGTCTCGCCTCCGCTTTCCCATCCGTATCCGTTTCCGTGCGCGTTTCCGTTTCCGGCGTGGACCGGGCCCGGGAACCGGACCCGCCCCGCCGCGCCGTATCCGTTCCCGTCCCGGGCGGCCAACCGCCTTCGACTCCCTTCGGTCGCTCAGGCTCAGGCCGCCCCTACATGCTCCGCCTCGGGCGTGAACCGCTCCCGACCGACACCCATGGACCTGTAGGGGCGGCTGGGAGGAGCCCTGAGGGAGCGCAGCGACTCGAAGGGCGACGAATCTCCGCCCGGCCCGTTACGGCAACGTGGGTCACACGCCGGCCAGCGCCTCACCGCACGGCAGCCGCACCTTCAGCGTCGCCAGGTCGTCCGCGCGCGTTCGCCCGAGGTTGAGGATCGCGATCGGTAGCCCACGCTGGCCCGCATCCCGCACGAACCGCCAACCCGAGAACACCTTCAGCGACGAACCCACGACCAACACGCCGTCCGCGCGCGCAACCGCGTCGTAGGCCGCCTGCACGCGTGCCGGCGGCACGTTTTCGCCGAAGAACACGACGTCGGGCTTCAGCATGCCGCCGCACGCCGAGCAGGCCGGCACGCGGAACGAACCCGTGTCCGCCTCCAGATCGGCGTCTCCGTCCGGTGCGGTCTTGGCGCTGAGCGCGCCCCACGCCGGGTTCATGTCGAGCAGGCGCTCCTGCAGCCCCTGCCGCGAGCTGGTCTCGCCGCAGTCGAGGCAGCGCACGTCCGCGATGCGGCCGTGCAGGTCGAGCACGCTCCGGCTGCCCGCCGCGCGGTGGAGGTCGTCCACGTTCTGGGTCACCACGTCCTGCACGGGGCCGTCCGACTCCAGCCGCGCGAGCGCCCTGTGCGCGGCGTTGGGCACGGCGTCCGCCATCACGCGCCACCCGATCAGACTGCGCGCCCAGTAGCGCTTGCGCACGGCCTCGTTGCCCGTGAACGCGGCATAGGTCACGGGCTGGCGCCTCTTCCAGTCGCCGTTCTCGTCCCGGTAGTCCGGGATCCCGGAGCCGGTCGAGCAGCCGGCGCCGGTCAAGACGAACAGCCGCTCGCGCTCCGCGACGAAGCGCGCGAGTGCGTCGACCGAGTCCGTGGTGGGGGCGCCTGAGGCCTGCATGCGCCGGATGCTA
>JASJDY010000001.1 GCA_030065025.1 Planctomycetota bacterium
GCTCGTGATCGGGCGTGCGGGCGCATGGACCCGCGGCTACGAGCCGCTCCGCGCCCGCATCGAGCAGGCCGGCAGTGACCCCGCAGCACGCATGCGCGCCGCGTTCGACCGCTCGAGCGACCTGCAGGGCGTGCTGGATCCCTCCTTTGCCGCCTCACTCGGCTGGCCCGTCACCGCGCCGCTCCTCACCGATCGCTCCCCGCTGCGCTCCATGCTGTGGGAGGAGCGCAACGGCACGTTGCTCAGCCTGCTGCACGTCGAGGATCGCGTCTCGATGGCGCACGGTCTCGAGGGCCGGCCCGTCGGCTGCCTCGGCTCGCTGCCGGCGGTCGCCGCCACGCTGCCCGACGACTGGCTCGTCGGACCGGACGGCGAGGGCAAGCGCGCACTGCGCGCCGCGCTCGACGGCGTGATTCCCGAGGCGGTCCGTACCGACACCCGCAAGCGCGGCTTCCCGACGCCGTTCGCCCGGGCCGCCCGCGGCGCGGGCCGCGAGCTCGTCGAGTCCTGGCTGGCCGACCGGCGCTTCCGCGAGCGCGGGTGGTGGGACGTCGCCGCCGTGCGGGCGCTCCTCGACGAAGAGCGCCCGTCCCACGACCGCGCCCTGTTCGCCGTGCTCTGCTGGGAGTGGTGGGCGCGCTGGTTCCTGGACGGCGACGCGTTTGCCCGGACCGAAGGGCAGGAGGACGTTCGATGAGCGGCATGTCGATCGGTCGCATCGCGTGGTGGGTCGCCGCCGCCGCGTTGCTCGCCCACGCCGGCCTCACGGCAGGCGGCGTGTGGTCGTTCGGCCCGATCAACTACGACGACCCCCAGGTGCTCGCGCTGCTCGAGGACAAGTCGGTCGGCGAGCTCCTCACCACCACCACCTGGTACGCGTACAAGCCGATCTACTTCCTCAGCCTGAAGATCGACACCATCTTCGGCGACGCGGCCGTGCACGTGGGCCACGTGGTCAACCTGCTGCTGCACGCGCTCGGCGCGCTCCTCTTGGTGCGCCTGCTGTACGACCTGTTCGGCTCGCGCTGGATCGCGGGCGCCGCCGGCCTGCTGTTCGCTGTGCACCCGGTGCACGTGGAGAACGTCGCGTGGTTCTCGGAGCGCAAGGACGTGCTGTCCTTCGTGCTCGTGCTGCTCGCGCACGGGGCCTACCGGCGCGGTCGCGCGTCGGGGCGCTCGCTGTTGCTCGCACCTGCGATCCTGCTCCTGCTCGGCGGTCTCAGCAAGGGCACCGTCTGGTCGTACGTCGGCATCCTCGCCGTCGACGAGTGGCTGCACCTGCGGCGCACGCGTACCGAGGGCGGTACCGCCACGGCCGGTCAGGCGTTCGCGCGCCTGCTGCCCGTCCTCATCGTGGGCGTCGGCGGCGTACTGCTCGACGTGCTCGTGGCGCAGGCCAGCGGCGCGGCCGGCATCGAGCACGGTGTCACGACGATCGAGCTGATGGCCGCCATGGCCGGCGTGCACCTGCGCTACCTGCTGAGCCTCCTCGCGCCGGTCGGCTTGGCGCTCGACTACGCGATCGATCCCGCCGGCTCGTGGGGGCTGCTCGCGATCGGCGGCCTGCTGCTCGCCGTGTTCGCGGTAGCGGGTCTCGTGGCCGGTATACGGCGTGGCAGCGCGCTGCTCGCCTGGGCATCCGCGTTCTGGATCTTCGGCCTCGCGCCGGTCAACAACGTCTGGCCGCGCACCGCCGCGCTCATGGCCGACCGCTACCTCTACATCCCTGCGATCGGGCTGTACATCCTGCTGGCCGTGCTGCTGCGCAAGGCGGGCGCGGCCAAGGGTGGCGCGCTCGGCGTCGTCGCGATCGTGCTGCTCGTGCTGTGCGAGGCGCGCACCGGTCTCTTTGCCAGCTCCGAGCGCCTCTGGAGCGACACGATCGAGAAGGTGCCGCAGAGCGCGCTCGCCCACGTGAACCGCGGCCTCGATGCCACCTCGCGCAGCGCGTGGGCGCGCGCGCTCGAGGACGCCGACAAGGCACTCGCCCTCGAGCCTCGCCCCGAGTTCCAGCTGCGCGCGCACCTGCTGCGCAGCGGCGCGCTCTTCGGCCTGCAGCGCTGGGACGATCTCCTCGAGGAGGCGAACCGAGCGGCCGCCGTTGCGCGGGAGCTCGAGCGCAACCCACTCGTGCGCGAGGATCCGCGCCAGCTACACGCGCAGGCGGAGATCTTCCGCGGCAACGCGCTCGAAGCGCAGGGCTGGCGCACGGCCGCGACCGACGCCTACCTGCGCGCGACGCAGGTCTACGACCGGAGTGCCTCGGCCTGGTTCAACTACGGCACGATGCTCGCCGGCTCGCGCGATGAAGACGGCCTGGGCGAGGCCGTCGATGCGCTGCGCCGCGCGCGCGACCTCGATCCCGGTCGGCTCGACATCGAGCTGCAGCTCGCGACCGTGCACGGCCGCCGCGGCGACAAGAAGCGCGCGCTGTCGGTCCTCGATCGCGCCGAGCAGCGGCACGGCACGCGCAACCCCGAGGTGCTGTACACCCGCGCCACGGTGATGCTGTCCGTCGCCAACGACTGGGCCGCCGCGCGCAAGCTCCTACGCACGCTGCGCGACGTGGATCCCAACCACCCGAAGGGCAAGCAACTCGAGGCCGACATCGAGATCGCCATCGGCCGTGCGAGCCTGCGCAAGGGACGCGCCGAGCGGGATCGCAAGCTGTTCAAGCAGGCCATCGAGCACTTCGACCAGGCGCTCGTGATCCTGCCCTCGCACTGGCAGGCCCACGTGTTCGCCGGCGACGCGTTCGCCGAGCAGGGCCGCTACCGCGCTGCGCGCAAGCGCTACCGGGAGGCGCGCACCGAGGCGCCGGACCAGCGCTGGATCGCCGGCCTGACGGCGCGTACCGCCGCGCTCGAAGCGGCGCTCGTCGCGCTCCGCGACGTCGAAGGGCAGACCGAGCGGGCGGCCCGCGTCATGGGCGGCGCCATCGCGCTTCCGGACGTCACGCGCATCGACCTGGGCTTCGCGCCCCTGCAGGACGAGCTGGGCATGCTGCGCGAGCTGCTGCCGCTCGTGGAGAAGGGCGAGCAGCCGGAGGCCGCGTACGCCTCCGACTTGCTCGCAGCGACCGCCCTGCTCGTCACCGGTGACGAGCGCTCCGCGCTCGAGAAGCTGCAGGCCACGATGGGGCGGCTGGGCGGTAGCGAACGCTCGCGCAGCCTGCTCGACGCGGCTCTCGTGCTGCGCGCCACGTTGTACGAGCGGCAGACCGAGTTCGATCTCGCACTCCGCGACTACCGCCTGCTCGCACAGCGGCGTCCCGACGACATCCTGCCGCCGCTGCGCGAGCTGCAGATCGACCTGCGCATTGCCGAGGCGCGCCGCCGCACGGCAGCCGGACACGGCGACGACCCGGAGCGGCTCGCGAACGCACGGCGCACGGTTCAGGAGCGCGCGGAGAAGGTCCGTGCATTCGCCGACGAGCATCCCGGTTCCAGCTCCGCAGGCATGCTCGCCGTGCAGGCGGAGATCAACCTCCAGCGTTGGATCCAGGCGGTGCGGCGTCTCAACGGCCTGGCCGAGCGCTTCCAGCGCACCCCGTCGGTCTACCGCGGCTTCAATGCGGTGTACGTCGCCTGGTACACGCAGACGCGCGATCGCATGCACATCGAAGAAGCCACGCGCAATCTGCGCATCGCGACGGATCTCGACCCGCGCGACGCACGCACGGCGATGGACGCGTCGCAGCTCGCGCGCGTCGCCGGCGACCTGAGCTCGGCGCTCAAGCACGCGGAGCGTGCGCGCGCGCTCGAGAGCTACGGCGGCGGTCCGGCCTCGCGCATGCTCGCCGACCTGCACGTCGAGCTCGGCCACAAGGCGCTCGAGGGCGGGCAGATGGACGAGGCTCGCGCCGCGGCCGATGCGGCCCGTCGCGTCGACCCGAATCGCGCCGGCTCCTGGGTCCTCGAGGGCGAGATCGCGCTGAAGTCGCCCACGCGCGATCGCTTCCTGCGCGCGTACGACCTCGCCAAGAAGGCCAAGGAGCTCGAGCCCTACCACCCGAACGTCAACGGGTTGCTGGCGCGCTGCCACAAGGGCAGCGCGACGACGGCGCTCCTGATGATGGGGCGATACCGCGAGCCGCCGCCCGACACCCCTGGCTGGGACGAGAAGCGACGCAAGCAGGTGCGCCAGTACCGCGAGCGCTATCGCCAGCAGGCGATCAACGACCTCAATCTCGCGCTGATCCTCGACCCCGGCGCCGAGGACGCGAAGGAGACCGAGCGCACGGTGCGGCGCCTCGAGGAGGCGAGCGCCACCACGCAGGCCGAGCGCCAGGCGAAGGCGCGCGAGCACTACGAGCGGGGGATCCGCTTCCAGATCGACGGCAAGCGCGTCGATGCGCTCTACGCGTTCCACGAGGCCATCCAGCTCTCGCCGCGCTTCGCGCGTGCACACGGACGCCTCGTCCAGATGGTGGTCCTGCTCCTGGAGGTCCTGCCGGTGGAGGATCCGGAGGGCTTGAAGACCGCGCGCAAGTACGAGGAGATGGCGTGGCGCTCGCTGCACGCCCTCGAAGCGCTCGACATCGACCGGTCCATCGCGCAGCTCTGGTACTTCCGCGGTGAGCTCAACCACTTCAAGTTCCGGACGACGCCGGACACGCAGCCGGAGGCGCGTGAGGTCGCACGGCTCGCCGCGCTCGCCGGCTTCGAGCACTTCGTGCTGCGCCTGCGCGCCGCCGGCGCCAAGGATGGCGAGTCCCAGCCCTTGCGCATCGCGCTCGCGCGCCTCGCCACCCTCCGCAAGGGAGACGACTGAGCGTGGCGACCGCCGGCGCCTCGCGCGGCAGCGGACCCGAGCGCGCCTGGGCGCCGGCACTGCCCAAAGGCGGCGAGGTCGTGCTGGACGCCGAGGAGTCGAGCCACCTCGTGCGCTCGCGGCGCGTCGCCGTCGGCGATGCGGTCGTGCTCTTCGACGGCCGCGGCACCTGTCGGGCCGGCGTCCTCGTCGGCGGCGATCCACGAGCCGCCCGCGTGGCGCTCGAGGGCGACTACCCCGACCGCACGCCGGCGCGCACGGTGCGGCTGGCGGTCTCCCTCCCGGAGATGGGACGTGCCGACCGCATGGTGCAGGCCCTTGCCGAGCTGGGGGTGGCGGAGGTGGGCCACCTCGTGTGCGCTCGCTCGGAGCCCAAGCGCGCCGGGCAGGCCGAGCGGCGCGCCGCGCGTTGGGAGAAGCTCGCACGCGAGGCGTGCAAGGTGAACGGCTGTGCACGGGCGCTGCGAATCGCCCCGCCGGTCCTGTTCGACGCGGCGCTGGCGGGCACCGCCTTGCTGCTGGATCCGGATCCCGCGGCCCCGAGTCTCGCCACGGCTGGCTCGGGCAGCGAAGACCTCACGCTGCTGATCGGTCCGGAGGGCGGCTTCACGGAGAGCGAGGTCGAGGCGGCCCGGGCGGCCGGCGCGGGCGTGGCGCGTGTCGGCCAGGCGGCGCTGCGCGTGGAGACGGCGGCGATCGCGGCGGCGGCGGTGGTGTTGGGGGGGTAGCTCGCGCTCTCGCTCGCTTACGCGCTCGCGCGTCGGTGGATCGCTCCATTGCGCCCGAAGGTCGAGCGCGAGCGGGAGCGCGAGCGCGACGACCCACCATGTGCCGCGTCCGCGTCCGGGACCCCGATCCCGTCCCAGACGGACACCTCTCGATTGGGACGGGGGCGCGGTCGGGGACGCGGGCGAGGCAATCACGAGGTAGCCCGACCAGATTCCCGAAGCCGGCGTCCTCCCCCCCGGCCTAGCATTTGCACCCGCCATGGCCATGCACGGACCCCTGCGCCTGTTCATCAAGAGCCCCGGCATGGACGAGCGCGTCTACGACATGGACGCCGGTGAGGTCACCATCGGCCGTGACGCGGCCGTCGAGATCCCCGTCGAGGACCGCACCCTCAGCCGCCGCCACTGCCGCGTGTACGTCGGCGCCGACGGCTGGCGCGTGACCGACCTCGGGTCCCGCAACGGCACCTTCCTCAACGGCAATCCCATCCTCGACGACCGCCTCGAGGAGGGGGATCGCATCGAGCTCGGCGAGACGAAGATCACCGCCTATCTACCCAAGGGCGAGATGACGACGGCCGCCCAGGAGGCCGACCTCGAGGCCATCCTCCAGCGCGCCATGAAGTCGCCCAAGGCGCGCAGCGCCAGCGTCGTCGGCCGGCGCCGCGAGATCCGCGCGCTGACCCACCTCATGGAGCTCAACGAGAAGATCAACGCCCTGCGCGACGAGGACCAGCTCCTCGAGGGCGTGCTCGACGCGGCCATCGAGCTCACCGACGCCGGCCGCGGCTTCCTCCTGCTCAAGGAGGAGGATCACTTCATCGTTCGGCGCGCCCGTCTTCCGCATCACCGTGACCTCACGGATCCCGACGGCTCGTTCTCCGTGAGCGTCGCCGCGGAGGTGATCCGCGAGGGGAAGAGCGTCCTGTCCGAAGACATGCAGATGGACGACCGCTTCGAGGGCACCGCGAGCGTCGCCAACCTCAAGCTGCGCTCTCTCGTCTGTGTTCCCGTCCACGCGCGCGACAGCGTGCTGGGCGCGATCTACCTCGACAACGCGTTCGAGAAGGGCACGTTCGACGGCTGGGACGTGCGCATGCTCGAGAGCTTCGCCAGCCTCGCCTCCATCGCGATTCGCAACGCGCGCGAGCGACGCGAGATCGCGATGCGCCGGCGCGAAGCCGTGCGTCAGTCGCGACGCATCGAGCGCCTGAACGAGCGACTCAAGAAGGCGCTGCGAATTCGCACGAATGCCCTCCGAAGGGCCCGTGAGGACCTCGCCAAGCAGGCTGACGAGCTCGGGCTGAAGTACAGCTACGGCCAGATCGTCGGCCGCAGTCCGGCCATGAAGCGCGTGCTCCGACTCGTCGACCGCGTGACCGACCTGATGATCCCGGTGCTCATCGTCGGGGAGTCCGGCACGGGCAAGGAGCTGATCGCCCGCGCGATCCACTTCAACGGTCCGCGACGTCGCGCGCGCATCGTCGGCGAGAACTGCGCGGCCGTACCCGAGACGCTCATGGAGAGCGAGTTCTTCGGCTACGAACGCGGCGCGTTCACCGGTGCGCACCGCGATCACGCGGGCCTCTTCGAGCAGGCGCACGAGGGCACCCTCTTCCTCGACGAGGTGGGGGAGATGTCGCTCGACATGCAGAAGAAGTTCCTGCGCGTGCTCGAGGAGGGCGAGGTGCGCCGCATCGGCGCGAAGGCCCCGGTCAGCGCGGACTTCCGGCTCGTCTCCGCGACGAACCGCGACCTCGGTGAGATGCTGCGCGCCGCGCACTTCCGCGAGGACCTCTACTACCGGATCGCGGGCGTCGTCATCGAGCTGCCGCCGCTACGCGAGCGCAAGGACGACGTGCCGGCGCTCGTGGCGCACTTCATGGAGGAGAGCGCAGCGCAGAACGGCGGCCTCCGGCTCGACCCCGCCGCGATGGACCTGCTGGTGGCGTACGAGTGGCCGGGCAACGTGCGGGAGCTCCGCAACGAGGTGCTGCGCCTGCGCGCCCTGCAGACGGGCGGCGTCATCCACGCCGAGCACCTGAGCTCCCGCATCCTGGCCTACCGTCCGCCCGATCCGGAGGAGCCCGTCGAGCAGGGACTCAAGGCGATGGTCGAGGACCTCGAGCGTCGCGTGATCCGTGCCGCCCTCCTGCGGCACGGCTGGAACAAGAGCCGCACCGCCGCCGAGCTGGGGCTCAGTCGCCTGGGTTTGCGCAAGAAGCTCGAGCGCTACGGACTCGACTCCGAGCAGCCGCCCAAGGCCGGAATCTGACGGGGGCTACTGGCAACGTGGTTAGCATCCCCTGCAAAGTCTCTTACCATCGCTGCCGGCGGTCGCCGCAGCACTGGTCACGTCGTGACCACCGGGGCTTTTCGCCAGACTTCGCCGTTGACGTAAGGCCATGCAGGGCAGTACGTTCCGCGGATCGGCGCCTGTCTCGAAATGAGGAATGGGCGTTGCAAAGGACCCAGCCGAACGAAATGCCGGCGGACGCGCGTGGGAGGCGCTCGCTCCGGCCGCGGCGGAGCACGCAGCAACCCTCCCGCACCACACCCATGACCAGTCATCCCGTGACTAGTCTTCCGGCAGGACCGGGTCTCGCGCAGGCCCGGGTCCTCGTCCCCTGATCAGGAGAGCAGCCGCATGGCACGCCTCATCGTGAAGACCGACGCCGGCACCGAGACCATCGAGCTCCGTCCGACCGACGCCGTCGGGATCGGCCGCGACGCCGACAACCAGATCCCCCTGCCCGACGCGCGCGGCGCATCCCGCAAGCACTGCCGCGTGGCGGCCACGCCTTCGGGCGGCGGCCTCGCGTGGGAGCTGACCGATCTCGGCGCGACCAACAAGACCCGGGTCAACGGCAAGCCGGTCGACAAGGTCGTGCTCGCGACGGGTGACGTCATCTCCGTCGGCACCGCGGAGATCACGTTCGAGGATCCGGACGAGGAGGCCCACCTCAAGGAGGCGGGCAGCAAGGGCGTCTGCTACCTGGAGTGGGTCAAGGGCGACCGCAAGGGCGAGAAGATCTGGCTCGAGGCGACCCGCGTCACGCTCGGCCGTCGCCCGTCCAACACGATCCCGCTCGACGACCGCATGTCCTCTGGCCACCACGCCGAGATCACGAAGGACCTCAACGGCTACACGATTCGCGACCTCGGCTCGACCAACGGCACGCTCCTGAACGGCGAGCCCACGACCGAGGCTGCCCTGAACCACGGCAGCCGCATTCGCATCGGCAACAGTCTGCTCGTCTTCAAGGACCCCTCGATGAAGGACATCGAGGTCGAGCTGTCGCAGTTCGACGAGGACGAGGGCTGGGGGATGATGGGGGACATCGATCTCTCCCGCGCCCGCGGCTCCTACGCCGGGCTCCTCATCGGCCTGCTCATCGTTGGCCTGGCCGCGGCCGGTGGCTTCTTCCTCATGCAGGAGGCCGAGAAGGACAGCGGCGTGCAGGTCGCCGGCGGCGACGGCAACCTCGTCGAGAACGGCGACATGGAGGAGGAGGACGCCCTCGAGTTCCTCTGGGTCGCGACGGACGACGAGGCGCCCGTACGCGTCGGGGCCACGAAGAAGGGCAAGGGCTTCGCCCTCCGCGTCCAGCACACGGGCGGGGACGACGCGCCCCAGCCGGTGCTCGTCAGCTACACGGACGAGTTCCCCGCGCTCTCCAAGGAGCCGCTGCGCGTGCGCGCGAAGGTGCGCGCGTCAGGGGATGCCGCGCTCGTGCTCGTGTGGCGTAACTGGCGCAACCCCGCCGAGGCCGAGGAGGCCGCTGCGCCCACCGGTCCCGCGACGCGTCTGACGCACACCGTGCCGCTCGGAACGGGCAACGTGGACATCGTCGCCGTCAAGCCCGTCTGGGCCGAGAGCATGCTGCTCGGCGTACGCCTGGGCAAGGGCGGCAATGCGTCGATCGACGACGTCAGCGTCACGCGCGAGCCCGAGGGCGGCGTGCAGCCGGTCGAGATCGAGACGCCCGGCAATGCGCGTGCGTTCGTCAACGGCTCCGGCGGCATGGACGTCGTCACGGGCCTGACGGTGCTCGGCGTCGGCGCCGCGCCCGTCGCCCGCCTCGCGGACGGCACGGTCCTCACCGACTTCGTCGCCGACGGCGCGCCGCAGGGCTCGGGCAGCGGTCCCGTCTCCGTCGCCGGCCACTTCCGCCACGGCGACGAGCAGGTCCCGGCGAGCATCACCTGGCGCCGCATGGAGAACGACGAGGGTCTGCACGCCGACATCGCCTGTGAGCAGGCCGACGCGGTCGGCCTCGCTGCACGCCTCGTGCGCGCGCACGTCGGCGCGGGCATGAACATCCTGACTGCCGACGGGCCCCGCAGCATCCAGGCCGCACCGGGCGAGATGCTGCCGGGCGTCCGCAAGACGCTCAGCGGCAACCCCAACCCCGAGCCGGGCAAGCCGCGCACGTTGTTCACGTTCGCGGTCGGCGGCGAGGCCACGGGCAACAGTCTCGAGATCCACGCGGCGACGGACGCCGCACTGCTCGACGTGCGCCACCTGAGCAAGGGCACGAGCGCCTCCGTCGACGTGATCACGAACTACGAGGTGCAGCGCGATGCCGCGGCGGAGGCCCTGGCCACCGCCGAGCGCACGGTGCGCCAGCAGCCCGGACGTGGCATCGAGCTACTGCGCGAGGTCGCGATCCTCTACCCGTTCAACGAGCGCGTGCGCAACCGGGCGCAGACGCTCGCGCGCAGCGCCGAGCAGGAGGCCCGCACCGAGATCGCGGCCTACCGCGCGGCGCTCGACGCGTTCCGCATCTTCCGCTCCGCGGACACCCTGGCGGTGCTCGAGGAGAAGGGCCAGGCGATGACGGAGCGCTTCCCCTCGCGCGGTGCCGGCAACGGTCCGCTCGAGAACGGCGTCGCCGAGATCGCGGCCGCCGCGAAGGACGCCCGCACCGCCTGGTACACGGAGCGCGCGGGCAACGTCCTGAGCCGCCTGGAGCGCATCGCAGACATGCTGGCCAACGTGGCGGGCTACGAGCCCATGGCGGCCATCTACTACCGCACGATCGTGGAACGCTTCGGTCACCTGGAGGGGGACGACTCCTTCGGGCGCCGCGTGAAGCGCGCGCGGGAGCAATACGACGTCTTGAGGAAGGACAACGCCGAGGCGATCCCGGACCGGCCCCGCTAGGGCGGACTGGGCGCATCGACGAAACGAACGCGAAGGAGCACGAGAAGCCATGGCGAACGTCGGACTGGGCGTCACCATCGGACGCCACTCGCTGCGAGCGGTGAAGCTGCGCAAGAAGGGCGATCAGTACGTCGTCACACGCGTCTTCGCCGACCGTCTCGACGACTCGACCCGCGGCGTCGCGGGCCGTGCGCTGGATGCGCGCGGCTTCCGCGGCTCGCCGGCGGTCGTCGGCCTGACGGGCCGCGACGTGATCATCCGTTACACGCAGGTTCCTCCGGTGCCGGACTGGCGCCTCAGGACCCTGATGAAGTTCGAGGTCGAGGAGGTGAGCCAGCAGTCGGGCGGCGATGTGTCGGCCGACTACCGCGCGCTCAACCTGCCGGACCCGGAGGGCATCCGCGACGACGACACGATCCTCGTCGCGCTGGCCCGCAACAAGTACCTCAGCGAGATCACCCGCTCGCTGGAGTCGGGTGGGATCAAGCTCGGTGAGGGCGTGCCGAACAGCGTCGCGTTGTTCAACGCGTTCGCGGCGAACGCCACCTACACCGAGGACGAGACCGCGCTGCTTGTCAACGTCGGCTCGGAGAACGTCGACATCGCCGTCCAGCAGGGCGGCGAGCTCATCTTCGCGCGCAACGCGACCCCCGGCGGTCAGGCCTTCACCGACGCCATCGCCCAGGCGTTCAACACGAGCGAGGGCAAGGCCGAGAAGATGAAGAAGACCAAGGGCGACGTCACGCCCAAGGGTCAGGCCAAGTACCCCGATCCGACCTCCGAGAAGGTCGCCAACGCGATCATGGGCGTCGCGGGCCAGATGGCCTCGATGATCCAGTCCACCCTGATGATCGCGCGTGCCCAGACGCGTCTGCCGGACCTCAAGATCGACCGCGTGCTGCTGGCGGGCGGCGGGGCGTCGCTCAAGGGTCTCGACCTCTACCTGAAGCAGGCGCTCGACGTCCCCGTCGAGCACTTCGATCCGTTCCAGCTGTGCGACACGTCGGGCCTCCAGCCCGACGAGCTCGAGATGATCGAGAAGAATCCGCACGAGTTCACCGTCGCCGTCGGCCTCGCGCAGAACCGCGTCGCCGCCGAGGCCATGGCGCTCTCCGTGCTGCCCGCCGCCCTCAAGCGTGCGCGTGACTTCGCGACCAAGGGCGTGTTCAGCGTCATCGCGGCCGCCGTGATGGTGGGCGTGCTGTTCGTGATCTACAACGGCCGCACCAACGCAGCCGCCGAGTTCCGCGATCGCGGCGGTGCGGTGACCACGAAGGAGCGCAAGGCCAAGAACGACGACAAGAAGATGCGCAAGGCCCTCGCGATGGCCCAGGAGCAGGAGGTCAAGCACCGCCTGCTCGCCGAGCTGGTGCAGCCGGGCGTGCTGCTCAGCGAGGTCTGGGCCGAGGTCGAGGGCAACATCTCGCCGTACATCTACATCGACACGGTGCAGCTCAACGTCTCGTCGCCGACGCACACCTTCACGTACTACAAGCCGAAGAACGCGACGAAGCCGGCCAGCGGCTACGCCGACACGACGCGCAGCCGCTACCGCCTGCGCGAGTGCAACGTGCGCGTGAAGGGCCGCATCTCGCACGGCCAGAACGCCTCCCGCATCGCCGGGCAGTTCATCAACGCGTGCATCGCCAACAAGCGCGGTCTCCTCGTCGAGACCGTCAAGCCGCCTCGCGAGGGCAAGGGCGGGCGCGACGGCACCTTCGAGATCGACTTCTTCCCGGGCATCACGCTCGAGTCGGCGATCGAGAAGGGCATGCCGATCACGCTGCGCTCCATCTCGCTCGACGACCCGCAAGAGCCCACGGCCTTCCTGGGCTTCCGCGCGGACGGCGTGCGCGTCCGCGTGCCGGTGGAAGAGGTCAAGACACGCCAGCGCAAGGAGCTGATCAAGCAGCTCCAGCAGGGCCAGTAGAGGAACGAGAGGAAGTACCTGTGGACGAGCTCTGGCAGAGATACCGAACGTTCTGGACGCCGGTCCTGATCGGCCTCGGCGTGTTCCTCGTCGGCGTGATCGCGGTGCACGTGATCAGCGACGACCCCGACAAGGCGTCGAGCAGCATGAGTCGCAAGGAGTCGCGGCTGCGCAAGATGAAGCAGCCGGACTCGCGCAAGACCTCGCTCCTGCGCACGCGCGGCGAGGCGCTCAAGGCCAACGTGATGGGGGCGGCGGACAGCGCCGCGCTCGGCTGGGCCCAGCGCGTGAACCAGTCCGGTGCCGAGGTGGACGACATCGTCGCCCAGGCTGCGGACCAGGCGCTCCGGGCCGCCATCCTGCGCGGCGCACCCGAGGACGTGGCGAGCAACGCCAATTCGCTCGGCGCGCGCTTCGACGGCGACGCGGTCGCCGCCGGCAAGGCCTACCGCCGCTTCCAGCAGACGCTGGCCGGCCACCAGGACACGCTGCGCACCGGCGACCCGAACGTCGCGTGGAGCCGGCTCCTCAGTGACGTCTGGTCCGACCTGCGCATCCGCGCCAACCGGGCGGACGTCGAGATCAGCCCGATCGCCGACCAGCTCGGCTTCAGCACGATCGGCTCGGTGAGCCGCGCCACCCTGCCCGCGCGCGTGCTCAACCTCGCGCTCGTTGCGCGCGTCATCGACGTGGCCATCCGCGAAGGCGCCGAGTCCATCGAGAGCATCCAGATCCCGACGAACGTGGACCCGGGCCAGCCGGACGACTTCCTCGTCCTCTGGCCGGTCGACATCGTGCTCGTCGGTGACGTCACCACCGTGCGCTACCTCCTCGACGTCCTGACGGATCCGGCCAACCCGGTCCCGCTCGAGTTCGCGCGCCTCACCCAGCCGAAGGCCAGCCGTACGGCCGGCCGCTCCGGTCTGGTGCAGCTCTCCCTCAAGGCCTCCAGTGCCCTCGTCCGTCCCGCGGCCGACCTCAAGCTCGACGCGGAGGAGGAATGATGCCCATCCTCGACGCCATCCTGACCGGCTCGCTCGTCCTCGCGGGCGCGTTCGGCACGTTCGTCATCTTCCTGTTCCTGGGGCTCATCGCCCTGCCGGTGACCGCCGCCCTGGACAAGAGCCTCGGCAAGGAGAAGGC
Organism: Planctomycetota bacterium; assembly: GCA_030065025.1. Lineage (GTDB taxonomy): Bacteria > Planctomycetota > PLA2 > PLA2 > JAEUHO01 > JAHEIK01. The sequence continues at coordinate 13,742 of JASJDY010000001.1, forward strand.
GCTGCTGCTCTACGCGGTCGCCCTGCTCGCCTTCACGCTCTTCGTGCTCGCGCCGGAAGGACCCACGGGCAAGCCCGGACGCGCGGGCAGGGAGAACGACGTCCGGGTCGAAGAGCTCGTGATGGAAGGCAACCCCTTCCTGCGAGCGGACTTCGATCACGACGCGGCGCGCAACTCGTTCCGCCCGTTCAGCGACACGCGCCCCTTGCCGCCCGTCGTGCTCGAGACGCCGCCGTGGGTCGCGCTGGACTTCGCGCTGCCGCCGACGGTGCCGGGCCCGGCGCCGGGCAGCCGCCAGGTGCTCCGCGGCACCCTGCCCAAGCTCGCCGCGGGTGACGGCTCGGCCATCGCCGAGATCCCGGACGCTGTCTTCAGCGACTACCAGCGCAAGCCCGAGGACGTCTACGACTGGGTCATCGGCCCGGACGGCAGGCCGTACTACGTCTACATCCTCGCCATCGGCGATGCCGCCGGCATGCACCGCGAGGGCACGCCCAAGTACGACGAGCTGAAGTGGGTACTCAAGGACCAGACCGAGGGCTTCGACGACTTGCGCGTCAACTACGCGATGGTCGGTCCCGAGGGCACGGCGTCGAAGTACCTGGAGGACCTGCAGATCCTCGATCGCAAGCTCAAGGGCCGCACCGACAAGCTGGCTCGCGAGGAGAGCGAGCGCGGCTGGCACCTCCGGCGCAGCGTCGCCAACCTCTACAGCGAGGCGTTGAAGCGCCAGGGCTACCGCCCGACGGCCGAGGTCGAGGCAGTCCGCCCGATCAACCCCGAGAAGCTGCGGCGTGCCGCCAAGGAGATGGCCGAGGTCGGCGCGACGGGCAAGGAGGCTCGTGGCGGCTGGCGTCGCGCGATCCACCTGCTCGAGGTCGCGCTCGAAGAGGTCCGCGCGAACCGCGGCGACGAGGAACGCGCCGAGGTGCTGCTCGAGGTGCTGGACGCGCAGCGCGCGCTCCGCGACGAGCAGGCCGTGCTGCGCACCCTGTCCGAGTACATGCGCACCGCGCCGCGCAGCGCGCAGGCGCGCACGTGGCTCGGCCAGCTGCACCTCCAGGGCATGAACCTGCCCACCGAGGCGCTGCACTACTTCGACGCCGCCATCGACCGCGACGCGCGCTACGGCCCGGCGCTGGTCGGTAAGGGCGACGCGCTCACGTTCATGGGCGACCACCGCGAGGCGCTCAAGTCCTACAGCCGGGGCTCGGACGACGAGGCGCGCCTGCGCACTGCCCACGCGCAGCTGCGGCTCGGCAAGCTGAGCGAGGCCCGCGGCAACGCGGAGTCGATCCTCACCCGCGACCCGACGAACATGGGCGCTACGCATCTACGTGCGTGCGTGCTCTACACGACCGGCGATCTCGAGACGGCTCGCGCCGCGTTCGAGCAGGTCGCCGTCTCGCCCGACGCGCATGAGCTCCGTGCACAGGCCTGCTACAACCTCGGGCTCACCTGCATCCGGCTCGGTCAGCAGGACGCCGCGCTCGCCGCGTTCGACGCGTGCGCGAAGGCACTGCAGCAGGGCAGCACGACGGGACCGACCCCCGACGAGACGGTCTCGCCCTCCTTCGGGCGCGCCCTGGTCGCGTTCGCCGGCGGCGACGAAGCCAACCTGCGTGAGCAGCTCGACCGCGGGCGCCGCGAGGCGCCGGGGGCGGCCTACATCGAGCTCTTCGCGGGCATGCTCGCGAGCCTCGAGCGCAACGACGCCTCCGCCATCCGCGCGCTCGACGGCGCGCTGCGCCGCGCTCCCGGCTACGCGGAGCTCGACGGCTGGCTCGGCAAGACCTACCTGCGCCTCGGCGAGCTCGAGGCCGAGACGGCCGCCTCGCCCGAGGAGACGGCCGAGACGTTCGAGCGCGCCGTCGCCTTCGCGAACCGCGCGGCCGACCGCGAGAGCAGCGCCGACCGCAGGGCGTACGCCGCGCGGCTGCGCGAGGTCCTGGTGCGCATCGGCGCGCAGCACCTCCCGAAGAAGCAGCGCTACGGCCGCGCGCTCACCGCGGTCAACAAGATCCTCGACAACAGCCTGCTGCGCGAGCAGCCGGCCGCGCTGACGCTGGCGGGCTACTGCTACTTCCAGCTCGAGGACTACGAGGAGTGCATCCGCAAGCTCCAGCAGGTGCTCGACGTCGTCCCGGACGAGGACGAGAACGAGTGGAAGCTGTGGCGCGACTACGCCGAGCAGGCCCTCACGTCCGTCAAGCACTGGCGCAGCCTCGAGGAGAAGCTCGTCTCCTTCAAGGGTGCCAAGCTCGGCCGCGAGTGGGAGACCGACCAGAGCCACGCCGTCCGCGTCGTGGTCGAGGAAGGCGATCTCCTCTTCAAGGGAGAGTCGAACCACGACGGCCGGCGCGACAACCCGACCGTGCTCGTCTCGACGGGCTCGCTGTTCGCGCGCGAGACGTTCGAGAGCGTGACGCTCACGCTCAAGATCCCGCGCTCCGTGCGCGGCCGCGCCACGAACAACATCACGTTCGGCATCGAGGTCATCGCGGCCAGCCGCAGCGGCTCCAAGAAGAAGCGTCCCGGCCTCGGCATCTTCTATGACAAGAACAAGGTGGCCGTGCGCGTGCAGGGCGGCCAGGAGAAGAAGTGGAAGGAAGGCAACGTCACGCGGCTCGATCCCGAGCAGGCGTGGCCCGAGGGTGAGGAGGTCGTCGTCCGCTTCGTGCGCGAGGACGCCCAGCGCGGCACGATGGCCGTCTACCTCAACGACAACCTCGTCCTCCGGGACAACGTCTCCACCTTCAAGCTCACGCGCGGCAAGGCCGCCCTGTGGATCGGCGGCTACTCGACCGACACCGAGCCCTTCGACGTCATCGTGAGCGACATTCGCGTCGTGCGCAGGAAGGCACGCTGATGAGCAACCGCAACCGGCAACGCGGCTTCTCGTTCATCGAGATCCTGATCGTGATGGGCATCATCTCGGTGCTCGTCGGCGGCGTGATCGTGGCGATCAACATGTGGACCGAGAAGGGTCCCGAGTTCGCGACCAAGAACACGATCACGAAGGTCAAGGCGTTCGTGGAGAACTGGAAGCAGACGTACGAGATGTACCCGCCCGGGGACGTCACCCGCATCGCCGCAGTGGCCGGGGCGGGCAAGAAGGCCCAGGCTCCAGGCAACGACGTGAATGCCGGCATCGAAGCCCTCTACCAGGCGCTCTACTGGCCTGGCTTCAAGGGCACGGAGCTCACGCAGGACGAGATCAGCAACAACGACGACGACAAGCTGCGCAAGAAGATCGGCAAGGCGAGCGTGGAGCTCATGGAGATCCGCGACGCCTGGGAGAACCCGCTCGTGTACTTCAGCCGCGACGACTACGGCAAGTACCAGGACGGCGCCAGCTACTACAACGGCCTGGGCGACTCCGTCTCGCCGAAGCCCTGGAAGAACAAGGACGGCACGTTCGTGAACCCGGACACGTTCCAGATCTTCAGCATGGGCCCGGACGGCGAGCCGAACACGGCCGACGACATCACGCCCTGGCCGCGGAGTGATGAAGACGAGGCAGAGGAGTAGAGCCGTGCGCCACCCTGCCACTTCCACCTGCACTTCCACTTCCACCTCCACTTCGCTCGTCACTGGACGCGCGAGTGGAAGTGGACGTGGAAGTGACCGTGATACTGGGAGTGGCCGCCTCCGGCGGCAGCTGGGCTTCTCCTTCATCGAGCTCGTCGTCGTGATGGGGGCGATGGGGGTCCTGCTGGGTCTCGCCGTCGGCTACATCGGCAACATCGGCCAGGCCACGTTCGTGGTGCAGGCCAAGGGCATGCTCTCCGAGACCGCCTACCGCTGTCTCAGCGCCAGCGTCGGCGACCGCCGCGCGATCTTCACGCTGCGCCGGGCCGAGGACAAGGACGGCGACCTCGTGCTGCGCATCGGCGCCGCCGTGGCGCGTCCCGTGCTCACGCACCAGTTCGAGACGCTCGACTTCGCGAGCGAGGCACGCGCGCCGAACGTCTCGGGTGAGGTCGAGCTCGTGAAGGACGGCGGCCGCGTGGGCAACTGCGCGAAGTTCGGCGCCAACGCCCACCTCGCGTTCACGCCCTCGAGTGTGTTCGCCATGACCGAGGGCATCGAGCTCGACGTGTGGGTGAAGCCCGAGCCCGGTGTGCGCCAGATGGCGCTCGTCGAGGGCGCCGAGAGCTACGGCGTCTACCTCGTGCAGGCCGGCGAGAGCGACGCGTACGACGTCAAGCTGCGCCTCAAGCTGCGCAAGATCAGCGAAGGCGAGCGCACGGCGCCCTTCGACAAGCCGTTCGAGACCAAGGGTGCGCCCGTCGTCGCCGACGGCCGCTGGAGTCGCATCCAGGTCGCCTTCGACGGCCTCGACGCCACGATCCGTGTGAACGGCCTCGAGGCCTACGAGCCCGACGGCAAGCGGCGCGGTCCCGGCGGCGCCATCCAGGGCAACGAGCTGGTCGAGCAGGTACAGCGCATCGTCGTGCCGCCGAGTGGCCTCGCGGGCGTGACGATCTCCTCGCCGACCGCGCCCTACCGCGGTCACATGGACAGCTTCCGGCTCATGGGCGTCTTCCGCTCGGAGGAACTGGAGCGCGACCTGCCCGGCCCGCTCGAGGTCATCTACCCGACCATCCCGCTGCGCGTGGTCTTCCGCAACGGCGGCCTCGATCCGGACGAGCACAGCGGCGACCAGATCATCCGCCTGCTCGACACGCGCAATCCGGACGACCCGCCGCTGCGCCTGACGATGGGCATGTACGGGACGGTCAGCTCCGTGTTCGAGCAGCCCGGCGAAGGCGGCCCCGACGCGCGCAATCCGCGAACCAGGCAGAGCACGGATGCGTCAGAGGGTGAAGGGGGTAAGAAGTGATGCCCCGCAGTAACACCTGCACTTGCACGTGCACCTGCACTCCGACTGCATCTTGCCGTTCGAGTGCAAGTGCACGTGCAAGTGCAAGTGCAAGTGCAAGTGCACGCCGGCACAGCCGGCGTCAGGGCTTCACGCTCCTCGAGATCCTCGTCGCGATGGCCATCTTCACCGTGCTCGGTTCGATGGTCGTCTACTTCATGCGCCAGAGCCTCGACATCTTCTATCGGGGCACGCGTGAGTCCGGTCAGCTCGATCGCATGGACGCGGTCCTGCCGCAGGTGCGCGGCGACCTCGCCAGCCTCACGATCCCCTCCGACTTCACGCCGCCGCCGCCGCCGCCCACGGAGGACGAGCTGCAGCGCAGCGGCAAGACCGCGCCGCCGCCGCCCCGGCCTGTGCGCATCCGGCTCCGCTCCGGCCACGTCAAGCTCCGCAACGTCGGTGACGCGGCCTTCAAGGACTACCCCTGCGCCTACCTCGCGTTCGTGACGACCGATGCCAGCGAGTGGTCCGACAAGTTCAAGCGCCGCGCCGGCGACAGCCCCAAGGGCGACGGCGAACTGAAGGACCTCACGCCCGAGACCGTCGTTGGCGGTGATCGCGAGACGCGCTACCGGCCCACGGGCGGTCTCATGGAGGTGCTCTGGATCGCCGTCCCGAGCGACCTCATGAACCCGCCGGAGAAGGACCAGGTCTCCTACCCGGGCATCCTCACGCTCTACCGCGGCTTCCGCACGCCCATCGGCGACCCCGAGAAGAGCCTGCTGGTGCCGGAGAACTTCGACGAGCGCGACGAGATCCTCAAGGCGTGCCGCCCCGTCGCGACGGGTCTGATCCACTTCGGCGCTCGCTGGCGCCGGACGTTCGCGACGGACTGGGAGTCCGAGCTCGGCGTCGGCCTGGGCGAGTCCGCGCCGTACGTCGGCCCCGTCTGGGACTCCACCCGCGCGCTGGAGAAGGGCTGGCCGCTCCACCGCGGTCCGCAGAGCCTGCCGGATCCGAGCGACGACATCTTCCCCGCCTTCGTCCAGCTCGAGGCGACGTTCGCCGCCACGACGCAGTTCGGCGCCGGCCGCGGCGAGATGCGTCTCACGGAGCTGGCGGCGGTCGAGGGGCCGCGCATCAAGGTGAGCGATCCCGACAAGCTGATGCAGCCCGGCCTCGGGCGGCAGCGCTTCCTCAAGGTGAACGGCGAGTGGATGTCGTACACCCTGCGGGACGTGGACTGGGAGAAGAGCGAGGTGCGTGTGCGCCGCGGCGCGCGCGGCACGAAGAAGGCCGCGCATGCGAGCGGGTCGTGGGTCTACGTCGGCACGCCGTCGAGCCTGCAGATGCGCCTGCCCGTCTACCGCGACAAGTACGTGCTGCGGGAGGAGCGGCGATGACGAGCTTGCTTCTCACCTGCGCTCGCACCTGCACCTGCACTGGGATGGCGGACGACCGTTCGAGTGCAAGTGCAAGTGGAAGTGGAAGTGCAAGTGGCGCACGGCTGCGCCGCGCGCAGCAAGGCTTCTCCTTCATCGAGGTCCTCATGGCGATGAGCGTGCTCATCGTCGGCAGCGTCAGCGTCCTCGGGCTCTTCGCCATCGGTGTGAACCGCATGGTGGAGCGCCGCGTCGAGGCGCGCCTCGCCGAGGTGCGCCCCGAGATCGACAGCATCCTGCAGACCCGGGTGGACCTGGCCCGCCCGGGCGACATGCCGAAGGGCATCACCCGGGAGGAGCCCGTGCTGCTCTCGCGGCGCGGCTACAGCCTCGCCGTCGAGTGGCGCGGCAACCCCTTCAAGAACGCCCCCGGCTATCTGGCGAACGCCGAGCTGCTCTTCCGCGGGCAGCCCGTCAGGCGCCTCATGATCCCCATCCGCCGCTCCTTCCTGCACCTGAAGGAGCTGGAGGGCAAGGCCGCACCGCCGCGGTGACGGTTCCAGAGAGAAGGTGAATCCCATGAACGCAAGCAACCGACCGAGCCTCGGGCTGGTGACCGTTCTCGTCCTGCTCGCCCTGCTGTTCTTCGTGGACGCAGGCGCGGTAGCCGACGTCATCCACCTGCGTACCGGCGAGACCGTCAAGGGCCGGCCCCTGCGCGACCGCAGCGACAAGGACGTCCTCGTGATGGAGGACTACCTCAGCGGCGCCGTGCGGTCCCTGGCGTGGGCCGTCGTGGAAGAGGCGGACAAGCTGCGGCTCCAGCGCGAATGGGGTTGGATGAACCGGGCGCTGGAGGCCGTGAAGGGCCACCGCCTCGTGCAGCAGCTCGCCGGTGGTGCGACCCAGGATGTACGCGGCATCATCGTCAAGGAAGACGATGTCAACTACCACGTGCAGCTTGGCGGTCGCGTCGTGAAGGTGCGCAAGGACCAGGTCCTCGAGCGGGTCGATGAGGACATGGACCCGCGCGACATCTGGAGCCCCGAGCAGCTCGTCGAACGTTTCCGTGCGGAGCTCGCCAAGGAAGAGGGCGTCGATCTCGACAACCCTGACGGCCACGTCCACTGGCGCATCGCCGAGTACGCGCGCCAGGCCGGCGACTTCGCCACCGCGAAGACCCACTACGAGGCCTGCGCGAGCGACGAGACGTACCAGAACGCCACGGTCGCGAAGCAGCGCCTGGCCGACGTCGAGGCGATCCTGCGCGATGCGGCCGCTCTGCGCTCGCTCCGCGACATCCGTATGGCGCTCAGCCTGAAGAGCTTCGAGAAGGTTCGCGAGGGCATCGAGGGCTTCGGCGAGAAGCACCCGGATGCGGGTGAGCAGATCCAGCAGCGGCTGGAGAAGACCAAGGCCGACTTCGTGAAGCGGCGCGCCGAGTTCTTCCAGCTCGAGGCCAAGATCAACTTCCCGAAGATCGTCCTGAAGGAGATCAAGACGAAGGTCCAGGAGAAGGAGATCGGCCTCAGCGACGTGACGGCGTGGACGCGGCGCGAGCTGCCCGACGGCGCCTTCGAGGCGCTTGCTGTCCGTCTGCAGCGCCGGGACGAGGCGGTCACGCCCGAGGAGGCGCGCGCGTTCTGGGAGAACCGCCGCAAGTCCGGCTGGCGCATGGCCAGCTACGGCGCGGGCACGTTCATCGTCGAGCCGCCGAAGATCAAGCCGCCGAAGCGCCGCGCTCCGCGCAAGCGCCGCAGCGGCTCCGGGGGCGCGGCCCCGCAGGTGAAGATCCCCAAGCCGCCGACGCGCGACCAGTGGTGGGCCGCGGCGGCGACCAAGGAACGCCAGCAGTGGGTGATGGCGTTCTTCGTCGAGAACTCGGGCCTCTTCGAGCTCGGCAAGCCGAAGTACAGCCTCTGCCCCAAGTGCAATGGCGCCGGTCTCGAGTCCAAGGCCCTGCAGACGGGCGGAACGATGTCCTATCTGTGCACCCGCTGCGGCGGGGCACAGCGCGACAAGCGGGTCCGATTCCGGTAGCGGCCCGCAGGATGCTCGACGGCGCTGCCCCGCCTTTCGCGGGCTGCGACATCTCGCCCGCTCATGGAACCGGCGGCGAAGGTCGTCGTCCTCGCGTGGGTCAACCACGCCACGTCCTAGCCTCCTTGCGGCGCCTTCGCCCCTGCGACCCGCTGGGGCGGCATATGGAGATCGGGCGACTCGGTTCGGGGTCCGCGCTACCATGCCGCCATGCGTCGTGCCCTGCCCACGCTGCTGATTCTGGCCGTCGTCGCGGTGTCCTTCCAGGCGAGCGCGGCGCCCAGTAGGGCCGCTCCCAAGAACCTCCGTGAGCTCGGCCAGCGCCTCGACGACGTGGCGGTCCGCATCCAGAACATCGTCGAGGAGGCGAGCAAGGACCCCGACGCCGCGCGCATCAAGCTCTACAGCTCCTACACGCCCGACCAGATGAAGCGCACCCGCGGCCGCGTGCGCGCCGAGGATCTGGTCGAGTGGATGCTCGATCCGAAGAAGAACTTCGTCACGGTGCGGCAGGCGGCTGCCAAGGCCCTCCAGGAGGGTGCACAGTTCCGCGGCGATCCCGAGCTCTCGCGCACGGAGAAACAGGGCTCCAAGAGCCGTCGCGCCTGGTTCTGCGAGAAGCACCTGATCAAGCAGCTGGCCCACGAGGACCGCATATCCCGGGCACTGGTCAGCGACCTCCTGAAGAAGCTCTGGGGCTCCACGGGGCTGGTGGAGATCACGCGCTACAACCCCAGCAACGAGAAGACGTGGAAGCCCGCCATCAAGGCGTGGCGCCGCTATCTGAAGCGCCAGTAACCCCGCGCGGGCCGTCGATACCACCCAGCCAGCGGCGGCGGTACGATGCACCCATGCGCTCGGCGTCCATCCTCGTCCTGGTCCTCCTGTTGGGCGTGTTCCTCGCGGCCGCACCGGCGCTGGCGGAGAGCGGCGACGAGGCAGCGCCCAAGGCCAATGCCGACGCCGGCACCCGCTCCGCGCCCAAGCCGCCTACGGGGCCCGCGCGCGCCGGCAGTCTGCGCGCCCTGGGCCAGCGCATGCAGGACATCGCCCTGCGCATCGCCAAGGTCGTCGAGCAGGCCGCCCGCGATCCGGATGAGGCCCTCATCGAGGTATACCTTCGCTACTCGGTCAAGGAGCTCAAGAACCGCAGGCGGCAGGTCCGTGCGAAGGACCTCGTGGCGATCATGGTCGACCCCAGCAACAGCCCCGAGCTGCGGGAGAAGGCGCGGGCGGTCGTGCAAGGCGGCAGCCTGCGCGGCGACATCGACCTCAGCCCGACGAACAAGAAGCGCGGCATGACGGAGCGAGCGTGGTTCTGCCGCTCCGAGGTCATCGAGCACCTGAAGCACGACGACAAGGAGGCGCGACGCCTCGCGAACACGCTCCTGCGCGAGTGGTACCGGCGCGTCAACACCGTGCCGGCGATCCTCGCGTACAAGGTGGGCGACAAGAAGACGTGGTCCCGCGCGCACTCGGCGTGGAACAAGGAGCTGAAGAAGCGCTGACCATGCGGCGATCGCCGACGCTTCGCGTGCTTCTCGCCGTCTGTCTGCTTCTCCCGCTCGTGGCCTGCAGCTCGCAGCAGGAAGACGCGGTGGCCACCTTCGGCAACGACCGCGGAGCAGACAAGCCCGGCCCCGTGGCGGTGGTGGATGGCAAGCGGCTCTCGAAGGCCGAGCTCGCCGACTGGTGGTTCGATCGCTATCCGGAGGAGTACGGGCGCACGCTCGGGGCGCTCGTCGACGAACGTCTGGCCATCCGCGCGGCCCACGCGCAGGGCATCCGCGTGCCGCGGGCGGTGCTCGAGAAGGCCGTGGCGGCCGAGGTCGAGGCACGGCGCAAGCAGCTGAGCTCGCTCTACGGCAAGGAGGCCGACCTCGCCGCCGAGGTCCGGCGTGCCTACGGCGTGGACGTCGAGGCATGGCGCACGCGCGTGCTCGCTCCACGGCTGCACGCGCGGCTGCTGATGGAGCGCGTCATCCGCTGGGACACGCGGCGCCGTGAACGCGTGCACGCACGGGTCATCGTCCTCACGAACGAGACGCGGGCGCAGGATCTGATCGGCCGCCTGCGCAAGGGTGCCGACTTCAGCCTGCTGGCCGCGCGCGAGTCCCTGGATCCGTCGGGCAAGCGAGGCGGCGACCTGCCCTGGATCGGACGTGGCGACCTCGCGTTCCCGGGCGTGGAGGAACGCCTCTTCTCCGCCCAGGCCGGCGGCCTCGTCGGGCCGCTGCGCGTCAACGTAGAGGGCCGCGAGCAGTTCCACGTCTACAAGGTCATCCAGCGCCGTCCGCCTTGGACCGGGACGGCGGACGCGAACTGGCAACGCCTCGAGAAGGACTTGGCCGACCGCCCGGTCGGCCAGGGTGAGTTCGAGCGCTGGCGCGCCCGTACGCGACGAGACGCCGGGGTGCGCTTCTACCGTCCGGACGGCCGCGTCTGGCAGCCGCCGGCGGGACGCTGAGACGCGGTACTTGGTCCGTCGCGGGGGCCGCGTACCCTTGGCGCCCGTGAGCGAGAACGACCCGCGACCCGAGGACGAGCCCCAGGAGGTCGAGCAGCCCGTCGACGACGCTGTCGGGCAGCCCGAGGAGGCCGCCGACCAGCCCGAGGCCGCCGACCAGCCCGAGGACGCCACCGCCGAGCCGGAGGCGAAGCCCGAGCCCAAGAAGCCTGAGTGGAAGCCGCCGCCGCCCGAGCGGCTGCAGGGGGCGATCGAGGCCCTGTTGCTGGTATCGGGCGACGTCGTGCGGGTCGAGCGCCTGCGTGACCTGCTGGGCCTGCAGTCGGTCGTCCCGGTCCGCGAGGCGCTGGCTTCCATCCAGGAGCGCTGGACGGAGGCCGGATTGGCCTTCGAGGTCGAGCAGGTCGGCGGGGGCGTGCGTGTCGTCACGCGGCCCGAGTACGCCGAGTACGTCGGCCGGCTGAGCCGGCGCCCGGCCTCGGACAAGCTGAGCCGGGCCCAGCTCGAGACCCTCTGCATCGTGGCGTACAAGCAGCCGGTGGGGCGGGCCGAGGTCGAGCGCATCCGCGGCGTGCAGGCCGGAGAGCCGCTGCGCGCGCTGCTGGAGCGCCGCCTGCTCAAGATCGCGGGCCGCAGCGACCAGCCGGGCCGGCCGCTGCTCTACGGCACGACCCAGCTGTTCCTGACCGCGTTCGGGCTGAACGACCTCAAGGATCTTCCGGCACCGAAGGATCTGCAGCGCCTCTGAGCCGCCGCCGGCCCGCTGGGCCAGCAAGACCGAGGAATGGGGCTCTGGAACCGGCGTTCCTTCCCTGAGGTCCCCGCTTTGGGGCCCCGGGGGGCGCCGGTATCCTCGGCCGCTTCCGCATCGAATTCCGCCTCGGAGCGCAGCGCATGGCCCGAATCAGAAAGCTCTACAAGAAGTACGAGCGCCACTTCCTGCTGGGCATCGTCATCCTGCTGCTTGCCAGCTTCTCGATCACCGGGGCCTTCTCGTGCCAGCCCACCGGCCCCTCCGGCTCCTACAAGCTCGGCGGCTCGTACACCGTCGCGCCTGGTGAGCGTGACGAGATCAGCGACGAGGAGTTCGATCGACTCTTCGCGAAGCACTACAACTTCCAGTACGCGATCCGCATGCCGTCTCGCGAGTTCCGTCTCTTCCTCGAGGGGCTGCAGCCGCCGGACAACTTCAAGGCTGCATGGGGCCACCTCATCACGCTCGCCGCGGCGCGCGAGGCCGGCTATGACGCCGGCGACCACCAGGTGCGCGGCGCTGTCGAGGACATGGTCGGCTTCGCGCTGCTCTACCGCGCGCGCATGGCGTTCTCCGACGTCAACTACCAGCAGTTCCTGCGTCAGAACTTCTCGCGTGGCAGCCAGGCCGAGTTCCAGGAGGGCGTCCGCGAGGTCGTCATCAAGGACCAGTTCCTGTACCCGCTGGTCACGAGCGCCCGCTACCAGGTGCCCTACGCGCAGGCCTACGAGGCCTGGCGCGCCGAGCGCGAGCGCGTGGACCTGCAGTACGTCGCCCTGCCGGCCGAGCCGTTCGCCGAGGTGGTGAAGCAGGAAGAGTCGACGCGCATGACCATCGGGGAGCAGACCGACCAGCTTGCGAAGGTCGTCAACGCCTCGGCCCAGGTGCGCCGCGTCCGGTCGAAGATCGACAACCACAAGAACGCCAAGGGTGCGCTGCCCGCCAAGCTCGAGGAGCTCGGCACGCCTGCCCAGCCGTTCGACGTTCGCGACGACGAGTGGGGCAACGCGCTCCGCTACGCGGTCGACGGGGAGACGTACGACGTGCGGAGCGCCGGCCCGGACGGCGAGTTCGACACCGCCGACGACGTGAACGCCGAGACGCAGAAGCAGCTCGACACGCACAGCGCCCTCCATGAGCTCGCCGAGAAGATCGGCCAGCGCCGCACGGCTACGGGCTCGTGGCCGAAGTCGCTCGAAGAGCTCAAGGCCGGTGGCGACGACCGTCTGCCCGGTCTTGTGCGCGACGTGAAGGACGGCTGGGAGCGCGAGTTCACCTACACGCCCGGCGAGGGCGACGCCGCGCCCACCCTCGTCTCGCTCGGCCCGGACGGCGAGGCGGGGACCGCCGACGACATCTCACTGACGCTGCAGGCGGACCTCGTGCGCGTCGTGCCGGGGCCGGCCCTGCAGTCCTACGTGAGCGCCGAGGCGAAGGACAGCTGGGGCCGTCCGCTCGTCGTGCGGCTCAGCCGCGCGCAGCCCCCGACGTGGCAGGTCTCGAGCGCCGGCGCCGACGGGGAAGACGGCAACGAGGACGACCTGACCACGGGCAACGCCCAGGAGGTCCGGCTCTTCTTCAACTCGGTCCGCGGCGACTACGCGCTGCCCGCGCGCACGCGCTTCGAGACGCTCTTCACGCACCTGCCGCTGATCACGGACGAGGCGCTGAAGCGGCTCTGGGACAAGTACCCCCAGCACCGCCCGACCGACGAGGAGAAGGTCTACGAGTGGTGGCGCTCGTACAAGGGCGAGAACTTCTTCTATCGCGCCGAAGATCCGCGCGATCCCGAGGCGGGGCACGGCGCCGAGCTCGCCAAGAAGGTCGCACCGGAAGCCCGCGTGACGCTCGTGCCTGCGAAGGACATCTTCCCGGATCCGCTCTCGGGCGCCGGTGAGAAGAAGGACGAGCCGAAGAAGGACGACGCGAAGAAGGACGCGCCCAAGGACGGCGAAAAGAAGGACGAGCCTGCGAAGGACGCCGAGGCGGAAGAAGCCGACGCCGAGGACCGCAAGACTTTCCGCGACCAGGGCTGGCGCGAGATCGTCATCCGCGAGCTCTTCATGGAGAGCCTGCTCAACGACATCCTGACGCGTTGCCGCGACAGCCGCGTCAAGGTCAACGCGGCCGAGGCCAAGCTCGCCGCATGGACGCGTGAGCGTGAGGCGTACGAGAAGGCGCTCGCCGCGTGGGAGCAGGCCAACGCGGACAAGCCCGAGGATCAGCGCGCGCCGAAGCCCGCCGAGCCGAAGGCCGAGAAGCCCGTCGTTCCCGAGGAACTCACGCTGGAGTCCGTCCTCGCCGCGGAGCTGGCCGAGCTCGTCGACTCGGGTGACGCCAACACGCCCGCCGCCGTCCAGTACTGGCGCACGCCCGAGCTGATGAGCCGCGAGGAGTGGGAGAAGAACGAGAACTTCGGGCAGGGCCTGCAGTTCGAGCTGTCCCGACTCAAGGAGGACGGCGACTACAACGGCATCCCCGCGCAGCTCAACAGCCGCCTCACGAAGGTGCTCGTCCGTCGTCTCGAGTTCAAGGAGCGCGAGCCGCAGGAGTACGAGGCCGTCCAGGACAAGGTCTTCGAGCGCTTCATCGAGCGCAAGCGCATGGACAAGGCCGCCGCCGAGCTGCGCACGCTTCGTGACGCCGTGCAGAAGGCGGTCGACGCACTGCCTGCCGACGCCGACGACGCGGCCCGCAAGGCCGCGTGGGACGGTGCGTACGGGCCGTGGTCCGAGCGCATCGGCGGTCATGCCCTGGTCGAGAACACCGGGCTCTTCATCGGCAACGTCCCGCCCCCGGCCATCGAGGTCGAGGACGACATGGAGGACGCGGAGAAGGCCGCGATCGGCCGCCGAAACTTCGTCTGGCGCGCCGGTTACTCGACCGTGCGCCCCGTGGCGTCCCGCCAGGACACCGTGACGGCCGAGCCGGGCACGTTCGGTCGCCGCGTGCTGCGCGATCCGAAGATCGAGGAGCGCGGTACCGGCGCCGCCTACCTCATCCGCGTCGCAGAGCGCGTCTACCCGTCCAAGGCCGAGTTCTCGCCCAACCGCTACGTCGAGTACCTGCAGAAGCGCGTTCTCGGCGACCGTCGCCGTCTCGGTTCGACGAAGCGCCTGCGGGATCGCGAGGGTTCGCTCTTCCAAGCGCTTTCGCGCTACCTGGACGACATGGACTGGATGCAGGCGACCTTCGACGTGCAGACCAACTCGGAGTGGGACACGCTCGACGAGCGCCGCCGTCGCTGATCGCTAGGGGACAGGACCCCTACGGGACTGGATCGTGGCCGCCGCCGCCCCCCGGGCGGCAGCGGCCCAGTCGCTGCACCGCCAGCCACAGTCCCTTGATCGGTCCGTGGCGCTGGACCGCCTCGACGGCATAGGCCGAGCACGTCGGCTCGAAGCGACAGGCCGCCGGCATGAGCGGCGAGAGGATCGCCTGGTAGATCCGCAGCAGCAGGACGAGGCCGGCGCGGATCACCGTCGCCTCGACGGTGGACGCGGCCGCGACTTGCGCGCTCGCTGCGGCGCCGTCGCCAGGTCGGCGGCGATGCCCTCCAGGGTCGGCTCGCGCAGCCCGCGGCGCGGCGCGACGAACACGTCGACGCCATCGAGCTGCTCTTGCTGCTCGCGGAACGCGGCGCGCACAAGCCGGCGAAAGCGATTACGACGAACGGCGTTGCCGTACTGCCGGGGCGCGGCCATGCCCAGGCGTGCGAAGCCCAGTTCGTTGGCGAGGATCCGCACGACGCACTCCCGCCCCGGATAGACGAGGCCCTCACGCAGGACGCGCTGGAACTGCGCGCGGCGGCGGAGGCGTACGTGCCGGGGGTAGCCGGTAAGGCCCATGTCCGGATGGTACGGGCGTCTTCACCGTGACCCTGAAGGCGCCCGGGACGCTTGCCGATCCTAGTAGGATGCCGGTTCCGGCCGACTTGCCATGAGCCGAACGAACGCCTATCGCCAATCCAGTCGCGCGCGCCTCACGTTCCTGGCGTGTGCTTGCCTGCTGCTCGCCGCGTGCACGAGCGACGAGCCCGCGCCGCCGGACCTCAGCCTGCCGGGCGCAGCCCAGATGCCCGTGCCGAGCGTCACGGACGACGTGCATGGTCGCGCGGTGCGCGGTCTCGCGAGTCACGACTTCGAGGTGCGCACGCGTGCTGCGCGCGAGCTCGTTGCTGCCGGCGACGCGGCGGTGCCGGCCCTCGGTCGCGCCGGGGACCTGAGTGTTCCCGTTGCGGGCGGCATGCGCGTGAGTGCGACGCGTAGCGTGCTGCTGTCGATCCTCGCGCGATCGGACGAGGGAGCACTCGAGCGCCACCTGGGCAGCCCGTGGCCGAACGTGCGGCGCACGGCGGCGGAGGAACTGGGGCGCCGCGAGCGCTGGAGCGCGATCCCGCGCTTGATCGAGCGTCTCGACGACACCGACCTCGAGGTTCGCGCGGCGTCGGCCGTCTCGCTGCGCCGCGTGACGAACCAGTTCCTCGGTTACGACCCCGACGACTCGCTCGGCGATCGGCGCGAGGCCGCCGACCGTTGGCGCGCCTGGTGGGCGCGGGACGGACGCTCGCGACTGCCGGACCGGCCCACAGCGCCGGGCCTGACGGCGCACGCCCGGTAGAAGGCCGGCTCGGACCGTCTTCCTCCCGAATACCATCTGCTCGTGCCCGGACGATTCCTCTACTACACCAAGGTGCTCGTACGCCTGCTGCCGGAGGAGGACTACGCCCTCTACCTGGAGGCGCTGGCCGAGGCGCTCCCCATCGAGGTCGCGGCGACGGACGCGACCGGCCGTGTGATCGTCTGGAACCACGCGCTGGCCGAGGTCGCGGGTCCGCGCGACGACGCCGTCGGCAGGCCTCTGCTCGAGGCTCTGCCGTGGCTCGCGCAGGACCCGAATCTCGACTGGGCGCGCGTCGTCGCCGACGTGCTCCACGGCGGCGAGGCCCGGACGTTCGCGCGACATCCGCTGGGTCCGCGCGTGGTGCGTGCGACGCTGGCTCCGATGCGCGGCGATGCGGGCCGGCACCTCGGCTGCGTGCTGGCCCTCGAAGACATCACGAGCGGCGCGCGGGAAGAGGAGCAGCGGCGCATGCGCGAGCGGGTGGACGCCGTCCACGACCTCGGCGAGTCGCTCGCGCACGAGATCCGCAATCCGCTCAATGCGTTGTCCCTCAACCTGCAGCTGCTCCGTGAGTGTCTCGACGACGACGAGATCACGCGCGAAGACATCCGGGGGCGCACGGACAAGATGCTCTCCGAGTCCAAGCGCCTCGAGCGGTTGGTCGGTCACCTGCTGGAGGTGAGCCGCGGCGGCGCGCTCGAGCTCGGTCGCGAGCGGATCGATCCGATCGTGCGCGGCGTCGTGGACCGTCTGGAAGGACTCGCGAGCGCTGCCTCCTGCCGCGTTGCGTTCGAGCCGGGTTCGCTGCGCGTGCTGCAGCTGGACCGCGTGCGCATCGACCGGGCGGTGGAGAACGTGGTTCGCAACGCGATCGAGGCGGCGGCGGAGGGCGGGCATCGCGTGTGGATCACCACACGGGACGATCCGCACAGCACCGTCATCGTGGTGGACGACGACGGCCCCGGCATCCGGGCCGAGGACCGCTCGAGCGTCTTCGTGGTCTACACGACGGGGAAGCGCGGCGGAACGGGGCTCGGCCTGCCGCTTGCGCGTGAGGACGTGCGGCGCCACGGCGGACAGATCGAGGCCCTGCCGAGACCCGGTGGCGGCGCCCGCTTCGTGATCCATCTCCCGCCCGTGGCGCGGATCGACGAACAGGACGGCCCGGGGGTGATCGAGGTCTGATGGCCAGAACGCGCATCCTGATCGTGGAAGACGAGCGCAACGCCCGCGAGGCGCTCGGCGAGGTCTTCGGTGGTCGTCACGACGTCGACCTGACGGCGGACGTGGACGAGGCGCTTGCCGCCCTCGAGGCGAACACCCCGGACCTCGTGTTGACGGACGTCGTGCTCCCGGGTGACCGCGACGGTCTCGATCTGCTGCGCCAGCTGCGGACGACGCATCCCGACACACCGGTCATCGTCATGACCGCGTACGGCAGCGTCGAGAAGGCGGTCCGGGCCATGCGCGACGGCGCGCACGACTTCCTCGAGAAGCCGCTCGACCTCGCGCGTCTGCGCCAGCTCGTGGCCTCCGCTCTCGAGTCCCGAGCCCAGGCGCCGGCGACGGCCGAGGTCCGCGCCGGGATGGCGCGCGGCGAGGTCCCCGAGGGGTTCGTCGGGAGCGCCCCCTCGGTGCTCGAGATCTTCCGCAAGGTGTCGAAGGTCGCGCCCACCAACGCGACCGTGCTGATCCTCGGCGAGTCGGGTACCGGCAAGGAGCTCGTGGCGGAGGCGATCCACCGGGCGAGCCCGCGTGCGGCGAAGCCGTTCGTGAAGGTCAACTGCGCGGCTCTGCCGGAGGGGTTGCTCGAGAGCGAACTCTTCGGCCACGTGAAGGGCTCGTTCACCGGAGCGGTGTCCGATCGTCCCGGTCGCTTCGAGGCGGCGGACGGAGGCACGATCTTCCTGGACGAGGTCGGCGAGGTGCCGGCGCATACGCAGGTGAAGCTCCTGCGCGTGCTACAGGCCCGGGAGATCGAGCGCGTCGGCGACAACCGCTCGCGTCCGGTCGACGTGCGCATGGTCGCCGCCACGAACGCCGATCTGGAAGCGGCCGTGCGCAAGGGCAGCTTCCGCGAGGACTTCTACTTCCGGCTGAAGGTCATCACGCTCGACATGCCAGCGCTGCGCGCTCGTCGGGGCGACATCCAGGCCCTCGCGGAGCACTTCCGGGCGATGTACGGAGAGCGGCACGCACGCGACGTGCGCGCCTTCTCCCCCGAGGCTCTCGAGCTGCTGCGCGAGTACGAGTGGCCGGGCAACGTGCGCGAGCTCGAGAACATGGTCGAGGCCGCGGTCGTGCTCAGCGAGGGCGACACGATCCAGCCCGAGGATCTACCGCAGGAGGTGGGCGGCGGTCATCGTGACGAGGACCTGCCGGAGGGCGACACGATCCGGATCGCGGCCGGCACGCCGCTGCCCGAGGCCGAGAAGACGATCATCCTCGACACGCTGCGACGTACGGACGGCAACAAGACGGCAGCCGCGCGGATCCTGGGGATCGGCCTACGCACCCTCTACCGCAAGCTGGAGCTGTACGAGAACGAGGACGGCGAAGCCTCCGGCGCAGACTCGCCCTGAAGGGAACCACAGAGAACACGGAGCGGTCCCCGGACGCCGCCGCGGGCTTCGTGCCTCTTGTCTTGCTCACAGGCCCAAAACGAACAACACGGAGCGCTCACCGTCCGCCGGCGTGCGCTCCGTGTTCTCTGTGGTTGCTCTGCTGCGGAGTCAGAAGGTGCGGAGTACGCCGCGCACCACCCCACGGATGTCGAGATGCTGCGGCGGGCGCACGAAGATGGGCTCCATGCTCGAGTTGGCCGGCTGCAGGCGGATCGTGTCGTCCGCCTCGCGGTAGAACCGCTTGAGCGTGGCCTCACCGTCCACGATGGCCACGACGATCTCGCCGTCGCGCGGATGCTGCGAGCGGTCGACCATGACCAGGTCGCCGTCGGTGATGTGGTCCTCGATCATCGACTGGCCGACCACCCGGAGGAGGTAGCTCTCCTGGCCCGGCTCGATCGGCAGCAGCTCGTTGACGGTGTAGGGTTCGGGGTGCTCGACCGCCTCGATGGGGCGGCCGGCGGCGATCTTGCCGAGGACCTTCACGGTCGGATCCGGCAGGTAGTCGCGATCGAGGATCTCGATCGAGCGCGAGCGCTGGGGCAGCTTGCGGATGGCGCCCTTCTTCACGAGCGCGGCGACGTGCTGGTGCACGGTCACCCGGTGGACGCCGAGGGACGTGCCGATCTCCTCGAGCGTGGGTGACGTGCGATTGGCCGCCCGGTAGTCCCGGATGAAGGCCATGATTTGCAGCTGCTTCGGCGTGTAGTTCATCTTCCTGCCTCCCGAGGCCGGTCCCGCGAGCGGGGCCTTGACCCTGATCGTGTCCCTCCGTATCGAGCTATCGGTTGCGGGGGGAGTTGCCTTTGCAGGTTGTTCGTTACCGGTTTGACAGCCTTCCTACACACTAGGAAAGCCCTTGAAATGGGGGGTGAGAGGCTGGGGCCGCTCTTCACACATGCGGATCAGACCAGTGCCGCCAGGGCGATTGCGGCCAGCGTGACCGCAAATCCGAGGCTCTCTCCCGAGCGGAGCGCCTCCGTGGGTGATGCGGAGGAGGGGGATCGGGACGCCGGATCCTCCCGGTAAGCAGGGGCGCCGGCGCCGACCCACGGGAAGGGTCGTTTCTTGGGGCCGGCAGCCGACGCCCCTCCAAAGGGACTGCGCCTCCCGAGTGATCGGGCTCGTCCCGTGCGGTTGCGGGTCGTGCGCTCAGCCAGGATCTGGAAGACGACGCGGTTCGTGATCTCCATAACGCGAGCCTAACCTAACGATCGGCGAACGCAAGGCGATCGTAGCAATTTGTTAAGTGTGCCGATCTTGCGCGGGGCAGGCGGGCTAGCGCGCGGCGCGGCGCGCCACGACGCGGAGCTTGTTGCCGATCTTGAGGCCGTCGCGCACGCTCGTCCGTGCGCGCTGGAAGAGCGACGGCTTCTTGCGGTACTTGCCGTACGTCTCCCACGTCACGATCTCGAAGCCCTCCGCGGCGAGCAGGCGACGCAGCGAGTCGATCGTGAAGTAGTAGATGTGCTCCGGGAGGTTGAGGCCCTCCCAGAACGGCCGCGAGACCCGCAGCGACGTGCGCAGGCGACCGAGCTGGTACTTGGCGCCGCCGAAGTTCGGCACCTCGATCAGGAGGAAGCCGTCCGGTGCCAGCACGCGTCCGGCCTCCTGCAGCTCCTCACGCACCTCGAAGACGTGCTCCATCACCTGACGCCACGAGATGACCTCGGCGCAGCCGTCGGGGAAGGCGGCGTCGCGCAGCGTGCCGTGGTGGACGTCGATGCCGTGGACGTCCTTGCAGACCTCGACCTGGACGCGGCCTAGCTCTGCGCCGCCGACCTCGTAGCCGGCGTTGCGTGCGGCCAGCAGTAGCGAGCCGGTTGCCGCGCCGATGTCGAGCCAGAGCCCCTTTGGCTTGTCCTTGGGACGGACGGCTTCGATGGCCTCCACGCACACGGCATACGCCTCGAGAGGCTTGGGTTGCCACGCGGGCAGGTCCTCGTTGCCGGCCTGGTGCCCGAGGTGCATCTCGTCGGGCTGCTCGTCCGGATCGTAGGTGAGCTTGCGCATCGCGTCGGCCGTCAGCCGGGTGCTCTGGCGCACGAAGCCGCAGCCCCGACAGCGGCTCATCGTGTAGAGCTCGTGCTCGTACAGCACCTTGATCTGCTCGCTCTCGCAGATTGGGCAGGCGACGGTCTCCATCTCCGGCATCACGCGAGTATGGGCTTGCTCAGCGCAGGTGCAAAAACCATCGGAGCGCGGCCGCGGTACCCTTCCGCCGTGGATCCCCAACGCTGGCAGCGCGTCTGTGACCTCTTCGAAGCCGCGCGCGAGCTGCGCGGCGCTGCACGTGAGGCCGTGCTCGCGAGCGCGCCCGAAGTCCGCGCCGACGTGGAGGAGCTGCTCGAGCACCACGAGGCCGAGCGCGGCGCGCTCTCCACGGATGAGATGGCCTCCGACATCGGCAAGCAGATCGGTCCATACCGCATCGACGCGCTTCTCGGTGAGGGCGGCATGGCGCATGTCTACCGCGCTGAAGGCCCCGACGGTCCCGTGGCGCTCAAGCGCCTCAGGCCCGAGCTGTGTCGTGAGGCCGTCGTGGTCGAACGCTTCCGCCGCGAAGCCGAGATCGGACGCGGCATCCGGCACGCCAACGTCGTGCGCACGCTGGATCTGATCGGTGCCGACACGCTCGTGCTCGAGTACGTCGCAGGGCGAACGCTCGCGCAGCGCATCGAGGGCAGCGGCCCGGTGGGGGAGGACGAGTGCCGGCACGTCGCCCGCGAGATCCTGCGCGCACTCGTCGCCATCCACGACGCCGGCGCCGTGCATCGGGACCTCAAGCCGTCCAACGTCATGCTCACGCTGGGCGGCGGCGTACGGCTCATGGACCTCGGCATCGCCCTGCCGCTCGAGGACCTGCTCCGCCTCTCACGCACCGGGCAGTTCGTCGGGACGGTGCGCTACGCCGCGCCCGAGCAGCTCACCGGCGCGAAGGCGCCGCCGGATCCGCGTACGGATCTCTACGCACTCGGGCTCCTGATCTACGAGCTTGCCGCGGGTCGCCATCCGATCCCGGACGGGGGCATGGTCTCGATCATGCGAGCGCACCTCGACGAGGATCCCGAGCCGCTCGGCAGCGTGAACCCCGAGGTCACGCCCTTCCTCGCGACGCTCACCCACGCGCTCCTCGCCAAGGAGCCGGCGGGCCGGCCGGCCTCCGCAGCCGCGGTGCTCGCGATCCTCGAGCAGGGTGAGGACGCCGCCTGGTGGCGCGAGCAGCAGCTCAGTCACCCTGGACCGTGAACGCGCTCACGTCCCACAGGCGGATGGTCTCGTCCCCGGCGCCCGAGATGAGCACCTTGTCGTCCAGGCTGAAGGTGAGCGCGCCCACGGTGAACTCGTGCCCGCGCAGCACGGCGAGCTCCTCGCCGGTTTCGATGTTCCAGATGCTCACCGACTGGTCCTCGCTGCCGGAGGCGACGATCGCTGGCTTCGTGCGCGACGCTGCGAGCGAGAAGACCCAGTTCTCGTGGCCCATGAGCAGGCGGATCTCGCGGGCGCCGTCGCCGCTCCGCACCAGGAGAGGACCTCGCCCGTAGTCCTGCAGGAGGTAGCTCCCGTCGCCGTTGAAGGCGATCGTGGCCAGGTCCTCCTTCTGCGGGCCGAAGGTGGCCTGCACCTCGAAGTTCGTCGTATCCCACACGCGCACCGTGCGGTCGAAGCCGACGGTCGCCAGCGTGCTTCCGGTCGGGTGGACCACGGCCGCCATGAGGCCTTCGGTGCTCCCTACCCACGGGCCGTGCTCGCGGCGCACGAGGCGCTCGGTGCCCGCCGGCAGGTCGTAGATGCGCAGCGTGCCGTCCTTGCCGGCCGAGGCGAACCACGACTCGTCCTTCGCCAGGGCCAGTCGGCGCACCTTGTTCTCGTTGCCCGTGATCACCTTCGTGGTCGTGCCGCGGGCAAGGTCCCAGATGCGGATCGTCTTGTCGTCCGACGAGCTGATCACCGTGTTCCCGTCCCGGAGGCACAGGACGCTGCGCACGGAAGCCGTGTGTCCCGCGAGCCGCCGGAGCATCGTGCCCTTGGTGAGGTCCCACACGCCGATCGTGTCGTCCCCTGACGCGCTGAGCAGCCGCTTGCCGTCAGGATGCGGCGTCACGGCGTGCACCGCACCGTCATGACCGCGCAGCACCGCCAGGAGGGGCGCCGGCTCCTGTTCAGGTTCGGACTCCGTCTGGTCACCCTCCTGCCCCAGCAACTGCCACAGGACGGCGGCCAACAGCACCGCCGCGGCCGTGGGCCACATCCAGCGCGGCGCACCTCGTCGGCGTGTTCGTGCCCGCGGGACCTCGGGCCGCTCTCCACCGCGTACTGCGCGGATGCCCTCCAGCACGGCCGTCATGCTCGGCAGGCGGTCGTCGCGCTGCTTCTGCACCATGGACGTGAACAGCGCCTCGAGCTCAGGCGAGGCGTCGGGGCACGCTTCGCGCAGAGGAGGGATGGGGTTCCGCGCGTGGGCGAGCAGCATGTGCAGCGCAGACTCGCCCTCGTACATGTGCTTGCCGGTGAGCAGGTAGTAGAGCGTGCAGCCCAGGCCGTACACGTCGCTGCGCTCGTCGACGAGGCTCGTGTCGTCGCCCTGCTCGGGGGCCATCGTCGTGGCCGTGCCGATGATGTCGCCCGTCGTGGTCAGGCCTTCGGAGGACTCGAGCCGGGCGAGACCCATGTCGAGCACCTTGACCGTGCCCGCGTCGTCGATCAGGAGGTTGGCCGGCTTCACGTCGCGGTGCAGTACGCCCTCGCCGTGGGCATACGCCAGTCCCCGAGCAGCCTGCTCGATGCAGGCGAGCGCGCGGTCGACCGGCAGCGGCCCCTCGTCGGCCACGACGGCGCCCAGATCCCGCCCGTCGACGTACTCCATTACGAGGAAGTGCACGCCGTCGGCCTCGTCGGCGTCGTAGGCGGTGACCACGTTCGGGTGGTGCAGCTTCGCGGCCACCTCGACCTCCCGCCGGAAGCGCGCGACCAGACCCGGGTCCAGTGCGGCGGTCGGCGGCAGCACCTTCAGCGCCACGACCCGGTTCATCCTGGCGTGCACGGCCTTGTGCACCTGCCCCATGCCGCCGCTGCCGACGCGGTCGAGCAGGAGGTAGCGTCCGAGGCGCAGCGGTGGACCGGACTCCGCGAGCAGCACTTCCGCCTGGAACGGCGTCAGGCGCTCGGCTTCGACGAGCGCGCGCGCCAGCGCGCTGGGATCGTCGTCAGCGACCTCGAACGACGACAGCTCGTCGAGCGTGATGATGCCGCTGTCGGCGAGACGCGACTCGAACTGGGCACGGCTCACGGGCATGGGCGTCAGTCCGTGAGCGCCTTGCGCAGCCAGGCGCGCGCCATGTACCAGTCGCCTTCGGCCGTCCGCACGCTGACCCCGAGGACCTCCGCGATCTCGTTCATCGAGAGCCCACCGAAGAAGCGGAGCTCCACGACACGGGCCTTGCGCGGATCCTGCTGGGCAAGCTGCTGCAGCGTCTCGTCCAGGGCCACGAGGTCGAGCTCGTCCTGCTGGAGCTGGTCGATGGCGATGTCGAGCGTCACCTTGTCCCAGCCGCTGCCGCGCTTCTCGGCCTTCTTGCCGCGGGCGTGGTCGACGAGGATCTGGCGCATCGTGCGTGCGGCGATCGCCATGAAGTGGGCACGGTCCTGCGGCACGGCGGCGTCGAGGCTGCCCAGCTTCATCCACGCCTCGTGCAGCAGGGCGGTCGCTTGGAGGGTGTGGTTGCGACGCTCACGAGCGAGCTGCCCGCGCGCGACACCGCGCAGCTCCTCGTAGATCAGCGGCAGGAGCTCCCGCTCGGCCTCGGCTTCGCCCGCGCGTACGCGGGCCAGGATGCGGGTCACGTCGGCGGGGTGGGGGGGCGGCACGGGGGGCTCCGGGGGGCGCAGAGGCCGGTTTATCGGGCCTGCGGCGCGAGCGCAATCGGCGCGACGCGCTTCCGCCGAAGAAATCCCATTTTCCGTTGCGGGGTTGGCGGCCGGACTTCGCAGCCCCTTCCGAGCCGGGAGCGCGAGTGACCGACTCGGCGGCCCTCCGGCGCCGTCTTCCTCCCAACCCCGAGCAAAGGACTTCCCGATGAACACCGCCACCACGAGCAACCGCACGATCCTCCGCAGCATCTTCTTCCTGGCCGTCGCCGCCCTGATCGGCTTCGGCAACATGCCCAAGGCCGAGGCCGCCGGCGTCGCCTCGAGCGTTCAGCCCTTCGTCCACGGCAAGTGGACCTGGCCCATCAAGGCCAAGGACGGCAAGAAGTTCGAAGCCAAGAAGTGGGTGCCCAAGGTCAAGTTCAAGGCCAGCGGCAAGCTCAACAAGACGACCGCCCGCGTGCAGATGTATGCGCTCGTGACGTTCGCCGGCAAGTCGAAGAAGATCTCGATCTTCAACATGGGCATCAAGAAGAAGGGCAAGTCCGTCAAGGTGCACCGCAAGATCGGCAAGCTGCGCGTCGCCCTGACCGTGTCGTGGACGGGCAAGCGCTCGATCACGATCAAGGGCACCGCCCGCTACATGAAGTTCAAGGTGCCCGTCCCGAAGATCACCATCCGCGTCTGATCCCGCCACGATCCATCCCCGAGCCGCGCCTCCCCGAGGCGCGGCTCGGTCTCGTTTTGCACCGTGGGCGGTCGGCGTAGCATGGGCCGATGAACACACGCCTCGTAGGGTCCCTGAGCTTCATCTGCCTCCTTCTCCTGTCGGCCTGTGGTGCCGGCGACAGCAAGGACGCGCGGGCGCGCGCCGCGCTGGAAGAGCTGTTCGCCGCCGCGCGGGCGGAGGACTACGCCAAGGCCGCCCCGCGTGTCGTCTACCGCGGACGCGACAAGGACCGGAAGTGGAAGGACACGTACGATGCCGAGAAGCCCGAGGACCGCGAGCTGCTCGAGCGCGCGCTCCGCGAGGTCAAGGCGAAGGTGGGTGAGGGGACGCCCGAGTGGCTCGAGTTCCGTAGCGAGAAGGAGTCCGAGGGTGAGTGGCTCGCCTGGAAGGTCAAGACCAGCCAGGGCACCTTCTGGTTCGCCTGCCTCGAGATCGACGGCCGCGTTGCGCTGGGCGACATCGACTGAGTAGACGCCTCCGGCGCCCGTGCGCCTCATCACGTGTGCGTTTCGTACCCGGCGGCCATCCAGACGAATGCCACGAATGACGGCACGTACATGGCGAAGGCCGCGCCCTGGAGTCCAGCGAGCAGCACGTTCGCTCGCTCGCGCGTTGGCCCGTTCGTGCGCCAAGCGAGGACGAGGGCGGGCCCGCCCAGCGCATAGGCGAGCAGCGGGATGTCGCCCTCGGCCGAGAGCGTGCCGAGGGGGTCGAAGCCTGTTCGCCAGGCCAAGGCGGCCCAGATCGGCATGAGCACGACGCAGCAGGTCATCAGCGTGAGCACCATGCTCACGGGACGAGGTGGCTGGGGCTCGCGCTTCGCGGGCGGATTCACCGTGCGGTGCATCACGAACACAGCGGGGCCGAAGAACAGGCAGGCGAGCAGCAATCTGGCCAGGAGGTCCAGCAACGGCATCGCCTGATCTCCGTACGCGCGCGGCAACTCGAGAGCAATCCTAGCGCCGCGCAGCATGCGCACACGAGTGAGTCAACGCGCCGTGTCGAGATCGCTCGGCTGAGGCTCGTCGCCGTGGGATGCTCCGGCCCACGATGTCGCGCCTCGTCTATCGCTTGCTGATCCTGCTGCCGCTGCTTGCAGGCTGCACGGGAACGCCCGAGCCTCCGGCCGGGCCGCCCGCGTCCGCCGTGCGCGTTGCGATCCCGGCGTACGTCTCCGGCGTCCGGCGTGCGGTGCGCGCGAAGGACCGCGGCGAGGCCTTCCGGCTCCTGCGCATCGCCGAGCCGCTCGACGTGCGCGATCCCGAGCGCATCTGGCTGCTTGTACGCCTTGCTCCCTCGTGGTGCGCCGCGCACGACCTGAGGCGGCGCGTGCGGTCGCTGCCGCCGGGCGACGTGGGCGCTGCGATGCGTGCCCTTGCGGCTGAGGACCGTGCAGGCGCCGCCGCCCGCGTGCTCGCTGACTCCGCGACGGGGCCGCGCGACTGGCGGCATCTCGTTGCAGCGCACCTGCTCGCGGAGACGGGCGACGGCGACGAAGCCGTCTACTACGCGGACCAAGCGCTGCGCAGTCCGCGTGATCTCGTTCGCCAGGAAGCCTGGCTGCTCCGTGGACGCACCCGGCTCGGCGACGGTGACCTCGATGCCGCACACCGGGCCGCCGACGAAGCCGCGGTGCTCGATCCCACGGATGCGCGACCGCCGCGTCTACACGCCGATGCGTTCAAGGCGGCCGGGAGGATCGACGACGCGGCGCTCCAGCTGCTCGCTGCGCTGACCATCGCGCCCGAGAGCCCGCGCTACGCACACCGACTGGCCGAGACGCTGCGTCTCGGTGTCGAGCCCGACACATGGGCGCGCGTGGACGCCGCGCTTCCGGCGCTGCGTGATCCCGCCGGCCGCAACGCGGAGCTCATGGCGTTGCGCGCACTCGCCGCGGACCATGCGGGGCGTGCGATAGAAGCCGAGCGGCACTACCGCGCTGCGCTCGCGGGCGGGGCGATCGCCGTGCCGCTGGATCGCGATCTGCGGCGTCTGCTGGTGGCGCGCGGCGCATGGCGCGAGGCGATGGCGTGGCTGCACCGCGCCGTGCCACCGGATCTTCTGAGCGATCCGCACAACCTGCTCGTGCCGCGGTGGACGCGTCTGGCGCGCGCCTCCGCCGCTGCGCCGGGGCCTGCCGCGCCCGCGCCGGCACGCTTCGAGCTCGGACAGGCCCTGGTGGGGGTGGGGGCCCTCGACGAGGCGGTCATCGTCCTGGACACGGTGCCCGCACCCGAGGCGCGTGCGCTCGCGACGCGCGTGCGCGGGCACCTCGCGTTGGAGGCCGGCCTGCGTGCGTGGATCGAAGCCGGCTACAACGCGGGCAAGCGCAAGGAGGAGCCGCCCACGTTCGATGCCGGGCTCGACTTGCTCCGCACCCTCGCACGCCGACACCTCACGCCCGACGAGCAGCGTGCGTTCGCCGATCCGCGCGTCGGTCTCCGGGAGCTTCCCCTCCTCGGTTCGTGGCTCGACCACAGCACGCACACGACGAGCCCCGTGGTCGCGCACTTCCGGCGCTACGGACGCTTCCTGATGTTCGGACAGCAAGGCGACGTGCCGGTGGAGGCCATCGTGCTCTCGCTGGCCGCGCTCAGCGCGGACCGTCCCATCACGTCCGTCGGCAAGCAGTACCGCCACGACCTCGCGATCGGCTATGACCGCGCGCTCCGCTCCAACATCGCCGCGCAGGGCGGCATGCTCGGCGGCGCTTGTCTCGCGGACGGCATCTGGATCGACGCCGATTCGGCGCGACGCACGGAGTTCGAGCTGCGCCAGGCGCTGCTGGGCGACCACGGCTTCCTCCGGCAGGTCGACCGCTCCGGTCCCCTGCCGGCGGACACGCTGGACGGCGCCGAGGCCCTCACGGATCCGGACTGCGTGGCCGCACGCCTCGTTGCACGGTACGCGCGCCGCAAGCCGAACGATCCGTGGGGTAGCTACGGCACGCTTGTCGTCCACGAGTACGGCCACCTCGTCGACCTCGATCGGCACCTGCCGATCCTGCCCAAGCTGCCCAACACCGCCGCTCTGCTCGTGCGCGGCGGGCTCGACTTCGACGTGATCCAGATCGAGCTCGAGATGCGCGCACAGCTCGGTGCGTGCGTCGACGCACCGGACCCGGATCTCGCCCTGGCGGAGATGCTGCTCGCTCTGCCGGTCGTCCAGCGTCGCCCTGACGTGCACGACGGCGGCTACCGCGAGGGCCTGGGCGCCATGATCCGCCACATCCTCCAGCGGCCGGATCTCTATCCGCAGATCGACCGACGCAAGCGCGTGCTGACCCAGCTCGACCGCCTCACGAACGCACAGATCCGCCAGGCGGCTCGCGCCGTGCTCGTTCGGTAGAACCGCGCCTACAATCTGCCGGTGCGCCGCCCGCTCCTCGCAGCCCTGCTGATCGCTCTCCTTGCGGGGGGCTCGCTGCGCGCCGAGGACGAGCCGCCCGGCCCCGCGCCTGCTCCCAAGGAAGAAGTGCTGCTCGGGACGGTGGTGAGCGATCCCGGCGGCCAGGCCACGCGCCTCGCCGGCGAGGCCCGGGCGGCCATCGA
>JASJDY010000010.1 GCA_030065025.1 Planctomycetota bacterium
AACGGCTGCGGACCAAGAGGACGTTAGCGGTTTCCGGAATTCGCTTCAGTCCGAGATGCCTGGTGGCATCCGACTAACCACCTGCCGTCACCGTCGTCACCGGCAGGGGGGCCGTGGAGCGAGCCAGGAAGAGCACGGCCCAGCATGTCCCGGCCCACTCGCCGTCGTTGTATTGCCAGCTGCCGCCCTTCCTCTGGCGCAGGATGATCTGCAGCGCACCCTCCCAGTACCAGTCGTGCTCGCCGACGGAGGCGACGTCCGCGAGGATGCCGGCGCGCTCCAGTCCGTAGAGGTGGTAGAGGTACCAGAGGTCGTGGCGCGGGTTCTCCCACGCCGTCCACGCGCCGTCGAGCCACGCGAAGCCGTCGCGGATGGCCTGCCCGACCGACTGCTGGAACTCGCGGCGGTAGCGAGCGCTCTTGCGCTGCCTCAGATGCGCGTCGGCGATGGCCAGCGAGGAGATCCCGCCCGCCGTCATGCTGCCGTAGGCGATCTGCGCACCCGGCTGGGGTTCCCCGTACGGCGGGAGGAAGTGGTGGTAGGTCCAGCCGCGCTCGACGGCGCTCGGACGTCCGCGGCTGCGCCAGTCATAGCGGTGGCCGCGACGCTTGGTCCCGGCCGTCTTGCTCGGATGCGCCGTCAGGTGGAACGGCTTGCGCACGCGCCCGGCTCGTTCCTGGTTCTGCAGCCAGTGGTTGGCGATGGCCAGCCAGTCGGCCTCGGGGACGTCCATGCCGCAGCGCGCGGCGGCGTTGAGGCCCAGCGCCGCGTATTGCGTGTTCGAGTTGTCCCACGCCTGGGAGCGCCCGGTGCGCGGATCGAGGTCGCGGTCGCGCGAGTAGGTCCAGCGCAGCACGCCCGGGCCGCCGCCCGTGACCGTCTCCGCACCCTGCGCCCCGCGGCTGCCGCGCTCCAGCAGGAAGCGGGTGCCGCGGCGCATCCACGCGCGCTCCGTCGCGGTCAGCTCGCGCTTGAGCCAGCCCTGCAGGCGCCCTTGAGCCCGCAGGCGGGCTTCGCGCAGAGGTGTGCGCCGCGCCTCGAGCGCCATCATGGCCAGGCTGAGCTCGTACGTCGGGTGGTCGAAGGTGGCCGGCGCGCGCTCCAGCAGGCGCTTGAACGACGCGTCCATCTTCTCGCTGAGGGGATCCCGCCGCCCGTGGAGGAGGGTGAGCAGCGCCAGCGCGGTCTCGCCGACGCCCATCACGCGGGCGTCGGGCCGACGACGCTCGGGCGGGTGGAGATCGAACACGCCGTCCGGCTGCCACTTCTTCTCCAGCACGCGGCAGCCGCTCTCGATCGCGCGGTCGACGTCCTTCTGGAACCCCGGGTAGCGGTGCCGGAACACGCGCTCGAGCTTCAGCTCCACGGTGCCGCGGTAGGTGCGGGGCTTGGTGTCGCGGTTGAGGTGTTGGCCGACGGCCGGGGCCTGCCTCCGGGAGACGAAGGTCAGCGTGTAGCGCACCCAGGTGACGTGCCGCCGGGCCGCGTCGTAGGTGCTCTCCCAGCTCAGCTTGGCGGAGTCGAGCGCGATGGGCCGCCGGGGCTCGCCTGCTGCCGGCGTCTTGCGCCGGAACGTCGCCTCGCCAGCCAGCTGCACGCGGAGGCCCGAGAGCGCCTCGTCCAGGGCAACGACCCGCTGCTCGCCTTTGCCCACGAGGCCGGCCAGGCGGCTGTTGGCGGCGAAGGACTCCGAGAGCGCCACGCGCTGGCCCACGCGCGGCCGTGCCGGCGGCGCGCGGAAGACGAACGGCAGCACCAGCCACGCCTCGTGTGTCAGCGTCCGGGCCGGGCGCAGGCCCTTGGGATCCAGCGCGTGGCCGAAGAACCCATGGATGCTCGTGGCCCCGTCCCAGTGGCCCACGTTCGGGGGACGGTGCGAGTCCGTCACGTCCGCCTTCACGACGCGGTAGTGCGCGAAGTCGTGGTAGCCGAGGTCCCAGCCCTTGATGGGCGCTGTCTCCGCCTGCAGAGCCGGCAGTGTCAGCAGGAGGGCGAGGACGGGCAGCCAGCGGCGCATGCGAAACCTCCAAGGCTTGGAAACGTCGCCCACGCGAGGATGCCGCGGATCCACGCGACTTCCTTGCGCCGATCGGGAGCCGGACGCCTCGTCGAGGAGGCCTCCAACGACTGCCGCGGTGCTACCGTGACCGCCTGCAACCACGAGGGAAGCCATGGCCGACGACCAGACCGGACACGAGGACGTCCTCCGCGAGCTCAACGGGGCTCTCGCTTGGGAAATGCGTGCCGAGGTGCTCTACAACCACTACGCCGCCTACGTGAAGGGCATCCACCGCCTGCATCTCAAGCCCTACTTCGAGGGCGAGGCGAACGAGTCGGTCATGCATGGCAAGGCGGTCCGCGAGCAGATCGTCAAGCTCGGCGGCGAGGCGACGCGCCAGCGCGACCCGACCGAGATCGTGCACACCACGGACTACCGCGAGATGCTGCGCGAGGCCTTCGAGACCGAGACGAAGGCAGCCGACGGCTACAAGCGCCTGCTCGAGCTGGTGGACTTTGACCCGGAGCTCTACGACGCGATCGAGCAGATCTCCTTCGAGGAGCAGCGCTCCATCGAGGAGCTGAGCCAGCTCATCGACTAGCG
The DNA here is from genome assembly GCA_030065025.1 of Planctomycetota bacterium. Lineage (GTDB taxonomy): Bacteria > Planctomycetota > PLA2 > PLA2 > JAEUHO01 > JAHEIK01. The sequence continues at coordinate 2,603 of JASJDY010000010.1, forward strand.
GCTTGGTCTCGCCAGACCGTGGCGGCCCAGACGTGGCCCTCCGCGTGGGCGATGCGCCCACGGAGCACGCCAGGCAGCGCGTCCTCGGACGCCGCCAGGTGTAGCTGCGCTTCGAAGTGCTGCGCCTCGGTGTCCAGCTGGACCGTAGCGTCTTCGAACCCGAACCACACCTCCGCCCGCGGGTAGGTGCACTTGAAGACGGCTTCCTTCGCGCAGAAGAAGAGGCGCTCGAGGAGCGCGCGATCCTCCGGAGGCTGTGCCGCGAGCCAGTCCCGCTCCTCGGGTCGACAGACGCGCCGGAGCACGCCGTCGGGCAGCGCCTCCGCGGGCTCCATGTCGATGCCCAGACCGAGAAGCGCGGGATCGTCGCTCAGAGCCACCGCACAGAGCGTGTTGGTATGCGCGATGCTACCGACGACGCCGTCGGGCCAGACCGGCTGACGCTGGGAGCCCGTGGGAATCGCGACCGGGGGACGTCCGAGCTGCTCGAGCGCCCGACGCGCCAGCACGCGACCGGCCGTGAACTCCCGCCGTCGCTTCTCCACCGCACGCTCGATGGGCTCGTGCTCTTCAGGGAACAGCTCGCCCTGGCACGCGCCGATCGGCGCGGTCAGCAGAACAACGGGAGGCGGCAGGAGGTCCTTCACGCCGACCGACCATACGCACAGTCACGCCGGTCAGCGGAGCGGATCCCCCTTCAGCACGGAGAAGCGCTTGTAGTCCAGCGAGCGGATCCAGCCGCCGACGCCCTTCGTGCGCATCAGGGCCTTGCCGGTGCGCGCGAAGTCCGCCTTCGAGCGCCAGCGCACGAGGTGTACCCAGCGGCCGTTCGGCGCGATCCACGTGGAGTGCCCGAGGATGCCCTCGGCCTTCGAGAAGTCGCTCTCGGCCGCGTCGAGACGAGCGAGGTTTGCTTCGCGTGTGGTGCCCGGTCGCGTGCGGTAGAGCGTGACCTCGAGGTGGCCCGTGGCGCCCTTGACGTAGGTGTGCGTGCGCAGCTGGCGGAGGTGGCGCACGGTGCGCTGCTTGGCGTTCACGACCTGGAGCATGGCACGCTCGTGCGCGCTGCCGTCCGCCGCGAGCGACGCCGCCTCGGCGGCCTCGACTGACGACCACACGGTCGCGCGCATGAGGCGGTACGCCGGCCCGGGGAGCACGGTCGCCTCGCTGCGCACGAAGCCCGGCTGCTTCGCAAGTGCGGCGTCGACGCCGCGGGCGGGCGTACGGACCGATGCCGCGTCGCCGGTCACCGTATCGATGGTCACCTCGAGGACGGGCGTGGCTGCCGCGTCGGCGCGCTCGTCGGCATCGACGTCCGAGCGTGCGTTCGCGAGGATGAGGGCGAAGCCCACGAACAGCACGAGACCCAGGGCGCCTCGCCGTGCGAGGTGTCGATCTGTCCGCTTGTGTTCCATGTCGTTCTCCTGGCCGAGCGGTTCGTCAGCTCTTGGACTCGGCCTGCTCGGCTGCATCGAACATCTCTTCGCGCGAGATCAGCTTGTCGCGGGGACGACCGACGGCCTCGCCCCGCGCCAGCTCGATCTCGTCGAGCTTCTGCCACGTGGGGAAGTCGATCCAGCGCGCGCCGCGCTCGCGCAGGATGCGCTCGATGCCCTCGAGCGGCTCCGTCGCCGCGGTCAGCTTGCCCGCCGCGTGATCGGCGAGCAGCGCGCGCACGCTCTCCTGGGCGTCCGGCCGGTTCGTGCCGATCACGCCGCTGGGTCCGCGCTTGATCCACCCGGATGCGTAGAGCCCCGGCTCTACGCGACCCTCCTCGTGCGGAATGGTGCCCCAGTCCTCGCGGAACGGGACGCCGGGGACCGGCACGCCGCGGTAGCCGACCGAGCGGAAGACGAGACCCGCTTCGATGGTCTCGGTGACGTCGCCCGCTACCGCGCCCAGCGAGCCGTTGGGCCTGCGCTCGAGCACGTTGTGCACGATCTCGACGGACTGCACGCGCCCGGCGTGGTCGCCGATGAGCGCGGTGGGGGAGACGCAGAAGCGGATCCACATCGTCTTCGGCTTGGGCTCGGCAGGCGCGGCGGCGTAGGTCGCGACGACCTCGCAGTTCTTCACGACGCTGCGATCGGTGCTCGCTTCCATGTCCTCCTGGCTCAGCGGATCGAGCGCGACCTCCTCGGCGACGGTGCGGGCGTCGGCCGCCTCCATCTCGCCGAGCTCCTTGATCTCGCGCGGCGAGAACGCTGCCTGCGCGGGCCCGCGCCGACCCAGGACGACGACCTCGCGGATGCGGCTCTTCTTGAGCGCCTCGAACGCGTAGCCGGCGATGTCGGTCTCCATCAGCTCGGCGGGCGTACGCAGGAGGATGCGCGCCACGTCGAGCGCGACGTTACCGATGCCCACGACGACCGCCCGCTCGCAGTCGAGATCGAACGTGCAGTGCTCGTAGTCGGGGTGGCCGTTGTACCAAGCCACGAACTCGGTCGCGGCGTGGCTGCCCGCGAGGTCCTCGCCGGGGATGCCCAGTTGTCGATCGGTCTGGGCGCCGGTGCAGAGGACCAGGGCGTCGTAGTGGCTGCGGAGCTCGTCGACGGTCAGGTCCTTGCCGATCTCGATGCCGCCGAAGAAGCGCACGCGCTCGTCGGCCGCGAGGCGGTCGTAGACCTTGGTGACGTTCTTGATCTTCTGATGGTCCGGCGCGACGCCGTAGCGCACGAGCCCGTAGGGCGCGGGGAGCCGGTCGAAGAGGTCCACCGCAACTGCGACGTCGTCCGCCTTCAGAAGCGACTGGATCACGTAGAAGCCGCTCGGCCCGGCGCCGACGACCGCGACGCGTAAGGGGCGTTCCGAGCTACCTACCGTCGGCTGCGTCATGAAGCGTGTCCTCCTGCCGGGGAGCCCCGAAGCCTACGTCCGGAGTGGCCTCAGACCAGCGTCTGTCGGTTTCTCGCCGCGCAACCGACGGGCTTCGGGCCGAGCTGTCCGACAGAATCCACTGCCCGTCCCCCCGCCGCCTCGCGTACCTTCCCCGGCCAACCCCGGAGGAAGTCCCATGACCACGCTGTTCGACGCAGGATCCCTCGGCGCACTCGAGGTGCCGAACCGCATCGTGATGGCTCCCATGACGCGCGCGCGAGCCGGCGAAGAGCGCATGCCCAACGCCGCCATGGGGATGTACTACGCGCAGCGCGCCTCGGCGGGGCTGATCGTCAGCGAGGCGACGGTCGTGAGCGAGCAGGGCAATGGCTGGCAGCAGTCGCCCGGCATCTACAGCGACGCCCAGGCAGATGCCTGGCGCGACGACGTCGTGGCGCCGGTCCACGCGGCCGGCGGGCGGATCCTCCTCCAGCTCTGGCACTGCGGGCGCGCCAGCCACAGCGACTTCCACGGCGGCGAGCTGCCCGTCGCGCCCTCGCCCGTGCGCCTCGAGGGTGACGGCATCCACACGCCGCAGGGCAAGAAGGAGCACGAGACGCCGCGCGCCCTCACCGTGGACGAGATCCAGGGCGTCGTCGCCGACTACCGCGCCGCCGCCCAGCGTGCGCGCGACGCGGGTTTCGACGGCATCGAGGTCCACAGCGCCAACGGCTACCTGCTCGACCAGTTCCTCCAGTCCAAGACCAACCACCGCGACGACGCATACGGCGGGAGCGTCGAGAACCGCTACCGGCTGCTCAGTGAGGTCATGGCCGCCGTGTGTGAAGTCTGGCCTGCCGACCGCGTCGGTGTGCGCCTCGCGCCCAACGGCGTCTTCAACGACATGGGCTCGCCGGACTACCGCGAGCAGTTCACCTACGTCGCGCAGGAGCTCGACAAGCTGGGCCTCGCCTACCTGCACATCATGGACGGTCTGGCCTTCGGCTTCCATGAGCTCGGCGAGCCGATGACGCTCGCCGACTTCCGCGCCGTCACGAAGACGCCGTTGATCGGTAACTGCGGCTACACGCAGGAGACTGCTGAGGCCGCCGTCACGGCGGGACACGCCGACGCCATCGCGATCGGCCGCCCCTACATCTCGAACCCCGATCTCGTCGAACGCTACAAGAACGGCTGGCCCCTCGCCGAGGACGCGCCGATGGACGTCTGGTACAGCTTCGACGAGCGCGGCTACGCCGACTGGCCGGCCTACCAGGCCTGAGGTTCGTCGCAGCAGCGAAATGCTCTCGGTGGACCTGCGCTCTCCTTGATGAGCCACAGGCGCTGGCGGGCCGCGGTCTGCCTGCGCTAGGATTGCCACCATACCTCTCCCAGCCCGGAGCTCGAGGAGGGGGATATGCGGATTACCGCCTCCCTGGTGTTGGCTCTCGCTCTGGGTCTCGGTTCGGCCGCTGCCGAAGACAAGCAGCCCCCCAATAAGCCCAAGCCCCTGACCGAGGAGCAGGCGGCCGACGCCGTCCTCGCCGCCGTGAAGGCGAAGGACGACAAGGCGCTCGAGGCCGTGGCCGAGCGGGAGCCACCCGATCCCTGGATCGTGGCGGACGTGCTGTGCTACCGGGGAGAGCACGACGCGGCGGATGCGTTCGCCAAGGCCTTCCCGAGGAGGGCCATCGAGAAGCTGCCGGCCTACATCGCATCCCAGCGAGGCAAGGAGCCGAACGAAGCCGTGCGCAAGGCCTTGGCCTTTGCGCGCGCAAACCGGAACGCACGCGTGAGGATGCCCCGCCTCGAGTCCGTCGACGTGAGTCAGGACGACGTCGTGACCGTGCAGCTGCACTTCATGCGCGGCGGGACGCTGCGGGCTCTCAGGCGCCTCAAGGAAAGCGCCGCGGCCTACCTCGCAGGAGCGGACATCGCAGGACGCCTGGGCTGGTACCGGGTCGAGGCGCTTGCCATGCACCACGGCGGACTGAGCGCGTCCAACTGCGGCGACTTGCGGGGCGCGCTCGCAGCCTGGACGCGCTGCCTGAAGCTCTGCGAGGCGAATGGTGACCGCTCGGGCATGGCGCGCACCCTGGTGAACCTGGGCACGGTCCAGCTCCCGCTGGGCAAGATCGATGAGGCGCTCGCGAGCCACGAACGTGGGCTCGAGCTGGCCGAGGCCCTCGGTCACCGGCAGTGGGCGGTCAATGCCCTCATGAACCTCGGTGGCGCGCACTTGCAGCGCGGCGCCTACGAGAAGGCGCTTGGCTACTTGGCGCGTGCGCTCGAGGGACAGGAAGCGCTGAAGAACCGCGCCGGCATGGCCGGCACGCTCATCAACATGGGCGCGGCCTACGAGCGGCTCGCCAAGTACGAACAGGCCCGCGATCACCTCGAGCGCGGTCTGCGCCTGGCCGAGCAGGTCGGGCAACGCCAGTACACCGTCAATGCACTAGGCAACCTGGGCAGGGTGCATGCCCAGCTCGGCAACTACCAGCAGGCGCTGCAGTACAGCCAGCGCATGCTCGGTCTGTCCCAGGCGTTGAGATACCGAGGCGGCGTAGCCTCTGCCTTGGCTGGTATCGGCCTCACGCATCGTCACTTCGGGGACTACGTGAAGGCTCGCGACCACCTGCAGCGCGCCTTGGCGATCCACCGGACGATCGGCAATCCTCAGGCAATCGCTTTCACGCTCGACGGACTCGGTATCGTCCATCAGAACCTGGGCGAGTTCGCAAAGGCCCAGAGCCTCCACGAGCAGGCGCTCGAGCTCGCCGCCAAGACGGGCAACCGTCAGCTACGGTCCAGCGCCCTCGGCAACCTCGGCGTCGTGCACGACCGGCTGGGCAACTACGAGCAGGCGCTGCGCGACCTCCAGGCTGCGCTGGAGCTAGCAGAGGAGCTGGGGGATCGATCCGGCGCAGCAACGGTGCAGGGCAACATCGGCGTGGTGCACAAGCACCGCGGTGAGCCCGAGGAGGCACTGCGCTGCGAAGAGCGCGCGCTCGAGCTGCAGGTCGAGCTGAAGGACCGCGCCCGGCAGGCCACGACGCTCGGCAACATCGGCAACCTGCACGTGATGCTCGGCGACCCCGAGAAGGCGCGCGGCTGCTACGAGAAGGCGCTCGCCCTCTGCAAGGACGTCGGCGACTGTCTCGGCGAGGCCCGCACGCTCGGCAACCTCGGGAGCCTCCACGGCAGCCTCGGCGATCACGTCAAGGCCATCGAGCTCCAGGAAGAGGCGCTCGCGAAGGCCAAGGAGCGCGGCGCCACGAACCTCGAGGTCGCCATGCTCTGGCACCTGGCGACGGCGCATGGCCGCAATCGCAACCCCGCCGAGACGGTGCGTCTCGCGCGGCAGGGCGTCGCAAGGCTCCCGCTTGTGGTGGGGGGGCTGGAGGAGGAGCAAGGCGCGACGGCCCGCGATCGCTGGGTGGGTCTCCTCGATGACGGCGTGAGGGGCGGCCTGGACCTGGATTCGCCGGCCGAGGTCTCCTTCTTCATGGAGAGCGGACGGGCAGGCGTGCTCCTGGAATCGCTGGGTGGACGGGCGGCCCTCGCCACGGTGGTCCTGCCCGAGACCCTGCTCGCTGAGGAAACGGCCGCGCGTGCTTCGGTCGCCGCGGCCAGGGCGAAGCTCGGACGGACGCTCGCGCTGCAACAGTTCAAGCAGGCCCGCACCGCTCGCAAGGAGTTCCTGGCGGCGGAGCAGAGCGTGCTGGAGGTCGTCGCGAAGATCCAGCGGGCGTCGAAGGCCGCTGCCGACGTGGCCTATCCCGAGGCTGCAGATCTCGAGACCATTCAAGCCACGCTGGAAGGCGGCGAGGCCCTCGTCACGTACGCGCTGCTGCCGGAGCGTGCCGTGGCGTTGATCGTGACGTCGAAGACGGCTCGCATCATCGAACTCGGCGAAACGAAGCGCATCGAGAAGGTGGCCCGCGCGCTCACCCTCGAAGACGCCGAGGTCGACGCCGCAGCAGGACTCGACGCGTTGCGTCAGCTGGTGGTCGTGCCGCTGAAGCTCGACGACTCCACGCGACGACTCCTCGTCTCACCGGCAGGCGTGCTCTCGTACGTGCCCTTCGCGCCGCTGCTGCCTGATCACGAGGTGGTCTACGTACCGTCGGGGACGACCTACGAGGTGCTTCGTGACGACCGCGCCCCGCACGGCGCGCGGGTGCTGGCACTCGGAGATCCCCACTACGCAGGCAAGATGCCGGCGCTCCCGTCGGCACGCCAAGAGGCCGAAGCGGTCGGCCAGGTCCACCTGCTGGGCAAAGACGCTTGCATAGCACGTCTCGAGCAGACCCTTGCCGCCGAAGAGGGGGGCTGGCGCGCCGTCCACTTCGCCTGCCACGGCCTCATGGACCTGGAGCATCCGACGCTCAGCTCGCTTGCGCTGGCCGGCGACGATCGGCTGAGCGTGCTCGACGTCTTCCGCATGCGAATCCCGGCCGACCTCGTCGTGCTGAGCGCCTGCGAGACCGGCAAGGGCAAGGTGCACCGTGCGGAGGGCATCGTCGGCTTCACGCGCGCCTTCATGCTGGCCGGCGCACCCCGGGTCCTCGTGTCGCTTTGGAAGGTGGACGACGAGGCCACGCACGCGCTGATGGTGAAGTTCTATGAGCTGTGGGCTCCGCGTGCGGAGCCTCAGGGCACGGGGCAATGCCCAAAGAGCGGCGCCGGGGGGGCTCAACCTCGAGGTCTTGGCGCTGCCGCTGCGCTGAGGAGGGCCCAGGCGTACGTGCGCGACTTCAAGGACGAGAGCGGCAAGCAGAAGTGGAAGCACCCGTACTACTGGGCGGCGTGGGTGCTGTGGGGCCTGCCCGACTGACCCGACTGGATCGAGACTCGGGTACGGAACCAGGAACGGGTGCGCCGCAATTGTGCGCGTTACGTGCCAGGTACGCCGTCCGCCCTCCTGACACCGGTCGTCCCAGAAGCCGGTGCACCCGCTCCTGTCTCGGTGCTCACGCGCGGCGCACGTGCGCCGGAATCCGTATCCCTGCCGATACAAGAAGCGGCGCACGTGCGCCGCCCCAGCCGCCCTCATGCGTGAAGGCGGCTAGCTCGTTCGCAGCTTCTCCACGTACGCCTCCAGCTCCTTTTGCAGCGCGGGCCACTCGTCCTTCGGGAAGACGCGCAGCAGGACCTCGCGTGGTGGCGCGTCTGTCTGGAAGGCCTTCACCAGCTCCTCGAACTGGGCTCGGCGCGCTTCGGGGCCGTGCTTGAGCATGTGCACGAGGGCCCACGCCTGCGCGTAGCTGCGGTGGCCGTCCTCGTAGAACTGTTTGCCTTGCTGGAAGAGGAACGTCTCCATCGGCAGGAGACCCGAGTCTTCGAGCTCCTGCAGGTAGTCGGGCAGGGCATGGCCGAAGGCGAGCCGGCCCCGTTCCGTCTTGGCGTACTCGTGATAGACGGCGAGGCCCTCGTTGAACCACACCGGCGGATCGGGCATCAGGCGATCGAGGTACTGGTGGAAGCCCTCGTGCCGGATCGTCCTGATCATCTCCTCACGGGTCGGGAGGTTCCAGATGAGCAGCTGCTTGAGAAGCGGGCTGTAGATCCCCGCCGCACGTTCGGACGGCTTCCCCATCAGGCCGGCGAGATCCCGCTGGTAGTTCATGAACCCGGTGCGACCGCCGAACAGGTAGACCTTGAACAGGCGCGTCTTGTCACGTCGCACCCAGCCGAAGTTGACGCGATACGAGGTGTAGGCGGTCTCGAGCACCTTCGAAGCGTCGACGCAGACCTTCTTGCCAATGTCGGAGACGACGTGGTAGTTGCGCGACTTGTACTCGTACACGCGGCTGAAGGTCGGCCCCTTCCGCGCCTTCACGAGCACGCCGCCGAGGCGTGACAGGCGCTTCGAGCTCAGCCCCTTCTTTGCTGCCTCTTCCCCGAAGGCCCTTGCGGCTTCGAGGTCGCCTGCCCGGAGCATGCTGAGCATAGCCATCTCGTAGCCGCGCACGTCGCCCTGGTTGCGTCCGATGCCGTCCCGGAATGCCTCGGCGGCCTCCTTGTGCCGACCGAGTCGGCGCAGGAGCCTGCCCTTCATCATCCAGCCGAGGATGAAACCCGGCGCCTGCTGTGTGGACGCCTCCGCGGCCTTCAGCGCAGCCTGGGTGTCGCCCGAGGCCTCGTGGACCGTGGCGATCATGAACGTACACACGGAGGCACTGGCACCGCGCCTCTTCATGTCCTCGAGTCGCTTGATGGCCTTCGAGAACCGGCCCTCCGCGACCGCCATGAGGACCCGAAGGAGGTCGGGCGCGAACTTGGGATCCAGCTCATCCGGGAGTTCGTCGTCGGGAGCAGTTTCGGTCGCCGCCGGCGTCTTCGGCCCCTCGAAGAGCCACGCGGGCAGGACCTTCTTCGCGTCGTAGGTCTTGTCGAAGGCCGCTCGCTCCTTCTGGACGGCCTTGTCGATGCGTTCCTGGAGCCAGGAGGGTTCGATCTTCCCCGAGAACGTGACCTCGGACCATCCTTGCGCCTCGAAGGCGAGAGAGCCGTACACGGCCTTCGGCTTCTTGGCCTTGCCGATCGGCTTGCCGTTGATGGTCGCGCTGAGACTCGAGCGTTGGACATTGAGGAGCAGCTTGTAGGACTTCCCTGCCTTGGCCGGGGTGATCTCCTTCTCGGCGACCTTCGACTTGTTGTCTCCGTCATGACGGGTGATGCTCGCCGGTAGCCACACCTCGTTCCCTCCCTCGGTGTAGGGCGGAACGCCGAACATGATCGAGTAGCTGACCTCCTCGCCGCTCTTGGGGCATGTGTCGCCGCCGAAGATCATCCAGGGCGAGTCGTCCGTCCTGCGCGGATAGCCCTTGCCCGTGACGGTCAGCTTGAACGGACCGGCCGTGTCGAAGGGAAAGTACAGCAGCTTGGAGCGCTTGGACTTCTGGAGGTCTGCGGCGCTCTTGCGCTTGTACGCGATCTTCAGATCTCCCGTCGCAGGGGTCCACTTCTTGAGCTTCCCACTGACGAGCGTCTTGGGGTCGGGTTGCTTCACGTCCCGCCGGAACGTCAAGAGGCGCGCGACGCTCTCGATCTCGGCGCGTTTGGCGCGGGCGTAGGGCTGCTCCCGGTGAGCCTCGAGGAGCTTGCTCAGCGCCTTCAGCCCCTTCGCCGGCTGACCGCGCTTGAGGCAGTCCTCGACGGCAGCGAAGCCCTTCTGGAACGCTGCCGGGTCAGCGGCCTTCCCCTCACCAGCTTCGGCGGCTCCGCGAAGCATGCAGAGCGAAAGCAACACGACCCCGGCCAAGGCCAACAGCCGACTTCCCACCATCTCGACTTCCCCTTCGATAGCTGTGGGGCTGGGATGTCGAGGTCCACACGGAGGATAGCAGTCTGTGGCGGCGGTGGCCTCGTATGCCCGGCGATCGCCTACGCGGCTACCTGCGCTCGCTCCGCTGCGGCGGTGAACCCGCTCGTGTTCTTCAAGGAGGGTGATGACCACCCTCCTTACGGCCTCCGCTGACGCTCCGGCCTATCCACCCACCCGGTCGCGGCTTCGAGTCCTCGAGCCCAGGACTCGCCCCAATGGGGGTAGGTCGAGATCTTGGCGCAGCCAAGTCGAGACCGTAGGGGGGCCTGCCCCCCTGAGAGAAAGCGGCGGGACTCCCGCCGAGCACATGCGAACGCAGTGAGCAGGTGTGATGGCGGGAGTGACGGGACTCGAACCCGCGACCTCCGGCTTGACAGGCCGGCGCTCTAACCAAACTGAGCTACACCCCCGCGGGCGATCGCAGGGCGAGATTCTAGGGATCTCCGCGCGCTGTACCAATCAGAACCACCATCGCAGCCCGGATTCGCACGGCTGACGGGCCGTGGGATGCTAAGAGGCCTAGAAATCGACCCTTGGGAAGGACCGCGGGATGAAGATCGCTGTCATTGGTACGGGATACGTCGGCCTCGTCGCCGGAGCCTGCTTCGCCGACGCCGGCCACGAGGTCGTCTGCGTGGACGTGGATCCCGAGAAGATCCGCAAGCTCGAGGCCGGCGAGGTGCCCATCTACGAGCCTGGTCTCGGCGGCATCCTCGACCGCGTCCGGGAGAGCGGCCACATCCGCTACACGACGAGCCACGCCGAGGCCGTGCCCGGCTCGCGGGTCGTCTTCATCGGCGTCGGCACGCCCGAGGGCGAGGGCGGCGCGCCCGACATGAGCTACGTCTTCCAGGCCGTGCGCGACGTGCTCGCCGCCGTCGACGGCCCGACCGTCCTGGTCATGAAGAGCACGGTGCCCGTCGGCACCGCCGCCAAGGTGCGGGCGCTCTGCGGCGAGCTCACGACGCAGCCCATCGACGTCGTCTCGAACCCCGAGTTCCTCAAGGAGGGCGCCGCCGTCGACGACTTCCTGCGGCCCGACCGCGTCGTCATCGGCACCGACTCCGACAGCGCGTGGGAGACCATGCAGGAGCTCTACCTGCCCTTCACGCTCAAGCAGCGCCCGATCATCCGCATGAGCAACGTCTCGGCCGAGCTCACGAAGTACGCCGCCAACGCCATGCTCGCGACGCGCATCTCGTTCATGAACGAGATCGCTCGTCTGTGTGACGGCGTCGGCGCGGACGTGAAGCAGGTCGCCGAGGGCATCGGAACGGACTCCCGCATCGGCCGGCCCTTCCTGTTCGCCGGCTGCGGCTACGGCGGCTCGTGCTTCCCGAAGGACACGCAGGGCCTCATGCACGTGGCGCGCGACGCCGGCATGGAGATGGAGATCGTCCAGGCCGTCGAGGACGTCAACGACGACCAGAAGATGCTGCTCGCGAACCGCGTGGTGGCGCGCTTCGGAGAGGACCTCACGGGCAAGCGCTTCGCCCTCTGGGGGCTCGCCTTCAAGCCCAAGACGGACGACGTCCGTGAGGCGCCTGCGCAGATCATCGTCGAGGAGCTGCTGTCCCGCGGCGCCGAGGTCGTCGGGAGCGATCCCGAGGGCATCGACAACTTCCGCAAGCTCTTCGGCGACCGCATGATCTACGAGAAGGACCCCTACAAGGCGGCCTCCGGCGCAGACGCCGTGCTGCTTTGCACGGAGTGGATGGAGTTCCGCGCCGCGGACTTCGGCAAGCTCAAGTCGGTCCTGCGTGCGCCCGTGATCTTCGATGGGCGCAACGTGCTCGATCCCGCCAAGGCTCGCGCCGCTGGGTTCGAGTACGAGGGCATCGGGCGTGGCGTGCTGCTCGAGCCGGCGAAGGAAGAGGCCGGGGCGTCGTAGTCGCCGCCGTCCGTCGCTCCCGTCACAGGTCAGGCTCCTCCCCGTCCATCTCCTCGAGCACGAGACGACGGAGATGCGCGCGGCCGCGCATCAGCCGCATCTTCACCGTCGTCAGCGAGAGGCCGAGCATGGCTGCCACCTCCTTGGTGGACAGGCCCTCGAGGTGGTAGAGCCGTAGCACGGGTACGTACAGCGGTGGTAGCCGCCCGATGGCGGCGCGCAGCGCGGCCAGCCAGGGGGACGTTGCTTCGCGCGTCATTGCCATGCGCAGCGGGTCCTGGAGGGACGGATCCGGGTAGTCCGCGCCGTTGTCTGCTGCGTAGTCGAGCGAGTGCATCGCCCTGCCCTTGGGACCTCGCCGGCGCAAGAACGTGATCGCCTTGAAACGGGCCACGCGGTAGAGCCAAGGCTTTAGGTGCTCGCCGTCGCGGATCTGGTCGATCTTGTGCCACGCGACGGTGAACGTCTCCTGGACCACGTCGAACGCGGTGTCGTCGTCGCCGCGGACGTAGCTGCGCACGAAGTTCACCAGCGCCGGCTCGAAGCGCCGGCGCATGCGCTGGAAGGCCCGCGCATCGCCTTGCTGCGCGCGGATGAGCAGCGCGTCCAGCGGTCGGGGACGGTGGGGGCCCGCTTCACGGACCAGACAGGGGGCAGAGCAGGGGACGCAGAGCGGACGCGACACCACGGTTCCTCCGTGGGTCTCCGCTCCTTCCTCTCTCTTCTCCACAAAGCGCGTGCCGGGATACAACCAACGCCTTGGATGACGTTCGTGCCACGCTCCTGGGGACCAGTCACGCGTGGCCGCTGCCGGAACCCGGCTGCGGATGTGACCAGTGCACCGCCTCGCGCGAGGATGCGGGGAAACGCCGCACACGCAGCGGGTTCCTGATCCAGACGCCGGCAGGCAACGCCCTGCTCGACGCCGGGCCCGACGTGTGGCAGCAGTTCGAGCGAGAGAAGCTGAAGCCCGAGGTGGCCCTCGTCGTGATCAGTCACCATCACGACGACCACGTCCTGGGTCTGCGCGATCTCTGCATCATGAACGGCCGGCACCGGCGCGTGCTGCCCGTGCACTGCGGTCCCGTCACCGAACGCCTGATTCGCGCGACTTTCGCGGGTTTGCTGCGGGAGGGGCAGGAGCGGATCCGGTTCGTGCCGTGGGAGACGGGCTCCCGGATCGAGCTCGGTGCCGTGTGCATCGAGGGCTTCGAGACCCATCACCGCGCCGACGCGCCGACCACGGCTTTCCTGGTGCACGTGCCGCGCGCGGAGGGCGTCGTGCGCATCGCGTACGCGACGGACATGGGGAGTGCGCTGCCGGAACCTGTCGAGCGCCTGCGCGGCGTCGACCTCTTCATCGGCGACGGCACCTACCTCGGTGAGGGCAACGACAAACACCCGGGTACGGACCGCATGATCGCCATCGCGCGGGAGCTCCGGGCGAAGCGCATCGCCGTCACGCACGTGGGGCATTGGGGTGTCGATTGCGACACCGCGCGCCGCCTTCTGCCCCCCGACGTCGCGATCTGTCGGGATGGGGACGACGTGCTCTCGCTGCTGGCGTGAGCCCCTGCGCGTCGGGTTGGATGCACCGGAATCGCGACCGCCCGGCAGCAGCGTGGACCGCCGTCGGGCCGTCGCCGGTTGGGGACACGAGCCAAGGACACCTGGTGATCACGCCGCCGGCCGGACGTCCTTTTTGCATCGCCTGAAACGTCCAGAAATGGGGGCGCGGAGGTGGCGGGTGGAATCGAGACGCGTGCCGGAAGACACTTCGGCATCGACGTTGCCCTGACGCGTCCCGACCCCGACCGGGCCGAGGCGTCCGGCACCTGGAGCAGCCATGCATCACCGCTTCCCCCGCATCCTCCCCCCCTCCCTGCTGCTCCTCGTCGCAGCGATCCTCCTCTTCGCTTCGACCGACGCGCACGCCGACACCGCCCTACCCGATGTCGTCGGCGCAGCCGAATCGCAGGCAGTCGATCAGCTCGAGGCGCTGGGCCTTCGCGTCCACGTCGTGACGATCGCCGGCGTCTCGCCCGGTCGGGTCGCTTCCCAGTCCCCGGATGCCGGTACCCGCGTCGAAGAAGGCGACGAAGTCGAGCTGCGGGTCGGCGTCCGCGTGAACATCACGACACGCGTTCCGCGCGTCATCGGCCTGCGCGAGGGCCGCACCCTCGCGGCGCTCGAGCAGGCGTACGTGCTCGAGATCGAGCACGTGCGCGGGCCGATGCTGATGCACGGGCGCGTGCTCGCGCAGGAGCCCGAGGCCGGTGCGGACCATCCGTTCCGCGGCGTGCTGCGCCTCAAGATCGTGCGCAATCGCATCCGTGTGCCCGTGCTCGTCGGTCGCCAGGAGGCCGAGGCCCTCGATCTCTTGAGCGAGGCCGGCCTGTCGGCCCAGATCACGTACGCCCGGTCGCAATTCGCCAATCGTGGCACCGTCATCGCGCAGGATCCGATCGGCGGCGCGCGCGTCCTGCCCGGCGGCACCGTCGAGGTGACCGTGGCCGGTCGCGCCAGCGGCGGCGGCGGTCCGCGCACGACCGTCCCCCAGGTCGTCGGGCTGTCGATGCACGAAGCCGAGGCCAGGATCCTCGCAGCCGGGCTCGTACCCCACGTCCACTTCAAGGAAGCGAACGGAGCCCCCGCCTGGACCGTGCTTGCGCAGGAGGTCCGCGCCGGACGTCGCATCCGCGAGGGACGTCACGTCGGCTTCGACGTCGCCAAGCCCGCCGGCCTGCAGAGCGGTGCACGGATGCCGGC
>JASJDY010000158.1 GCA_030065025.1 Planctomycetota bacterium
TCCTCGACAGCGACCGGCTGATGGAACAGGAACCGCCGGCACCGTTCGAACTCGTGATCGAAGACAACGAGCTCCACCTGCCTCTGGTCCTCGACCCCCGTGTCCAAAGCACCCTCGAAGCCAGCGGCAATCTCTTCGACGATGGCGGCACGAGCGCGCTCACCACCCTGCCGATCCCGTGGGTCGGGCGGACGCTGACGTTCAGCGCACCGTCCCCTCCCTGAGCTGGATCGTCATGGATCCGGAGCTGCATCGGTGGCAGCCTGGGACCAAGGCGATCCGGTGGAGGTGACCATGCGCTGCTCATTACCCATCCTGATCCTGCTGCTTCTCGGATGTGGAGGTGATCTGGCCCCCGGACTCGACGGAGCCGTCGTCGGCTCCTGGCGGGCGACCTTCAAGATCGGGCATGTCGCCTCCGACAGCTACATGACTCTCCGCCGTGACGGCACGTATGAGTTCAGCTCACGCACGGAGAGCCGCCACCCTGGCACCGATACGCAGCTCTCGCCCACGTACCGTGGCAAGTGGAAGGCCGAGGGCGGGAAGCTGTGGCACACGCGCGATGGCCGCTCCGACTGGATCGAGTCGGGGGACTACAAGCTCAGCGGGCGCGACAGCATGATGATCAAGCCGCCCGGCGGCATGGCCATTCTCTGGCAGCGGACGCAGTAGCGCGCCCGGCCCACGAACGAGGCCCTGCGGCGGAACGTAAGCACGCCCGGATCGGCCATGAATCAGGCTCGCCCGGCAGTCGAGGGGGGATCGGAAGCGTTCCGTCTGGAGGACGACATGGTCCCGACTGCCGCCATCAGGCGCCCGGCCCTGCTGCTGGCGCTCCGTGTCGCAGGGACCCTCTGTGCGTGCTGTGGGGCGAAGCCGCCGGCACCGGCCGGGACGAGCAACGAGAGAGACTCGTCAACCGAGTAGTGGGGAGAAGCACGGTTTCATGGTCACCACCTTCCGCAAGAAGCTGCTGGTGTTCATCACGGTGTCCGTGGGCATCCTCTGTGCGGCGCTCCCTTGGATCTCGGCCCGTTCGCTGCAGGGCGAGATGCGGGAGAACCTCAAGGACAACGCCGTCAAGATGGCCCAGATGCTCGCGCGGCGGCTCAAGGACCCCCTCTCGTTGGGTGAGCAGGACAAGGCGCACGACGCGGCCGCCAACGCGCGGGAGCATCCCGATGTCGCGCAGCTCTATGTGTACGACCATGCCGGTCGGTTGATGACCGACGGCACACCGAACACCCAGGGGCGCGGAGAGCACCCGACCGACCAAGGCGGCAAGAACGCCTTGGAGGCCGAAGAGGCCAAGCTCACCATGTCCGGGGCCGAGCTCGACATCGCCGTCCCCGTGCTCAGCGGTGCCAGCCGTCACGGCACCGTGCGCATGATCTACAGCCTCGACGCCTGGAACGTAGGCGCGGACGCAGCCCGCGAGCGCGCGATGATCCTCGGATCAGCGCTCGGGTTCGTGTTCCTCGTGTGCGCGCTGGTCCTGCTGCGTGGCCTGACGCGTCCACTCACGCAGCTGATGCAAGACGTTCGCCGTGTGGGGCAGGGCGAAGAGAGCCAGCAGCTCGTCTCCGCGCGGCGCGACGAGTTCGGCATGCTCTCGCGAGCCTTCGACGAGATGCTGGGGGCGCTCGGTCTGCAGACGGTGTCCCTCAAGCGCCTCGACGCCATCCTCGCCGCGCTGCCGACCCCGACCTTCGTGCTCGATGACCGCGGTCGGATCCGGCGCGTGAACCCGGTTGCCTTGGAGCTGCTGGAGAGCAATGCCGATGCCGTACTCGACCGGCCCGTGCACGAGATCCTCGCTACGCCGTCCGACGAGCTGGACCTCGGGGACTGGGCCTCGGTCTTGGAGCACGATCGGCGCCGCATCAAGGGTGAGCTCGGCACCGACAACGACGAGCGTATCCCGGTCGAGGTCTACCTATCGCATCTCGACGACGCCAAGCATCCACACGCGCGTAGCGTGCTCGCCGCGGTGGACGTCCGGGACGCGCTTGCGATCGAGGCTCAGCTGCGCGATCAGAACCAGGAGCTGGAGTCAGCGATCGAGGCCGTCGAGGCGGCCAGCGATGCCAAGATGCGCTTCCTCGCGACGATGAGCCACGAGATCCGGACGCCGATGAATGGTGTGATCGGAATGACGCAGGTGCTGCTCGAGAGCGACCTGGACGCCGACCAACGCGACAGCATCGACGTGATCCGTTCCTCGGGGGAGGCGCTGCTCGCGATCATCAACGACATCCTCGACTTCTCGAAGATCGAGGCCGGGAAGCTTGTCCTCGAGGACGTGGACTTCGCGACGACCAAGCTCGTGGAGGACAGCCTCAAGACGGTCCAGGTCGCGGCGCAGGCGAAGGGACTCGAGCTGAGCAGCGACGTGGCTGCCGACGTTCCATCCTGGCTTCGTGGAGACCAGGGGCGGATCCGCCAGACGCTGCTCAACCTCCTCGGGAACGCCGTGAAGTTCACGACCGAGGGGGCCGTGTGCGTCCGCGTACGCCGAGCGGTCACGGGCGGCCGCGAGACGATCCGCTTCGCGGTCGAAGACACCGGCATCGGCATCTCGAGCGAGGCGCAGGCGCGCGTCTTCGATAGCTTCACGCAGGCTGATGAGAGCACGACGCGTCGGTTCGGTGGCACAGGCCTGGGCCTCGCCATCACATCGCGGCTCGTGCAACTGATGGGCGGCGAGATCCGCGTCGAGAGCGTGCTCGGGTCGGGTTCCACATTCAGCTTCGATCTGCCGCTGCGTGCCGGGTCTCCGCCCGTCGGCGACGAGCAGCCCGTCGATGCCGCGGCGGGACGCATGCGCTGGCTGGGCAGCCGAGGCGATCGGCCCGCGCGCGTACTCGTCGTCGAGGACAACGCGGTGAACCGCAAGGTCGCAAGGCGCCTGCTCGAGATGTGCGGCGTCGAGGTCGAGACGGCCGCAGACGGCGCGCAGGGTGTCGAAGCGCTACGTGCCTCCACCTACGACATCGTCTTCATGGACTGCCACATGCCGGTGATGGACGGCCTCGCTGCCACGCGCGCGATCCGTCAACTCGGCGGGACGGCCGCGCGTACGCCGATCGTCGCCCTCACCGCAAGCGCGTTCCGCGAGGATCGGGAGCGCTGTACCGACGCCGGCATGGACGGCTTCCTGATGAAGCCCGTCGAGGCGGGCGAACTGCAGGGTGTGCTCAGCGCCTACCTGCCGCGGGCCGCTGCCTAGGTCGGGCTCGCCGGAGCGCTGGACAGCAGCGCTCTCACGCCTCGATGTTCACGGAAATCGACAGGATCGTCTCATGTTGGAAGACCATCCGAAGCGGATCCGTCTTGGCCTCATACCGCCTGTGCCCGGACTCTTGGTGGAGCTGCAGCCATGGCGCGTCGCATTCTTGCTTCTCTCCTGCTCGTGACGGCCGTGGGCCTGCTGGCGGTTCCCGCCCAGGCCGAGACGATCACGTTCTCAGGACATGCCCACGGACAGGTCATCTCGAATCAGATCGGCGGCGTGACGATCACGGCGCACAACAAGTCACGCAAGGACGCCCAGGGCAACTACCTCACACTCGCGGCCATCTTCGACACCACGTCCAATCCGACCGAGGACTCGGATCTCGAGGACCCGTTCAGCGAGGCCGGCAACCTCGCCGGCAACACCTTCATGGGCAACGCCCTGATCCTGGCCGAGAACAACACGGGCTACAGCCCGCCGACGGACACGATCCTCGACAAGCCCGACGACGAGGGCTCGCGTCGCACGGACGACGGCAACTGGATCAAGTTCGCGTTCGACACCGAGCTGACGGAGCTCGGGTGGGATGTGATCGACCTCGAGAAGGTC
Organism: Planctomycetota bacterium; assembly: GCA_030065025.1. Taxonomy (GTDB): domain Bacteria; phylum Planctomycetota; class PLA2; order PLA2; family JAEUHO01; genus JAHEIK01. Next base: position 3,848 of record JASJDY010000158.1, read on the forward strand.
AGCGCGGAGCGCTCGGCCACGATCTTCACGGATGGTGACGGCACGACGGTACGCATCGAGTGGTACGACGAGTTCGGGAGCGGCACGGACGACGACCTCGAGTCGCTTGCGCTCAACACCTACGGCGCAGGAGATTTCGGCTTCGGCGACAACTCGCTCAACCGCTTCGCGCCGATCACCGCGGCCTACTTGCGCGGAATCAACAGCGACTTCGGCAACATCAAGTCTGCGCAGTTCATCATCGGCGGCTCCCTGGGTATCGACAACCTGACCTACAGCGCCGTCCCGGAGCCCGGTAGCCTCGCGCTCCTCGCCACGGGCCTGGCCGTCCTCGTCGTGGTCCGCCGCCGCAGGAGCATCTAGGCGTACGCTCTCGCGATGCCCTTCCGTTAGCCTGAGCCCCCGTGCCGGTGCAGACAGCGTGCGCCGCGAGGGAGGGGCGATCATGCGGATTACGACGCGGCATCTTCGAACGAGCGTCGTGCTCCTCGGCATCCTTCTTCTCACATCCCCGGCGGTCGCATCCGAGGAGACGTGGCCCTTCGAGCCGGAGAAGGACGCGTTCTCCAAGCGCGCGCTGCTCGACCTGCGCCTGCTGAACGAGCGCGAGGCCGGCGAGAACGGCTGGATCCGAGTCGATCGGGAGGGCGACTTCCTGCGCGGGGACGGCAAGCCCATCCGGTTCTGGGCCGTGAACACGGGCGTCGATCGCGGCGCGTGGCAGCCCCGTCCGCGCTGGCCCGGCGAAGGTCGTCCCGATCTCGCCTACCACGCACGCTGGCTCGCCAAGCGGGGCGTCAACATGGTCCGCTGCCACAGCCACATCAACCCCGACCCGGCGAGCCAGAACATCGACGACGTGAACCGCTCGGAGTGCGAGTGGATCTGGAAGACCGTCGGCGCGATGGCGAGGGAGGGCATCTACACAACCGTCTCGCCCTACTGGGCGAACACGATGAAGTCCGACGATGCCAAGTGGGGGACCACCTGGAAGGGGCAGCACCACGGCCTCCTGTTCTTCGACGCGACGCTCCAGAAGGCCTACAAGGCCTGGCTCGAGACGCTGTTCACGACCCGGAGCAAGCACCTCGGCGGGCGCACGCTGGCGCAGCATCCGGGGCTCGCCATCTTCCAGATCCAGAACGAGGACAGCCTGCTGTTCTGGACCGTCAACAACATCAAGGGTGTGCCCGCCAGGGAGCTCGGCAAGCGCTTTGGCGCCTGGGCCACGCGCCGGTACGGCTCGCTGGACAAGGCGTATCGGGTCTGGGGCGATGCGTGGAGCGAGAACGACGATCGCGCCGCCGGCGTCGTCGCCATGATGAACGTATGGAACCTGACGCGGGACGGACGCGCGAAGGCTCCGGTGACCCCGCGCCACGCCGATCAGCTCCGCTTCTGGACCGAGTTGATGCGTGACTTCAACCGCGAGATCGCGCGCTACATCGCCGAGGACCTGGAGTGTCCGGTGCTCGTGAACGCCGGCAACTGGAAGACGGCCGACACGATCCTGCTGGAGGACGCCGAGCGCTACAGCTACGCCGTCAACGACGTCATCGCCGTCAACCGGTACTTCAGCGGGCTGCACATCGGAGCGCACCGCGGCTGGGCGATCGTGAACGGGGATCGGTACACGAGCAAGACGGCGCTGGGCGCCGGCGCGCTGGACTTCCCACTGAACGTGAAGCAGGTCGCGGGTCGCCCCCTGATCGTCACGGAGAGCACGTGGGTGTTCCCTGACGAGAACGCCTTCGAGTCTCCGCTCATGGTCGCTGCGTACTCCGCGCTGACGGGCATCGATGCGTACTACTGGTTCGCTACGGGAACGAACGACTGGACACCGCCGCGTTCCGCCAACGGCTACATGCCTTCCCAGACGAAGTGGCTGTGCATGACGCCCGACATGGCGGGGCAGTGGCCGGCGGCGGCCTACCTGTTCCGCAAGGGTCTCGTGAAGCGCGGCAAGACGGTGGTGACCGAGCATCGCTCCCTGGACGCCATCTACGGCGGCAAGACGCCGGTGATCGCCGAGTCCGCGAGCTTCGATCCGAACCGCGACGCGGGCGACCTGCCTGCCCGCTCCGCGCTCGAGAGCGGCATCACCCCGTGGGCCTTCCTCGCCGGCCCGGTGACCGTGACCTACGACAGCTCGGAGGCGAAGAGCAAGGCCGCCAAGCTCGATCGGCTGGTGACGCGAACGGAAGGCGGCGTCAGCGTGCGGAGCATCACAGACGAGCTGCTGCTGGACACTGGAGCGAGGCGGCTGACGGTGAACGCGCCCGGCTGCCAGGCAGTCAGCGGCCACTTCCCTACGGAGGAGAAGGTCGAGCTGGAGGACGTCGCGCTGACCGTCGGTCCGGGCGCGGCGAGCGTGATCGTCGTGGCGCTGGACGACAAGCCGATCCGCACCTCGAGTTGGATCCTCGTCCAGGTCGGGAGCCGGTGCCGCCCGACGGGCTGGACGACCAAGCCCGTGACGATCCGTCCGCGCGGGGGGCGGCCCGTCGAAGGGCGGGAGGTCACCAGCTATGGGCGGGCGCCGTGGCGGGTGCGGTCGGTGCTGGGCCGGCTCGGCATTCGGAACGGCGCCGTGAAGAAGGCCGTCGTGCTCGACATGAACGGCATGGAACGGGAACGCGCGAAGATCGAGCTGCGAGGCGGGCGCCTCATCGTCGCTCTGCCGCGCGACGCGATGTACGTGCTGTTCGTCAAGTAGGTCGAGGTTCACCTGCTCGAGACAAAGAACCGTGACATCCGAGCGCTGCCCGTGATGATCTCGACATGAGCCAAGTCGTCCTCGTCACCGGTGGAGCGGGATACATCGGCAGCCATACCACCCTCGAGCTGCTGCAGGCGGGGTGGGACGTGGTCGTCGTCGACAACCTCTGCAACAGCTCGTCCGAGTCCCTCACGCGGGTGGCGCGCCTGGCGGGCCGCGAGCCGGTCTTCGTCGAGGCCGACGTACGCGACGTCGATGCGCTCCACGACGTGTTCCGCACGCACGCCATCGATGCCGTCATCCACTTCGCGGCGTTGAAGGCGGTGGGGGAGTCCGCCGAGCAGCCTCTGCGCTACTACGACAACAACGTCACGGGCACCTGCGCCCTGCTCGATGTGATGGGACAGCACGACGTGCGTCGGCTCGTCTTCTCGTCGTCGGCGACGGTCTACGGCGATCCGGAGTCCGTTCCCGTTCAGGAGACTGCGCCGCTCTCCGCGACGAATCCCTACGGCCGCTCGAAGCTCATGATGGAGGACATCATGCGTGACCTCGCGGCTGCGGAGCCGGCGTGGCACATCCTGCTGCTGCGCTACTTCAACCCCGTCGGCGCGCATCCGAGCGGGGAGATCGGCGAGGATCCGCGCGGCATCCCGAACAACCTCATGCCGTATCTGATGCAGGTGGCAGCCGGTCGCCATCCGCACCTGCGCATCTTCGGCGACGACTACGAGACGCCCGACGGCACCGGTGTGCGCGACTACATCCACGTCGTCGACCTGGCGCTCGGACACGTCGCCGCCCTGGACCGGCTGCCCGGCCTCGAAGGCTGCACGGCGCTGAACCTGGGCACGGGGCGCGGCTACAGCGTGATGGAGATGCTGCGTGCTGCGGAGGCGGCCGTCGGGCGCGAGATCCCGCACGAGATCGTGGCCCGCCGCCCCGGTGACAGCGCCTGCTCCTACGCGGATCCCGCACTCGCCGAGACGCAACTGGGCTGGCGCGCTGCACGCGACCTCGACGCGATGGTCGCGGACCACTGGCGCTGGCAGGAGCGCAACCCCCAGGGCTTCGCAGGCGCGTAGCACCCGAGCGAGACCCGGTCCTCAGCCCAGGATCCACGAGCTCCAGAGCGTGCACACCAGGGGGCCGACGAGAGCGACCAGGAGGCCGGTCACGAGGAAGTCGGTGGCCTTGAGGCGTCCCGGCGCGTAGGCGATGGCATTCGGCGGCGTGCTGACGGGCAGGCACATCGCGCAGCTGCAGGCGAGCGCGATGGGCACCACCAGCACCGGATCGCCGGCGCCCAGCGCGACGCCGAGCGGCACGAAGATGTTGGCCGCAGCAGTGTTGCTCATCACGTTCGACAGGACGCACGCGACGTAGGCGAGCAGGAGCGTCGTGCCGAAGGTGCCGAGGGTCTCCGTGGGCAGATGCGTGATGATCCAGTCGGCCAGCCCGGTCTCGCGGACGGCGACGCCGAGCGACAGGCCGCCGGCGAGGAGCAGCAGCACCTCCCACGGCAGATTGCGCACCTCGGCGCTGCGGAGGACCTGGAAGGTCGTGAACGCCGTGATCGGCAGGAACGACACCACGGTCGTCGGGAGGCCGTGCAGGCCCGACGTCATCCAGAGGAGGATCGTGGTGATGAACACGAAGATGACGAGCGGCCCATGCCACGACTTGGCGAGCCCCTCCTGACCTTCCGGCGGCTGGAGGGCGTCCACCGCCAGCGTCTCCGTCGTCGGCCTGTAGCGCAGCCGCAGGAACAGGTACACGCCGATCAACAGGATCAAG
>JASJDY010000159.1 GCA_030065025.1 Planctomycetota bacterium
CAGCTTGGCCTGCGTGACGCGATGCAGCCCCTCGACCATGGCGGCCGTACGCATGTCGACCCCATCGGACTCCGCCCGCCGGACGGTGCGCACGAACGCGTCGCTCAGCAGCGTGCGCAGCTTCTGGTTGATCTCGCTCAGGGGCCACATGTAGTTCTGGATGCCCTGCATCCACTCGAAGTACGAGACGGTGACGCCGCCCGCGTTGGCGAGGATGTCCGGGAGCACGAAGACACCCCGCTCTTGGAGGATCTCGTCCGCTTCCAGGGTGGTCGGCCCGTTCGCGCCCTCCGCGAGGATCCTGCAACTGATGGTCGCCGCGTTCTCGGACGTGATCTGGTTCTGGAGGGCGCAGGGCGCGAGGATGTCACACGGAAGCTGCAGCATCTCGCTGTTGCTCAGGGCCTCCGCGTGTGGATAGCCCTTCAGGAACTTGTTCTCGGCGACGTAGTCGATCAACGCGTCCACGTCCAGGCCGCCGGGGTCGTACAGCGCGGTCGACACGTCGCTGACCGCGAGGATCTTCGTGCCGCACGCCGCGAGGAGTCGTGCCGCGTTGGCGCCGACGTTGCCGAAGCCCTGCACGACGGCCGTCGCCTTGCGGAGATCCATGCCCAGCTTCTCGGCGGCGTCCTGCACGACGAACACGAGGCCTTGCCCCGTGGCCTCCCTGCGTCCCAAGGAGCCCCCGAGCACGACCGGCTTGCCGGTCACCACGGTGGGAACCGAGTAGCCCACCTGCTGGCTGTACGTGTCCACGATCCACGCCATGGTCTGCTCGTCCGTGCCCATGTCGGGAGCGGGGATGTCGACCTCGGGTCCGATCACACCGATGAACTCCGAGGTGTAGCGGCGTGTGAGGCGCTGCAGCTCGGCGCGTGTCAGGGACGTCGGGTCGACACGCACACCGCCCTTCGCACCGCCGAAGGGCAGGTTCATGAGCGCGCACTTCCACGTCATCCACATGGAGAGGGCTGCCACCTCGCCCAGGCTCACGTCTTGGTGGTAGCGGATGCCGCCCTTGGTCGGGCCCATCGTGAGAACGTGCTGCACGCGATAGCCGAACACCGTCTCGACCTGTTCGCGGTTGTCACGCCGGAACGGAAGCGCCGCAATCTGCACGCGCTGCGGGAAGAGGAGACGCTGTCGGATGTTGTCGTCCAGTCCCATGATGTGCGCCGTCTTCAGGAACTGCTGTTGCGCGAGATGGAACGTGCTCCCACCCCACTCGCCGCTCCGGGCGTGCGTGCGCGCCAGCACATAGCGGATCGAGCGCACCAGGCTCACGGCGTCGATGCGGTCCTTGACGAGGTAGTCGTGAGCTCCGCCCTCGACCGCCTTCGCCGCCATGGCCACGTTGTCGAGTCCGGACTGGATGATGATCGGGACGTCGGACGCATGGGCCTGCAAGCGGAAGAACGTGTCGAGTGCCTGACTGTCGGGCAGCATCAGGTCGAGCAGCACCACGTCCACGTGCTCCGCGGTGAGATGCTCGATCGCTGCCGCCAGCGTCTGGACGGCGGCCACGGTGAAGCACGGGGCCTCCGATGCAGCGAGCAGCTTCTCGACGACACGCACATCGAGAGGGTTGTCCTCGACGAGGAGGACCGAGATGGATTCATCAGTCATCACTGCCACTCCGCCTGGGACTGGCAAGGTAGGCAGCGCAACTCGCGGGCCAACGGGCGTGGTAGCCTCGGACGCATGGATCCCGACTCCGTCGTGGACTGGTGTGCCGCCGCGCAGACGACGCCTGGTGGTCCCGAGACCGTGATCGAGCTTGCCGGACTCATGCAGGAGCTGTGTCCCCAGATGCTCGGGAAGATCCACGCCGGGCTCGAGGCCGACGATGCGGCGGAAGTGCGGCTGGCCGCGCACACGTTGAAGGGCGCAGCCCGCCATCTCGTGGCCGCCGAGCTTGCGGCTGCGGCCGAGGTGGTGGAGTCCCGCGCCGCAGCCGGCGATCTGCGCACGGCCCAGGAGGCCGTGCCGGCGCTCGAATCCGCGATCGGCAGGGTGACGGCGGAGATCGAGCGCCTCCAGGGTAGCTAGGGGGAAGGTGCGCACCCGCGCGCAGCAGAATCCCGCACCGACGAGGGGGCTACAGCCAGCGCCGGAGCACGGCGCGCAGACGCTGCAGGTCCAGGGGCTTGCCGAGGAAGTCGTCCATGCCCGCGGCCCGGCACTCTTCGTGTTCCTCGGACATCACGCTCGCCGTCATCGCGATGACGGGCGTGTGGCGGCCCTCACCCTCGATCTGTCGGATGCGCCTCGTGGCCTCGTAGCCGTCCATGACCGGCATGCGGCAGTCCATGAACACGATGTCATAGTCCCCCGCGGTCGTCGCCACGACGGCGTCTTCGCCGTTGATCGCTGTCGTTACGCGACAGCCCTCTGCGGTGAGCAGCTTCGTGATGACGAGCCGCGAGATCGGATCATCCTCGACGAGCAGCACGTCGGCATTGCAGCACGTCGGCGGCAGCTCCTCCTGCACGTCGGTCTCGGCAGGGCTCTCGGCCGGCTCGACGGGTAGCGTGAACCAGAAGGTCGAGCCCTCACCCGGTGTGCTCTCGGCGTGGATCTCGCCGTCCATCAGACTCACCAGCCGCCGCACGATGCTGAGCCCCAGGCCCGTTCCGGGCTGCGTGGTGTCGCCTTGGGCGAACGGCTCGAAGAGGCGCACGAGCTCCGCGGTGCCGATGCCGATGCCGGTGTCCTTCACCTCGACGCGGAGCGTCTCCGGGGGCGTCCACGTGGCGCGGATGGCGACGTTGCCCTTGTCGGTGAACTTCACCGCGTTGCCGGCGAGATTCAGCACGACCTGTCGCAGTCGCATCGGATCCGCGTGGACGAACGGCGGAACCGCCTCCTCGACGTCCAGGGCGAATGTGAGTCCCTTCTCGGCGACCGGCGCTTGGAGGACGTCGGCAATGTCCTGCAGCACGCTCCGCACCGAGCAGGGCTCCGTGCGGATCGTCATCTTGCCGGCCTCGACCTTCGAGAGATCGAGGATGTCGTTCAGGATGCCGAGCAGCGCCTTTCCCGAGCGGTCGATGGTCTCGACGAACTCGCGCTGCTCGTCGCCCAGTTCCCTGTTCAGGAGCAGGTGCGCCATGCCCAGGAGACCCGTCAATGGCGTGCGGATCTCGTGGCTCATGTTGGCGAGGAAGAGGCTCTTCGCCGCGCTGGCCGCCTCGGCGTGCTCGACCGCTTCGCGCAGGCGCTCCTCGATGGCCTTGCGCTCGAATAACGTCGGGATGTCACCGATCACCTGGCGCCGCACGTCCTCGGGGTGGTCGGTCAGCGCCTCCTCGACGTACGCGCGCATGCGGTGCGGCGGGGCCATCACGAACGTGCAGTTCTCGTCCCCCTTGGCCTTGCATGCGATCTCGACGGCGGTGAGCGGCATGCCGAAGCTCGCCTCGCACCAACCGGACGAATACCCCGCGTTCATGACGCAGACGGCGAAGTCCGTGTGGTGACCCGCGCGCAGCCAGCTGTCGGACTCGAACGAGAAGGGGTGGTTGTAGATGAGGTAGAAGTCGTCGTCCGGCGTCGCCCGGCTCTCGGGCAGGATCTCCACGAACGCCCAGCCCGAATACGCGAAGTGCACGGGGCCCGCCGAGAGCTTCGCGATCGGATCGGTGACGCCCATCTTGCGGTGGAAGTTGCGTGCGTCGCTGATGCCGATCACGTGCGCGATGTCGAACAGCATTGTCTTGCCGATGTGCAGCGCCTCGGCGTCGCCGCGGTTCGCGTACAGCGCGCGGATGGCATTCAGGAATCCCCAGGAGAGCGCTGCGGCCCGGACGAGCACATAGCGCTCGCCGGCGATCTCGACCGTCCCCTGGCTCGGATCCGCGGTGATGTCGTCGAAGTACTGCCGGACCGTGTCCTCAGCGACATCGAACAGGCCGCGCACTTCATCGGGGACGCGGACGGTCTTGCCGGAGCGCGGCGCGAAGAGACCTCGGCGAAGCTGCTCGTTCTCCGCCTCGAGCGCGCGGATGCGCTCGGTGAGCTCGCGCGGATCGTCGCGAACACTCGACATGCAACACCTGAGACCATCATCGCACGAGTCGCAAGCGGAGTCACTCGTCGGGAGGCGATCGCCGGCCGATCCTGCGAGGCTCGGCAGTGAGGCTCGGTGCGTGAGAGTGCGCAGCGCTCGCGGGCCGAGCCCGGCAGACGATACGCGGCTTCGTATCCGGGTGGCGTGTCCGTGCCGTAGTCTGTCGCCGCCCTGCAGACAGCGATGAGGTGCCCATGACGTCCTACGCCACGCTCCGAGCATTCGCCCTGTGCGTCGTCGCTCTGCTCACCTGGGCCGGGGAGGCCCAAGCGGGGGGGAGCAAGGCCGACTACGCCCGCGCCGCTGCCATGCCCCAGCGCGTCCGTGGGAAGGTGCGCAACGAGCGGCTCCGGGAGACGTGGCTGGACGACCACACGCTCGTCTATCGGCGGGAATCGGCCGGCGGCACGTGGCGCTTCATGCTCGTGGACGCGAAGAACGGCGACGCGCGTGAGGCCTTCGATCACGCCAAGGTCGCCGCGGGTCTGGCGAAGGTGCTGGGCGCCAAGCAGGACGCCGACCGACTGGGGGTGCGGTTCCTCGCGCGCGAGAAGAGAATGCTCCTGCTCCAGGCCGGTGCGCGCGTCGTGGCCGTCGATCCCAAGACCCACGCCGTGAAGGAGCGTCCCGCCGCCTCGGTCCCGGAGCTCGGCCTCGCGCCCAGTGGGGCCACGCGCTCCCACGGTGGAGGAGGCGACACCGCCCTGCTCTTCGTGAACCGATCCAAGCAGGCGGTCGACCTCGTGTGGCTGGATCACGGCGGCGGCGCCAAGACGTACGCCACCCTGCAGCCGGGCAAGACGCACCGGCAGCAGACGTTCCCTGGGCACGCATGGCGGGTGCAGGCCGCGGACGGGACGGTCTGGGGCTCGTACACGGCCGAGCGGTCGCTGCGGGTCGTCTACATCACGGGCAAGACCGAGGAGCCCGTGAAGGAGTCCGGGAAGAAGCCCTCGGGCCGACGTCCCTCCGACTCCCCGGACGGCCGCTATCGCGCGAGCATCCGCGAGCACAATGTGGTCCTGGAAGACCGCAAGAGCGGAAAGCAGGTCGTCCTGTCCGAGGACGGCACCGCAGCCGATACGTATCGTGGTCGTTGGTCGTGGTCCCCGGACAGCCGCTATCTGGTGGCGGTGCAGGAAGAGCCCGCCCAGTCGCGCAGGGTGCACGTCGTCAACAGCGTGCCACGCGACCAGTTCCAGCCCCGGCTGCGGTCATTCAACTACTTGAAGCCGGGGGATCGCATCGCGCGACCGCGCCCGCGTGTCTTCGACGTGAAGAAACGGGAGCGCGTCGAGATCGCCGACGACCTCTACGCCAAGCCGTGGGCCATCGGGCGCTTCGTCTGGTCGGCCGATGGGAAGCGCTTCCTCTTCCACTACAACGAGCGCGGCCATCAGACCGTGCGCTTCGTCGAGCTGGATCCGCGCAAGCGGAAGGCGCGAGCCTTGATCGAGGAGACGAGCGACACGTTCGTCGACTACAGCCAGAAGACGTGGCTCCATGCGGTGCCCGGCAGTCAGGACTGGTTGTGGATGTCCGAGCGCAGCGGCTGGAATCACCTGTACCGGATCGATGGCAAGAGCGGACGCGCAACGCCTGTTACCCAGGGCTCATGGCTCGTGCGCCGCGTGCTCGACGTCGACGACGAGAGCCAGGAGCTCACCTTCGAGGCCATGGGTGTGGTCCCTGAGCAGGATCCGTACCACGTGCACGTCGGACGTGTCGGCTTCGACGGCGGCGAGGTGACCTGGCTCACGGACGGAGACGGCACGCACGCACTCGAGTACTCGCCGGACCGCACCTACTACGTGGACACGTGGTCGCGCGTGGATCTGGCCCCCGTACATGCTCTGCGCCGCACGAGGGACGGCTCGCTCGTTCGCGAGCTCGAGCGGGCAGATTGGTCCGCGCTTCTCGAAGAGGAGTGGCAGCCAACGCAGCGCTTCCACGCGAAGGGGCGGGACGGCAGAACGGACATCTGGGGGGTCATCCATCTTCCGTCGGACTTCGACCCCAAGAAGCGCTACCCCGTCATCGAGAGCATCTACGCCGGACCGCACGGTCACTTCGTGCCGAAGCGCTTCCGGGCGTGGTCGGGCGCCAAGGCCATGGCCGAACTCGGCTTCGTCGTGGTCCAGATCGATGGCATGGGCACGAACTGGCGCAGCAAGGCGTTCCACGACGTGTGCTGGCAGAACCTCGGTGACTCCGGTTTCCCGGATCGCATCGCCTGGATGCGGGCGGCGGCAAAGACGCGGCCGTGGATGGACCTCGAGCGCGTCGGGATCTACGGCGGCTCAGCGGGTGGGCAGAGTGCGCTGCGCGCCCTGCTGGCGCACGGCGACTTCTACGACGTGGCGGTCGCCGACTGCGGTTGTCACGACAACCGGATGGACAAGATCTGGTGGAACGAGGCGTGGATGGGCTGGCCGATCGGCCCGCACTACGCGGAGCAGTCCAACATCACCCAGGCCCACCGCCTCACGGGGAAGCTCCTCCTGATCGTCGGGGAGGTGGACCGCAACGTGGATCCGGCTTCGACCTACAAGGTCGTCGATGCGCTCATCCGCGCCGACAAGGACTTCGACCTCCTCGTCATCCCCGGCCAGGGCCACGGCGCAGCGGGGACACCGTACGGGCGCCGGCGCCAGGCCGACTTCTTCGTGCGTCACCTGCTGGGCGTCGAGCCGCGGCACTAGGTCTGCGTCGTGACGCGCTCGTACCGAACCAGGAACACATGCGCCGGTCTGTCGGCGCATTCGTTCCTGGTTCCGTACCTTCGGGCGCGTCCGTCGGGGTACGGACCCTCCCGGTGCTACCGCAGCGTAGCGCTCAGAGCCCCGATCCCCGCCGATCCGGCCCGGTCCGCGGCTTGCAAGCACCGGCGCAGCACCACGCAGAGCACCACGCAACGAGCCCCGGGAGAGTCCTCATGCGCCGCGTGCACCGTTCTGTCGTTTTCCTTCTGGTCGTCTGCCTGCTGGCTGCGGGCGCCCTCATCGAGCTGGTCTCGGCGGGGCCTGCCACGAAGAAGCGCCTCACCCCGAAGGAAGAGGCGCTCATCGAGCTCGGTCGCAGACTGTTCTTCGATCCTCTCGTGAGCCGCTCGGGCCAGCGCTCGTGTGCCTCGTGCCACGACCCGGACCACGGCTTCTCGGACCCAGGTCGCGTGAGCGAGGACGACTTCGGTCGCACACGGCGGCACAGCCAGACGCTGCTCGACGGCCACCTCAACCCGACCGCTCACTGGGACGGCGAGTTCGAGCGGGTCGAAGAGCTCGTGCTTGCGCGCATCGGCGCGCTCAAGGGGCGCAAGAGCAAGCTCGGTCACGGTGTGCGGCTCTCCGACGTGATCCTCGGGGGCATGAGCGACGTCTTCGAGAGCGATGTCGAACCGGACACTCCGACGACCATCTTCGACGAGGAGGACGAGCCGACGCCCGGCGGCAACGACGATGACGACACGCCGTACGGCGGTCCTGACTCGGGCAGCGAGTCAGCGCCCTCCGCACGCTCCGCTGACGGTGCGGGCGCAGCCAAGGCCGCGCCCGCGAAGCCCGACGCCGGCAAGCCCGCGAACAAGGCCGAGGCGGCCAAGCCCAAGCCGCAGAAGAAGGCGGAGCCGAAGAAGAAGGCCGAGCCGAAGAAGAAGGCCGCGGAAGAGGAGGTCAAGCGGCCCTCCGCCGAGGAACTGCGCAAGCGCGCGGCGGCGCTGCGTCGCGAGCTGAAGAAGCTGCCGCTGGCCGCCCACCGCCTGGAGAGTGCCGGGCTCTACGCCGAGGGCTTCAGGGCCGCCTTCGGTAGCCCGTCCATCTCGACGGCTCGCATTGCGCGCGCCATCGGCGCCTACTGCCGCTCGATCGAGAGCACGACGTCCCCCTTCGACCGCTACCAGGCGGGCGAAGCGGATGCGCTGAGTGCGTCGGCTCGACGTGGACTGGAGCTCTTCCGCGGACGGGCCCGCTGCGCGACGTGCCACACGATGGAGGGCAAGCACCCGACCTTCACCGACTTCGGTTTCCACAACACCGGCGTCACGTGGCATGGACTCAGCAAGAAGCAGCGCGCACGACTCGGCGGCCATGATGAGGTCTTCGAGCGCACGAAGGACGACCTCGAGAAGCCGCGTAGGGTCGACGAGGGCCGGGCTCGCATCAGCACGTTGCGCCGTGACCTACGCGCGTTCAAGACCCCCACGCTGCGCGACCTCACGCGCCGCGGTCCCTACATGCATGACGGACGCTTCAAGACGCTGGCCGACGTCGTGCGCTACTAC
>JASJDY010000160.1 GCA_030065025.1 Planctomycetota bacterium
GCGGCGTAGGCGCGGCGGTAGCCCTCCTTGACGGCGGGCGTGACGCTCACGTCCTCGCCCTCGCCGGTTTCACAGTCGAGCAGGCGCACGTCGCCCTGGAGATCCGGATCGGCGTCGCTCGCACGCACGAGCTGCACGAGCACGAGCTTGTGGCGCATGTGCCTCAGGGCGTCGACGACGGCCTCGATCCCCTGCGGATCGAAGAAGTCGGACACGATCGCCACGAGCCCCTCGCGCAGCTTCAGGTGGCCGAACGTGCGCAAGCTCCGCTGGAAGTCGGTGCGGCCGCCGGGTTCGAGGCGCGCCAGCTCGTCGGCGAACTGCAGCACGCGGCGCTTGCCGGCGCGCGGACGCACGGCGATGCGCACGTCCTCGGCGAACGGAAAGATGCCGACGCGGTCGTGCTGGTTCAGGCTGATCGCGGCCAGCGCAAGCGACACGCGCAGGCCCGCGCGCGCACGCGGCGGCGTTTCCATCCACGCGCTCTCGCTGACATCCGGCAGCAGGTAGAGCGGGAGGTCCTCTTGCTCCTCGAAGAGCCGGAGGAACACGCGGCCGAGGCGGCGGTAGATGTTCCAGTCGACGGAGCGCAGGTCGTCACCGGCGGCGTACGGCCGGTAGTCCTTGAACTCCAGACCGCCGCCGAGGTCCTTCGAACGGTGCTCGGCGTGCCGCCCGCGCGGGACGACACGACGTGCCACGATCCGGAGGCTCGCCAGCGAGGCGAGGAACTCCGGATCGAACAGCTCCTGGGCCGGGATGCGGCGCGCGGCCATCAGGCGCTTGCGACCTCGGTGGCCGGCTGCACCTTGGCGAGCACGTCCTCGATGATGCGGTCGGGCGTCACGCCCTCGGACTGGCCCTGGAAGTTGATGATCACGCGGTGGCGCAGCGCGGGCGGCGCGACCTTCTTGATGTCGTCCGTGTTCACGGTGTAGCGGCCGGCGAGCAGCGCCTGCACCTTGCCGGCGAGCAACAGCGCCTGCGCGCCGCGCGGCGAGGAGCCGAGCGCGACGTTGTCGTTGGCCATCGCGGTCGCGTACTTGCTGCCGGGCTGCGTGCCCATCATGAGGCGGATGGCGTAGTCCTGGACGTGCTCGGGCACCGGCACCTGCCGCACGACGTGGCGCATCTCGAGGATGGCCTCGCCCGTCGAGACGGCCTCGACCTCGATCACGTCGTCGCCGACGGTGCGGTCGAGGATCGTACGGTACTCGTGCTCCTCCGGGTAACCGACGAGCAGCTTGAAGAGGAAGCGGTCGAGCTGGGCTTCGGGCAGCGGGTACGTACCCTCCTGCTCGACCGGGTTCTGCGTGGCCATCACGCAGTAGGGCTCCTCGAGCTGGATCGTGCGCTTGCCGACGGAGATCTCGCGCTCCTGCATCGCCTGCAGCAGCGCAGACTGCGTCTTCGGCGTCGCGCGGTTGATCTCGTCGGCGAGGATGATGTTCGAGACGAGCGGCCCCTCCTCGAACTCGACCTCGTGGCCGCCGCCCTCCTTCTCGACCAGCACCTGCGTGCCGATGATGTCGGCCGGCATCATGTCGGGCGTGAACTGGATGCGCGTGAACGGCAGGTGCACGGCACGGCCCAGCGAGGAGATCAGCAGTGTCTTGCCGAGGCCGGGCACGCCCTCGAGCAGCACGTGGCCGCCCGCGAAGAGCGCGGTCAGGACGCCCTCGACGACGCCTTCCTGGCCGACCATCACGCGCGCGATCTGTTCCTGGATGCCGCCGTAGGTCTGCTTGAAGCGGTCGGCCGCCTTGCGGGCCTCCGCTGCGCCTTGGGTGCTCATCGTGTGTTGCTCTCCTTGTTGCGGAGGTCGAGGAAGTAGGTGCGCACGAGCTCGCGTAGCCACGCGGTCATCTCGGGCTGCGCCAGCACGGTGCTCGGGCCGCTCCGCGGCGTGCGCGGTCGGGCCTGCTCGGTCCCGGCCTTCTCGCGGCGCGGCTCGACGCGTTCCTGCGTCACCTTGGTCTTGCCGGGGTTGGGCTGGCCCTTCACCCGGTCGGGAATGGGGACGCCCAGCACGAGCGAGGCCGTGCCGCGCGACTTCTTCTGCTGCGAGGGACCGCCGCGCCCGTTCGCGTTGGGGTTCGGCTGGTTGCCGAAGCCGATGCCCAGGTCGCGGCTGACGGGCGGCTTGCGATCGCGGAGGTTCGGCTGCACGCCGCCGCGCGCCTCGGAGTCGGAGGTCTCGTCTTCGACGTCCTCGTCGTCCTCGATCTCCTCGTCCTCGTCGGTGGTGACCTGGTCCTTGCTCGTCCAGTCCGACGTGACGGGGTTCTTGTTCGATCCGCGCGACGAACCGCGGCCCGTCGTGCTGCCCGACTCCTCGCCGGCCGCCTGCTTCGCCTTCGGCGGCTTCTTGAAGTCCTTCTTCGAGCGCTTCTTCTTCTTCTCGGGCTTCAGCGGCTTCTTCGTCGCAGGCTTCTTGCTCTCCTGCCCCTGGTTGGTCGGGGCACCGCGGGCCTCGCTGCCGCCGCGCGACGTCTCGGCACGCGACGAGCGCCCGCTGCCGCCGACGCCCTCCTTGCGCTTGGCCTCGTCGGGCAGGGCGGAGGGCTTGGTCGCAGCGGTCGCCTCACCCGCCTCGGAGGGCGGCAGCGCGTCCTGGGGCTCGGGCGCGTCGCGCTCCTCGGGCCGCGACGTGCCATCGCCGCGCTCGGGCGGCGGCTGCGCGACGTCGGCGACCTGCGTTCCGGGCACGACGAACACGTCGCCGGCGTCGGACTCAGACGGCGCGTCCCCGAGGATTGCCGCCACGAGCGCGATCAGGACGCCCGCGCCTGCGCAGCCGAGCATGCGGCGGTGCTCCGGACCCGTCCGCGACAGGTCGGGTGCCAGCTCCGGTACGTCGACCCGCGTTGCGGGCTTGGCGAACCAGCGGGCGTCTTCGAGCGCGGCGTCGACGAACGCGCCCTGCGCTCCGCTGCGGAGCAGCTCGTCGGCGGCGACGAGTCGCTCACGCGCATCGGCCGCACCGTCGAAGAGCGCGATCGCGCTCGCCCGCGGCACGGGCGTCTGCGCGGCGCGCGACGCCGAAACGATGGCGCCCAGCGCCCACGGCAGCAGCACGGCGACGATCAGCCAGGGCGCGCTGGGATCCCAGACCGGCGCGCCGACGAGGGCCTGCATCAGCTGGATGAACAACACGGCCGCGGGACCGACGAGCAGCAGCCACGCGCCGGTCGCGAGGCCGCGGTGATGGCCCTCCTGCCGCGCGCGTCGCTGCAGCGCGCGCGTGCCGCGAGCGGCGAGCTCGTCGAGGGCCTCGCGAAGCGCGGCGTGCTGGGTGTCGGGTGCGGATCCGTCCATCGGGTCTACTTCGCGCCCTTCGGGTCGAGCTGCGCCGCCTGCACGACCTGGCCGGTGGCGCCGCGGAGGTAGGCGACGACCGTGACCTGCTCGGGGTCGATGCGCACAGCCATGCGCGGCACGGTGCCGCCACCACGCAGCTCGTAGTCGTCGAGCCACGTGGAATTGGCCTTCGCGATGTCCTCGAGGCTGCGCGAGAACGGCACCTCCATGACACCGTTCTTTGGCTTCCACACGACGCCGTCGAGCGTCTCCGTGAGGACGCCGCGCGCGACCATCCGGTGGATGACGACCTTGCTCTTGCCCGGGAACAGCACGCCCCGCTCGGCGCACACGAGATGCAGCTTCAGGCCGTCCTTCTCCGGCCCCTCGATGCGCACGACGCCCGAGACGACGCCGTCCTTCACGGAGGCATCGATCTTCAGCGTCCAGCGCGAGGGCTTCTTCAGCTCCTCGAGGATCTTCTGCCGCACGCGCGCGTACAGCGCCTCCTTCTGGTCGGAGCGCGCGGCGCCCGGCCCCTGATCGACGCCGTTGAAGACGTGCACGATCGGACGCTCGACGCCGCGACGCTGCGCGGTGTGCAGCGCCAGCTCGTTCACGAGCGGCTCGTGCTGCGGTTGGGGCAGGTGGTAGCTCAGCGCGGCCACGTGCGTGCGCGGGAAGTGGCTGAGGATGCCCTCGTTGCCGAGCGCGCCGCCGATGGCGGCCTCGAGGTGCGCGTTCGTGAAGAACTCGAGCAGCACGACGCGATTCGTGGTGTTCTTCTCGTCGGGCTTGAACTTGTTGGCGGTGCCGAAGCTGAGGATCTTGCCGCCGATGAGGCGCTCGACGAGGTCGACGGAGTAGCGCTCACCGCCGGGCATCTTTACCTGCAGGCGCTCCAGGCCCTCGAGCGCCTGCGGCCCGCTCTCGGGCTGGATCACCGCCTGCACGTAGCGGCTGTAGGCGCGGCGCAGGCGGCCCTGGCGCTCGTAGAAGCGCGCGAGGTTGAGGTTGATCATGCCGTCTTCGGGCAGACCGAACGCCGCGGAGAGCAGGTGGCGCCACGCGCGCTTGTGCTGGCGGCTCTCGAGCAGCACCTCCCCCATCTTCCCGTGGATCTTGTGCACGGCGTCGGGGTAGCGGTCCTTGCGCCCGCTCTCGATGCCGATGTCGCCCGCCGTAACGACGTGCTCCGGGTAGCCGGCCTCGGCGAGCTTCTTCATGAGGTCGAGCATCGACGTCGCTCGCAGGTCCTCGAGCTCGGCGTCGTTCACCCACTTCAGGGCCTTGCCGACGGTCTCGGCGTCCGCACCCTCGTCGAGGCGCAGGTCCAAGAGCAGCTGGGAGGCCTCCTTGCTCAGGCGCGCCTTCGGGTGCTTCTCGAGGAAGCCCTGCATGGCGTCGCCGTCGTCCTCCGCGCGTGCGCGGAAGAACGCGAGGTCCGCCGTCGGGAACTCCGGCTCGCGCGTCTTCGTGAAGCGCACGAAGCGGTTGACGCGGTCGATCTCGACGCGCAGGTGCTGCAGGGCGTTCAGACCCAGCGTGCCGGCAACGCCGTCCTCGTGGACCTGGACGACCTCCTCGGGGCGGAACGCGACGTACTTCGCGAGGTCCAGGGTCCCGACGGTCAGCGCGCCGACGTCGCCGGCGGGCTTGCCGCGGTCCTCGCAGACGTCGGTGTCGAGGATCGTGTCGTACGTGGAGGTCGCGACGGCCATGGCTCCGGGCTTGCCGTCGGCGTACTGCACGGTGAACCACACGAGGTCGTTGGTCAGCGTGATGGGCGTGGTGACGCTGCCCTCGACCTCGGTGGCTGCGTCGGCGTCGCGCGCGCGGGGCGGCGCGAGGCGCAGCACGCCACCATGCAGGTCGATGGTGAGGTGGTACTTCTTGAGGATCTCGGCGCCGATCGTGCCGACGAGGGCGACCTCGCCGATGTCGGGCGCGTGGAACTTGGTGAAGTCCTCGTAGACCTTCTCTGGGCCGTGCTCGCGCTTCGGCACGGTGATGTCGAGGTCGGGCAGGTGGATCGTGATCGGGTTCGGGCTGCCGTCACGGTTCTCGGCGCGGATGCCCATGGCGGCGCGGTTGTGCAGCCGCAGCCCACTGGGCGTGTCGAGCTCGACGAAGAGGGTGACGGGCACGCGACGGAAGCGCGTCGAGAGGTCGCAGGAGACGACGAGCTTGCCGGCGACGACCTTGACGGGGACGACGGTGCCCTGGGGGGCCTCATCGGCTGCGGCGGCGGGGCCGGCGACGAGGACGAGGAGCAAGACGAGGGCGTGGATCGGTCGCAGGGCTGGGGCCTCCCGGGGGACCGCACAAGGTAGCGGGATTCGGCGGTGGGGTCACCCCGCGCGGGCCTCTTGGCGCACCTGCACTTGCACCTGCACGTGCACTTGCACTCGGCGGGCGGGCGTTCGTCGGCCCTGCGGGCCTCCTCCGGCCGCCCCTACAGGCAAACCGGAGCGGTGACGGCCGCGCCTACGGCTTGCTCGCCCTGGCCTCGACCTCCCCAAAGGCCCATGTCTTGGCCTTCATCGTCACGGCGATCTTCGCATCCTGGGGCACGCTCACGGCGGCCGGGCCGAAGCCCTCGCCTCAGCACCCGGTGAAGATCGCCTTGGCGATCTCCGTGCCCTTCTTCGAATCCGTCACCGTGAACTCCGGCGACTTGCCGAAGGGCTGCCAGACCGTGTAGGCCTCGCCGGCGCGGCCGAAGTACCGCAAGGTCGCGGGGTCGAAGACGACCTCCGCGCCGTTGCGCTGGTAGGCGAACTCGGCCACGAGCGGCGCGCCGGCCGCGATGACGGTCTTGCTTTCCTTGGCGACGTCGATCGCCTTGGCGCGCCCGTTCGTGAAGCGAACGACGTTCTCGCCGAGGCCCAGCTTGCCGCCATGGAGGACGTAGCGGCCCGCCGGCACGCGGTGGCCGCCCTTGCTGCGCGCGAGGTCGAAGGAGTACGCGCCGTCCGCGCTCTTGACGATGACGGACTGCAGCTTGGCCTGGGCGTCCCACTTCGAGGCGACGTCGAGCGTGCCGCTCGGGCCCGCATACGGCGCATGGCGGATCGAGCCGCCGTCGGGCGCGACCTCGATGCGGTGGAGCGCGCCCGCCACGTTGACGACGCGGGAGAGGAAGGCGGCGCTCTTCGAGCGACCGACGATCATGGCGTCCTCGCCGTAGCCGTCGTAGCGGCCGTCGCCGTTCTGGTCGATGAGCGTGATGCGCGTCTCGCCGACCTTGCCGACGCGCATGCCTCCCGCCGCGTAGTGCCAGCCAGAGCCCGCGTTGCGCAGGCGCACGGCGTAGGTGAAGGGCTTCTCGCCCTTCGTGGCGAGGCGGACGAAGCCCTCCTTACCAGTCACCTTGACGTCGGTCTTGCCGTCCGCGTCCGTGTCCACGGCGAGCGCGTCGCCCTGGAGCTCGACGGCGAAGCGCGGGCCGCCGGCCTGCGTGAAGTCGAGCGCGCTGGACACCGTGGTGAAGCGCTCGGCCGGCAGATCGACGCGCCAGGCGCGCGCGGCCTTGTACTTGAGCTGGCACGTTCCGTTCTCGGACGCCGTGGCCGGACTCTCGTCGGGTCCGGCCATGGCCACGCCGCCGAGGACGAGGCAGAAGACGGTCATGAGCAGGCTGGGGCGATTTCGCATCGGGGGGCCCTCCGATCTGGCCACTGTACACGAGCGGGTCCATCCGCAGTCCGCGGCCGCCCGCACCGGGGTGCTATCCTCCGACCCCGGAGGGCATCCATGGCCAACGAACAGCTCGTCGCCCGCCTGCAGGCCGCGCGGGCCTTCTTCGAGAACACCATCGCGTGCTTCGAGCCGGAGGACGGCTCCTTCGCGCCGCAAGAAGGCATGTTCACCGTCGCCCAGCACATCGCGCACACGGCGCACACCATCGAGTGGTTCCTGGAGGGCGCGTTCCGACCGCAGGGCATGGACCTCGACTTCGCCGCGCAGGAAAAGGACGTACGCGCCATCGAGGAGCTGGAAGACGCGCTTGCCTGGTGGAACAGCGCCAACGATCAGGCCCTCGAGGCGGTTGCCGGCTCGGCACCGGAATCGTGGAGCGAGCCGATCCGCGGCGAACTCATGGGCGGCATGCCGCGGGAGTCGGTGATCGGCGGCATCGTCGATCACAACGCGCATCATCGCGGCGCTCTGTCCGTGTACGCACGGCTGGCGGGCCGCGAGCCGAAGATGCCCTACGGGTAATGAGACGGGCCTTCCTTGCAGTCGCGCTCGGCGCGTGCCTCGCGTTCGCCGCGTGCGGTGACGACGGGCCGCCGCCCGAGCAGCCGCCGGCGGAGCCCGCGCCCGAGGTGCGCACGCAGCCGGATACCAAGGAGGACGCGAAGCCGCACCCGGTGAGCAAGGCGCCCGCGAAGACCGAGGCACGGCCGGACGGCGCGCTGCGTCGCTTCCGCGCGCGCATGGAGACGCTCATCGCCGCCTGCAAGAAGGACGACGCCGCCGAGGCCGAGGTCCACGTGAAGGACCTGCTGCTGCGCGATCCCGAGACCTGGTTCCGCGACACGTTCGGCAACGAGCCGGTGAAGGCGCTCGTGGCGGAGTACCAGGTCTGGGAGCTGCGTATCCCCGACCTGCCGGGCGAGCTGCGCCGCAACCTGGAAGCGGGCAAGACGGAGATCCTGGCGGAGCGCTTCGAGGACGGCGACGACGAGATGGCGACGACCTTCCAGGCCATCGCACTGCGCAAGATGGAGACGAAGGTGCCGCTCTACTCCCTGCGCCTGGTCGAACCCGGCGAGGAGGACGGCTGGCATCTGTGGTCGTTCGCGTTCGTCGAGGGCCGCGTGCGCTTCGTCGGCCGTCTGATGGCGTTGACACCGATCGCCGCCGACCCCGACCTCGCTCGCCGGGCTTCCTTGAGGAAGAAGGTGGAGCGCGAGCTCCGCCTGGGCAAATAGGCCGCGCATCCAGAGGCTCTCAGCTTGTTTGGTGCTGTAGGGGCGGGTTGAGCGAGGCCGAAGGCCGAGCGGAATACCCGCCCGGAACGGATGCTCCAG
>JASJDY010000011.1 GCA_030065025.1 Planctomycetota bacterium
TGCCCCTAACCCGAAGGGGGGCACAGACGCCTGTCGACCTGGAGTGATTGAGTGCGCCTCAGCCATCGACCGGCTTCGCTCGCAGCGACGTCGCTAATCGAGCCGCCCCGAGTCCGAGTCCGAGTCCGCGCTCGAGTCCGGCATGGGAGCGAGCGACCCACGTACCCCAAGCAGACCGAGTCACCCGTGCCCGGACTCGGATCCGGCCTCGGACCCGGACTCGGACTCGTGTGGGCTTGGCTTACGCCCCGCCCCAGATTCCGACGAGCGATGCGCTCCGCCTCCCCGCCCGCATACAATCCGGCCCCGCAGTCTCCAGCAGGGGGTCCCATGCCGTCGAGAACGATGCTCTTCGCAGCGCTGCTCATGTGCGCGCTGCTCCTCCCCGTGGTGCCGGCGCTCGCCGGCCCTGACGACGACGCCAAGGGCGGCGCCGCCGTCGCCGAGCCGCCGAAGAAGGGCGCGCCGGCCGTCGACTCGTCCGAGCCCAACCTCACCAAGCTGCGGGCCTCCGTGGTGAAGGTGTTCACGGTCTCCCAGCCGGAGGACTACCGGCGCCCGTGGCAGCGCCCGCGTCCGCAGGGCTCGAGCGGCAGCGCGTTCTACATCGGCAAGCGCATGCTGATGACCAACGCCCACGTCGTGAGCGACGCGAAGAACCTGCAGGTGAAGCGCGCGGACCGCGTGAAGCGCTATGAGGCACGCGTGCTCTTCGCCGGCCACCAGTCCGACCTCGCCGTCATCACCGTCGACGACAACGAGTTCTGGGAGGGCATGGTGCCGCTCGAGATCTCCGAGCGTCCGGCGATGCGCTCCAAGGTCATGACGATCGGCTACCCGACGGGCGGCAACAAGCTGTCGGTCACCGAAGGCGTCGTCTCGCGCATCGAGGTCAACACCTACGTGCACACGGGTGCACACGATCACCTGACCATCCAGACCGACGCGGCCATCAACCCCGGCAACAGCGGCGGTCCGGTCATCCAGAACGGCAAGGTCTGCGGCGTCGCGTTCCAGGGCCGCATGTTCGCGCAGAATCTCGGCTACATGATCGCGCCGTCGGTCATCCAGCACTTCCTCACGGACATCCGTGACGACATCTACCACGGCTACGCCGAGCTGGGCATCTACACCGCCAACCTGCGCAACCAGACGCTGCGCAAGTTCCTCGGTGTACCCAAGGACCAGGAGGGCGGCGTGCTCGTCCTCAAGCCCATGCCGTACGCCAGCACCGTCGGCAAGCTCAAGAAGAACGACGTCATCCTCAAGATCGACGGCGTCAAGGTCGAGGCCGACGGCACCGTCAAGGTGGGGGAGGAGTTCCTCGACTTCGGGTTCGTCATCGAGAGCAAGCAGATCGGCGAGAAGGCCGTCCTGACCGTGCTCCGCGACGGCAAGGTGATCGACGTCGAGATCACGCTCAAGGACTGGGAGGCGCGCATGAAGCCCGGGCGCGTGTACGACGAGCGCCCCGAGTACATGGTGCTGGGCGGCTACCTGTTCCTGCCGCTCACCAACAACTACCTCGGCTGGGGCCGTAGCAACGAGCTCAGCTACTACATGCAGCAGTACTACCGGACGGTCGCGAAGGAAGGCAAGACGCGCGAGCAGCTCGTATTGCTCAGCCGCGTGCTCGCCCACCCGAGCACGCGCTACATCCGCTACAGCGACGCGATCGTCGACAAGGTCGACGGCGTCCAGCCGAAGGACTTCGCGCACTTCGTGCAGCTCATCGACAGCTCCAAGAAGGACCTGGTCAAGATCGAGTTCGAGGGTGTCAACACGGCCCCGCTGATCCTCGACATGAAGAAGATCCGCGAGGTGAACCCCGAGATCCTGAAGAAGTACGAGATCGCCGAAGATCGCTACATCGCGCCGAAGGAGGACAAATAGTCATGCGTCGCCTCGCACTCTTCGCCCTCGGACTGGGCCTCCTGCTCGTCTCGCCCGCCGCTCCGGCGGCCGCCAAGGACGAGGACCTCGCTCCCAAGCTGCGCGCCGCGCTCGTGCGCGTCCACGTCACCTACCAGAGCTACGAGAGCACCGCGCCTTGGAAGCTCGGCCGCGCGTACACGCGGTCGGGTCGTGGCGTGGTCGTCGGCGACGGCGTGATCATGGTCAAGTCGAGCGTCGTCACCAACCAGCGCATGATCGAGATCGCGATCGCCAACAGCGCCCGCCGCTATCCCGGCAAGCTGCGTCACGTGGACAAGCGCATCGGACTGGCCCTCATCGAGTTCGACGACCCGAACCTGAAGAAGGCGCTGGGTCCGTTGGACCTCGGCGAGCCCGTCAAGCTCGATGATGAGTTCGAGATCCACTATCTGGGCCGCGACAACATCCCGGAGCGCACCCAGGCACGCGTGATCCGGGCCATCGCGGGCAGCACCGGGCTGAGCCTCCAGCTCCGCGCCTCGCTCTCGGACAGCGGCGACGGTCAAGTCGCGCTGAAGGACGGCAAGGTCGTCGGGCTCGTCACGAGCTCCTACGGCAGTCGCCAGCAGGCCACGATCCTCTCCATCGAGACGATCCGACAGTACATGGACGACTTCGGTGACGACGCCTACAGCGGCCGCCCCGGTCCCGGCTTCTGGACCCACCAGTTGCTCCGTCAGGACCTCCGCACGTACTACGGCCTCGCGGACAACCAGCACGGCATCGCGATCCGTCGCGTCGTGCCCGGGCGCAGCGGCGACGGGGTCCTCGAGGAGGGCGACGTGCTGCTCGCCGTCGACGGCTACGACATCGACGACGAGGGCAAGTTCGTGCACGAGGTGCACGGGCGCCTCAGCTCCAGCTACCTGCTCAGCGGGCGGCGCTACGCCGGTGACCGTGTGCGGGCGAAGATCCTCCGCGACGGCGCGGAGGTCGAGGTCGAGTTCGAGCTCAAGGGGCAAGAGCCCGGCGAGAAGCGCGTGCCGGATGGATACGGCGCAGGGCGTCCGCAGTTCATGGTCATCGGTGGCCTCGTGCTGCTCGAGCTCACCTCGAGCTCGGGCATCTCCCGTTCGGCCGGCGGCGTGATCCTGCGTCGCTTCCGCGAGCGCGCGAACTGGGACCCGCCCACGAAGCGCCGCCGCGTGATCTACGTCGATCGCGTGCTGCAGGACGAGTCCAACAAGGGCTACGAGAACGTCTACGACCAGCCGATCAAGACGATCAACGGCATCGAGATCAACGACTTCAAGGACGTGCCGAAGGCGTTGGAGACGCCGGAGGGTGCGTACCACGTCTTCCGCTTCGACGGTCTCGAGTCGGACCTCGTGATCGAGGCCGCCAAGCTCGACGAGATCAACAAGCGCATCGCGGACAAGTACAAGGTCACGCGCATGCGCTACCTGAAGGGCGACAAGGACTGAGCCTGCCAGCCGTCTGTGGCGAGCTAGTGCCCTGCCAGGCGCTCGCGCGCGGCATCGACCACGAAGGCGTGCACGCCGAAGGTGGCGGCCACGGCGTCGAGGGCGCCCTCGGCGAGGAAGTCGCGTCCTAGCTCGTGCGCTTCGGCGCGGCGGATTAGCTCCAGCACCTCGGCATCGTTCGGCTCGGGCCTCGAGACGGGATGCCCGAGGTCATCCTGCGTGTTGCTCATGCTCGTCACCGTGCCTTCCGGTTGCACACCAGTACGCATGCGGCCGGCGGCTACGTCAAGCGACGTGCTCAGGAGGCGCCCTTGACCCTCTGGTTCGTGGAGGGCTTCCCGGTCTTTCGCGGGGCGCTCGCAGGCGCCTGGCGCTTGGCGGCTGCGGTCCGCGATGCCGTGGTCCGGGGCGCGGCAGCCTTGGGCGCCGCCGGCTTCGTCGTGGGGGACTTGACGACGGGGCGGCGGCGGAGGTGGGCCTTCGTGAGTCCCATGCCGCGCATGATCTGCCGCGGCGTGGCCCGCCAGGGACCCTTCCAGGTGTAGACGCGGCCGGCGAGGGACGTGGACCACGTCCCGGGATCACCTCAGCAGCCGCCGGATTGCCAGACGTAGACCTGACCGGACTTGCCGAGCTTCACTGCACCGGTGTTCGTGCCCGCCGCCTCGGCCGCAGCGGTGGCGAGCGTCAGGAGGGCCGCTGCCAACAGCACGCAGACCAGCGTCCGGAGCCTCATCGTTCCACCTCCAACCTGTCGACGGCCGGGTCCCCACCCGAGGTGCCGTCGCGGTCTCTTCGGCCTCGGCGGGGCACCGGTTGAAGTGGGAAACCGGTCGGGTGCTTACAGTTGCGGAACGGGATCTGCCACGCAGCGCCTGGGTTGACGAACGCGAGCGCGTGTTCGAGCGCGAGCGCGTGACGGCCTCGCCCACGGCTGGGACCCGGCGTCGTCGGGATGGCCACGAGAACGCGCACGAGTACGCGCTCGCGTACGTCACGTGGGCGGGCCTCGCAGGAGCCGCTACCTCGGCTGCAGGAGGTTCCGGCTGGCGCGCTCGAGGAACAGGATGGCGAGCGAGGTGTCGATCACGTTCGCCGGCTCCCACATGCCCGGGTTGTGCCAGGCGCCGTCATCGCTCTGGCGGCCGATCAGGCCGCTCGCGATCTCCGGGTACCAGCTGTACGGCCCCAGGCGGCCCGGCTGCACCGGGTTCAGGTCCATCGCCGTCTCCAGCGCCCACAGCCAGTGGTGGTGCAGCACCTTCGAGCCCGGCGCCTTGCCCGGCGTCTCCGACGGATGCCAGTGCTTCACGAGCCACGCGTCGGCGGCCGCAAGCCCGGCCTCGACCTTGCGCCCGAGGATGGGATCTTCGTTCTGAAGCGCGGCCGGCTTCGTGCCCCGCTCCGTGAGGACGTAGCGCGCCATCAGCACATTGGCGACGCCGCAGGCCGTCGTTCCGCCCGTGGCCTTCCCGTTGTCGGTGATGTCGTGACCCAGGACGTACGCGAACCCGCGCGGCTCGGGCCCTTCTGCATCGTCGCGCGTGATGGGCTCCTGCTGGGCGAGCGTGAAGCGCAGGATGTCCATCCACACGCTCTTCTCGGCCTCGATGCCGACACGCTTGGCGGAGAGGAGCGCGAGGGCCGCGAGATGCGTGGAGATGACGTCTTCACGCCCCCCGATCTGCGGGGGCTCGTAGCGACCCTGGTAGTTGTAGCGCCAGCCCTTGGCCGTGCGCTTCTTCACCAGGTGGTCCACGAGGTCCATGGCCCACTTGCGGTAGCCCGGCGACAGGCGCTCGCCCGTCTCCGATGAGCGCGTGGCCGTGATCGCCATCAGCACCATCGCGGTCTCGGGCGACGTGGCGGGCCACACGTGGTGCTTCTCCAGGTAGGCGAAGCCGCGGCGCACGACGGGGTGACGCAGCGCCAGCCCGGACTCCAGCAGGGCGTAGAGGGCGATGGCCGTGGGGCCGGCCTGATGGAAGCCGGGACGGTCGATGTGGAACGGACCGTACGCACCCTTCACACGCATCTCGCCCCAGCTGCCGTCCCGGCGCTGGTGCTGGATGAGCCAGAGCGACGCCTTGGAGACCGTATTCGCGATCTGGGTGGTGCTCACCGCGGCCGCCGGCACGGGGGCCGTTGGGATCATGCCCGGCCGCCCCTTGCCCTTGCCGGCACCCGTCTCCAGGGTGCCCACGTCGATCGGCTCGACCTCACCACCCGCGGCGTCTCCGCCGAAGGGCGGCCACGACAACGCCCACGCAGCGCCCAGGTAGACCAGGGCGATCAGCAGGACGATGTTGAAGATCCGCCAGGCGCTCATCTCGCGGCGAGCATACCCGCGCCCGCCGAACCGCCAGCGTCCGCCTTGCCAGACATGAGGATTCCCGGTCGTTCGCGGACACGGCTCGTCCGCGTACGGCGCTGAGGCCTTGCCCCGAACGGTAGAATCCGCAGCCCGTCCCCGAGTCCGAGGTCCCCCGTGCACCGTTCCCACGCCTTCCTCGCCACAGCCCTCTTGCTCGTCCTGGTCGCCGGCGGTCCCCGGCTCGCGGAGGCCGACGACGAGCCTCGTACGCTCCACCACGCCGTCGCCGCCACGCTCGATCCCGAGCGGCACACGATCGAGATCGTCGACGAGATCACGCTGCCTGCGGCGTGGTCCGGGCGGAAGCTCTCCGATCCGCTGCTCACCTTCCGCCTGCACGCGGGTCTGGCGGTCGAGGCCCTCGACGGCTCCGACTTCACGGTCGGGCCCAAGCGCGTCCAGCCCACACCCGGGAAGACGGGCAGCGGCGAAGAGGGGGCGAAGCACGCGCTGCGTCTCGAGGAGTGGGTGCTGCGTCCGAAGGACGGAACGCCGGCGAAGACCGTGATGCTGCGCCTCGCCGGGACCATCAACCATCCGCTCCAGATGGAGAGCGAGGAGTACGCACGCAGCTTCTCCCGCACGCCTGGCACGATCAGCAAGGCGGGGGTCTTCCTCGGCGGCGCGTCGTGGTGGCTGCCGCGCTTCGGCGACGAGCTCGTCACGTTCACGCTGAACGTGACACTGCCTGAGGGCTGGGACGCCGTCAGTCAGGGCACGCGCGTCGCCGCGAAGATCGAGGACGGCAAGCGCCTGGTCGTCTGGTCCTGCAAGGACCCGATGGACGAGGTCTACCTGATCGCCAACCGCTTCCACGAGTACAGCCGCTCGGCGGGCGGCGTGCTCGCCCAGGCGTTCCTGCGGCAGCCGGACGAGAACCTCGCGAACAAGTACCTCGAGGTCACCGCGCAGTACGTCGAGATGTACCGGAAGCTCATCGGGCCCTACCCCTACGAGAAGTTCGCCGTCATCGAGAACTTCTGGGACACGGGCTACGGCATGCCCTCCTTCACGCTGCTCGGCCCGCGCGTGATCCGCTTCCCGTTCATCCTGCACTCGAGCTACCCGCACGAGATCCTGCACAACTGGTGGGGCAACTCCGTCTACGTCGACTGGCAGACGGGCAACTGGTGCGAGGGGCTCACGGCGTACCTCGCCGATCACCTCGTGCGCGAGGGCCAGGGACGCGGCGTCGAGTACCGCCAGGACACGCTCAAGGGCTATCGCAACTACGTGAAGGCCGGGAAGGACTTCCCCCTCACGCAGTTCCGCTCGCGCCACTCATCCGCCACACAGGCCATCGGCTACGGCAAGTGCCTGATGATGTGCCACATGCTGCGGCTCGAGCTCGGCGACGGGCTCTTCACCCGCGGCCTCCAGCGCTTCTACCGGGATAACAAGTGGAAGCGCGCGTCCTTCGGCGACATGCGCAAGGCGTTCGAGGCCGTGTCCGAGCGCGACCTCGGCTGGTTTTTCGACCAGTGGGTGGAGCGCACGGGGGCGCCGGAGCTGGCCGTCGCGTGGAACGAGGTGTCCGCAGGCAAGGTGAGCATCGTGCTCACCCAGCGTCAGGACGGAGCGCCGTATCGGCTCCGCGTGCCGGTCGCCGTCACGTGGAAGGGCCAGGGCGCCGCGCAGGTCACCTCCGTGGAGATGACGGAGAAGAGCCAGACGTTCGAGCTCACCGGCCCCGGTGAGCCCCTGCGCGTCGATGTCGATCCCCAGTTCGACGTCTTCCGCCGCCTGCACCGCGCCGAGATCCCGCCGACGCTGAGTCAGATGTTCGGCGCGCGGCGCGTCACGCTGGTCCTCCCGGACCAGGGCGCCGCACGCTGGGCGCAGCTCACCAAGGCCTGGGACCGCGGCAGCGGCAAGGTGCGGGTCGTCAAGGCATCCGAGCTGAAGGAGCTGCCCGCGGATCGCGCGGTCTGGGTGCTCGGCGCGGACAACCCGTGGAAGCGCGTGCTGTCTGCCGAGCTGGGCACGCACGGCGCGTCGCTCGGGGAGAAGATCGACTACGGCCTCGTCGAGATCCCGCGGGCCGAGCACAGCTTCGTGTACGTCGCGCGTCATCCGAGCAACGAAGAGCTCGCCGTCGGCTGGATCGGCACGGACGTCGACGCCGCCGTCGCCGGCCTCGCCCGCAAGCTCCCGCACTACGGCAAGTACAGCTACCTGGGCTTCCACGGCACAGCGCCGGACAACGTCGCGAAGGGCCGCTGGCCCGCCACGGGTTCGCCTCTGTCGCTGCCGCTACCCAACGCCGGCTCCGACAAGCCCGGCACGCTGCCCAAGCGCAAGCCGCTCGCGCGCCTTGCGCCCGTCTTCGATCCGAAGCGCCTCATGGCCCACGTCGCCTGGCTCGCCGACGACGCACGCGAGGGTCGCGGCGCGGGCACGAAGGGCCTCGACGAGAGCGCCGACTACATCGCCAACGCGATGAAGGCGGCGGGTCTGAAGCCCGCCGGGGACAAGGGCTCGTTCTTCCAGACGTTCACCGCCGAGAACGGTCCGGACGGCAAGCCCGTGACGCTGCGCAACGTCGTCGGCGTGATCCCCGGCACGAACCCGGCGATGAAGGGCCAGTCCGTCGTCCTCGGCGCGCACTACGACCACCTCGGTCGCGGCTGGCCCGACAGGCGCGCGAAGGAGAAGGGCAAGATCTACAACGGCGCCGACGACAACGCCTCCGGCATCGCCGTCCTCCTTGAGCTCGCCCAGCTCATGGGCAAGGGTCACAAGCCCTCGCGCTCGATCGTCTTCGTGGCCTTCACGGGTGAGGAGTGGGGCCTCAAGGGCTCGGCGCACTACGTCAAGACGATGCGGGACCTGCCGGCGAAGAACGCCATCGCGATGGTCAACCTGGACACGGTCGGCCGCCTCGAAGGCAAGAAGATCCAGGTCCTCGGCTCGAACAGCGCGAGCGAATGGCGCCACATCGCGATGGGCGTGGGCTTCACGACGGGGGTCGAGAGCACCTGCATCGGCGACGACATCGGGGGCTCGGATCAGCAGAGCTTCATGCGCGTCGGTGTACCCGCCGTGCAGATCTTCACCGGCGCCCACGAGGACTTCCACCGGCCGACCGACGACGTCGAGAAGGTCGATGCCGACGGCCTCGTCAAGGTCGCCACGTTCGTCCGAGAGACGATCGTCTACCTGGGCGAGCGGCCGAATGCGCTCACGGCGAACCTGGGCAAGGCCGGCAAGGGCAAGGCCATGCCCCGCAAGGGCGGGGGGCGCCGCGTGAGCTTCGGCACGATGCCGGAGTTCGCCTTCCGCGGCCCGGGCGTCAAGGTGGCGTCCGTGATCGCGGGCTCCCCTGCGGCGAAGGCCGGCATCGAGAAGGGCGACATCCTCCTGGCCTTCGACGGGGCGGTGATGAAGGACCTGCGCGACTTCTCGAAGCTGCTGGGCCGCCACCAGCCCGGCGATGTCGTCAAGGTGACCTTCCGCCGAGGGGGCGAGGAGAAGACGGTCGAGGCGACGCTGGTCGCGCGCTGAGGGCCCTACGGCTCGCGCTCGAGCCCCTAGGAGTTGCACGGGCGAAGGCGGCGTGCGAAGACAGGACGCCATGACGACCGAGCTCGCCACCCAGCCCACGTACCTCGAGCGTCTCGAGCGCGACATCGAGCACGTCGTGATCGTCTACCCGTTCACGTACGTGAATCCCTACACGTGCCTGCCGCCCCTGGGGGCGGAGTACCTCCAGGCGGGGGTCCACGCCACCGGCCGAACGAGCGTCCTGCTCGACATGCGCTTCGAGGACGACATCCGCGCGGAGCTCGCGAAGGCCGACCTCGTCTGCATGTACGGCTTCTTCGAGGACTGCTCGCTCTTCGGCAAGTGGCACATCCACGTCATCGACGAGGTCCTCGAGCAGATCCCCGACGACGTGCCCGTGGTGGCCGGCGGCACGGGCTTCGGCAAGCCCGAGGAGACGCTGGAGGCCTATCCGCGCGTCGACGTGCACATGGTGGGGCTCCCCGACACGCCCATCCGCCAGCTGCTCGACGCCAACACGCCCGAGGACGTCGACTGCCTCACGTACCGCACGAGCGACGGCGGGAGCGTGCAGAACCAGCGCGTCACGCATCGCCTGTCCGACGACGTGTACCCCGTGCGCAGCCTGCGCAATCCCAAGTACCGCTACGAGTGCGTCGGTATCGAGGTCGATCTCGTGCGCGCGGCCATGGGCTGCAACTACCACTGCCGCTTCTGCTACCAGTACGGCAAGGACACCGACGGCAAGTACCTGCGCTGGCAGGGCCGCTCCCCCGAGAGCCAGTACAAGGAGCTCTCCGAGGTCACGGCACCGATCGTCCTGTGGGTCGACGACGACATGACCACGGACATGGAGGCGCTGGATCAGCTCTCCGACCTGCTCATCGAGAACAAGGTGCGCAAGGTGCTGATCGGCACCGGTCGCGTCGACCACGTCGCGAAGGGCAGCGTCGAGACGCTCAAGAAGATGGAGCGCGCCGGCTTCTTCGCGCTCGCCTTCGGCATTGAGTCCCTCTCCGACAAGACGCTGCGCTTCTATCGCAAGGGCCAGACCGTCGAGCTGGCAAAGAAGTCGATGGATATGCTCAAGCAGACGAACATCCTGCTCGTCTGCAACTTCCTCCTCGGATCGCCCGGCGAGACGGAGGAGGACATGATGGAGTACCTCTGGTTCGGCGGCACCTACGGCATCGACCACCTGGTGACGAACCGCCTGCGCGTGCCCCAGGGCTCCTACCTGCACTCGCTCATCTACGAGGACGGCGACGAGACACGCTTCAAGCCCGGCATGCAGCGCATCCGTGGACGCGAGCTCAAGCGCATCAAGAACCGCATCAAGTTCGGCCAGGGCACGCCAGGTCGCATGGTCAACACGTTCCTCAAGATCGGCCGGCATCGCGGCATGCACGTGGATCCGCTCTACTGGCTGTGCTGCGCGCTCCATGCGCTCGCCAAGACCACGTGGCTCGACAAGCTCAAGATCATCCACGTGCTGCTGTTCATCCCGAAGCTGCTCAGTCGCCTGCCGGCGTTCCGGTGGCTCACGCGCGGTCTCGCCTACGTGCTGACGCCGCCCTTCTGGGTGTTCGGTCACGTGTGGGAGTGGATCGAGCGCAAGGTGGGCATCTTCACGCGTCTCCTGCCCTTCCTGTTCGGCCGCGTGGGGCACAAGGTGCTCAAGAAGCAGAAGGAACAGGCGCAGCTCGCCACCACGCGAGGCATCAGGTAGCCGTATGCGGGCGTGGGAGTGGGGGGCGCTCCTCGTCATCCTGACCGTCGCCGGCTTCCTCCGGCTGCAGCAGCCCGGCGTCGTCGAGTACCGCAGGGACGAGGCGAACCTCTCGCGCCTGGCGCTCGAGATGGCGCGCGGCGAGTCCGTGCCCTTGCTCGGCATCGGCTCCTCGATCGGCGTTCCCAATCCGCCGTTCAGCGTGTGGGTCTTCGCGCTGCCGTACGCGCTCTTCGGCAACGATCCCGTGCGCGTGACGCAGTTCGTGGCCGTCCTGGGCCTGCTCGCCGTGTTGCTTCTCTTCCTCTTCGCGCGGCGCTGGTGGGGGCCTGCGACCGCCGTTGTCGCGGCGCTGCTCTTCGCGACCAATCCATGGGCCGTGATCTGGTCCCGGAAGATCTGGGCACAGGACGTGATCCCCTTCTTCGTGCTGCTCACGCTCGGTGTCGGCGTGCTGGGCTTCCTCGAGAAGCGCCGCTGGGCGCAGGCGCTGTTCCTGCCGCTGCTCTCGGTCACGGGGCAGATCTACTACGCCACGTTCGTGCTGGTCCCTGCTGCCGCGTACCTCGTCTGGGCAGGCCGGAAGCACCTGGGGCGTCCGTTCTGGATCGGCGTGGGCGTGACGGTGCTTAGCGTCGTGCCGTTTGCAGTCGGGGCGGCCAAGGCTTGGGGCGAGCTTCCGGCGGGCGTGGCCGAGGCGCACCTCGAGGAGCGCGCCGCCGAGCATGAGGCGGCCCTCTCCGCCGACGTGCTCCTGCGCCTGCGCGACACTTGGGGAGGCTCGGGCGCTCGGGACTTCGTCGGGGGCGAGGTCGGTGAGCGGGTGCTCGACAGCGCACCGGACGGTGAGGGTGTCTTCCTCGCCGTGGGTGTTCTCGCCTTGCTCGCATGTGCGTGGGTCGTCGTGTGGGCGTGCCGACGCGGCGCGGCACCGCTCGATCGGATGATCGCGCTCTGGGTGATCGTCACGCCGCTCGTCTACGCGGTCACGTGGACCACGGTCTGGATCCACTACATGATCCCCGCGCTGCCCGCGGGCTTCCTCGCGCTGGGCATCCTCGTCGGCCGCCTCCGCGCTCGTCCTGCGCTCGCCCTCGGCATGCTTGTGCTCATCGGGCTGTCCGGTCTCCACGTCTGGAGTCAGACGTCCATGCTCGGCTTCGTTGGCCGCTACACGACGCCCGGTGGTTTCGGTGTGCCGCTGGGCATGCGCATGGCCGTGCGTGACGAGGTCCTCGCGCGCGTTCCCAGGCGCGCTGTCGTGGTCGCGGAGGGCGACGACGTCATCGAGGACAGCGAGGCTGCGATCTGGGACGTCCTGCTGTCCGGCGCGAAGGACGTCTCGATCGTCCCCTACACGCTCCGACTGATGCCGGCGGGGCAGCACATCGTGCTGGACGTACCGCTGGGCTGCGACGGGGCAGCCACGTTCAAGATGCGAGCCGTGCACGGCATCGCGGGCCCGCCAAGGTACGTCGAGACCTGCTACCAGGTGCGGACCCAGAGTCCGTCGGAACATCCACAGCAAGGGCTCACCGTCACCGACACATCTACATTCGCGTGCGGTGCGCGCGTCACGGCGTTCCGCTGGGACGAGGCGACAGACACGCTCGAGCTTCGCTGGCATGTCGAGGGCCCGCACGAGGGTCTCTTCTTCGTCGAGTGCCGTCTGCTCGACGCGACGGGCCGTGAGCGCGCGCGCTTGGAGGGCCGCCTGCCGCGCGGACGCCACTGGCGCTCGGGGGACCTGCTTGGCTGCATCGCGATGCTTCCTCGGGAGCAGCTGCCCGGAGGGCCTGCAATCGACCCGCGCACGATCGAGATCCGCCTCTTCAGGAGGCTGAAACGAACGGGCCTCGAGGAGCATCATGGGGTTGGTCTGAAAGACGACCCCTCCAAGACGGAGGTCGTGCTGGAGATCCCGTAAGGTCTAGTCCCATGCTCTGAAGCTTGAACAGCCCCAGGAAGATCACGGTCGTGGTCCTCTTCACACTCGCCGGCCTCGCCGCGCAGCAGTTCCTCTCCTACGGTCCCGGTCTGATTGCCGGGCTGCTCACAGGCTTCGTCGTCGCCGCGCTCATCCCCGCCGGCGGTGGCGCCTGCTCCGTCGCTCCCCGGGCTGAGCCGTCCGACGCAACCAGGGACTCGTAGGGGCGGCCCGAGGACTCCGAGCTCGTCGAGGGGTCCGAAGGCCCGCCCGTCTTACGCCTGATTCGGCGCCGGCGACTCCTCCGGCCTCTCGAGAATCGCGTGCAGCCGCGCAAGCAGGGCGGCCGGCGCAAAGGGCTTCTGCAGGAAGTGCACCGGGCCACCCGGTAGGCTGCCCTCCAGCACCGCGTCGGGCTTGTCCGTGAATCCGGACACCATCAGGATCGGCAGCTCCGACCAGCGCGCCCGCGCCAGCTGGATCAGCTCCGTGCCGCTCATGCGCGGCATGACGACATCCGTCAGCAGCAGGTCCACGGCGCCTTCACGCTCGCGCAGGATCGTCAGGCCTTCGCGGCCGTCGCGCGCCTGCAGCACGCGGAAGCCGCCCTCCGTCAGCACGTCGCACAGCAGTGCGCGCACGGCGTCCTCGTCCTCGACCACGAGCACGGTGTCGGCGCCCTGCGCCACGAGGGGTGCGTCCTCCTTGACCACCACGACGTCGAGCGGCTCGTCTGTCGCCGGCAGGTAGATCGTGAATGTGCTGCCCCGGCCGGGATAGCTGCGTAGGTCGATGCGGCCGCCGCTCTGCTCGACGATGCCGTACACCGTGGAAAGACCCAGTCCCGTGCCCTTGCCCTGGGGCTTCGTGGTGAAGAAGGGCTCGAACACGCGCTCCCGTACCTCGGCGTTCATACCGACGCCGCTGTCCTGCGTCTCGAGCACGACGTACGTGCCGGGCTCGAGATCGAGGCGGCGGCAGTCCCGCGCGTGGCGCAGCGTGACGTTCCGAGTGCGCACGGCGACCGTGCCGCCGCTCGGCATCGCGTCGCGCGCGTTCACGATCAGGTTGAGGATCACCTGCTCCAGCTGGGCGCCATCAGCACGGATGTGGCCGAGATCCGGTCCGAGCTCCACGACGAGGTCCAGGTCCTCGCCGATCACGCGGCGTAGCAGACGCTCCATGTCGCGCACGACGGCATTCAGGTCGAGGACCTTCGGGCTGAGCACCTGGCGGCGACTGAACGCGAGCAACTGCGCCGTGAGGTCGGCGCCGCGCGCGGCCGCGTTCGTGATCTCGTGCATGTACTCGCGTGCCTGCGCGTCGTCCGGCAGGAGGCGCTCGCACAGATCCGTGTAGCCCAGGATGGCCGTCAGCAGGTTGTTGAAGTCGTGCGCCACACCGCCGGCCACACGGCCGATCGACTCCATGCGCTGCGCGCGGTCGAGCGACTCCTCCAGCTCCCGCCGCGCCGTCACGTCACGCAGGATGCCGCGGTACGTCGAGATCAGCCCGCTCTCGTCACGCTCGGCGCTCGCGCTGATCTGCACGCGCAGGATGCGGCCGTCGCGCCGCTGCACCGAGACCTCCATGTCACGCACGAAGCCCTCGCGCGTCATCGTGGCGCGGAACTCGTCGCGCTGCGCGGGGCGTACGTAGAGGTGCCGCGGGATGTCCAGCGACAGCATCTCCTCCCTGGAGTCGTAGCCGAACAGCTCGACGCCGGCCGGATTGATGTCGACCAGGCGGCCGTCGGGCGTGCTGATGTAGATTGCGTCGCGCGAGCCCTCGAAGAGGCGGCGGAAGCGTGCCTCGGAGCTCCGGATCGCCTCCTCCGCCTGGCGTCGCTCGGCGATCTCGCGCTCGAGCTCCAGCGTCCGCTCGCGGACAGCGTGCTCGAGGTTCTCGCGGTCCCGGCGCAGCTCGGCGTTCGCCTCGAGCAGCTCCTGGGAGGTGAGCTCCAGCGAGCGCTCCAGCAGTGTGCGGTCGTGGTCGGCCTGCTCGTAGGCCTCGCTGACGGCCTCGAGCACGACGCGCATCTCGGCCGGGATCTCCTCCGGTGTCAGGCCGCAGCGCTTCAGCTGGCGGAGGAGCAGCTTATGCACCGTCAGTCTCCGCCAGCGTGGTGATCGTCATCGTCTGGTTGTGCAGCTCGCAGCGCGCATTGGGCGTGAAGGGCGAGATCTCGCCGTAGGAGTAGAAGCCCGTCAGGACGGGCTCGGGTCCCAGCACCTCGCGCACGCTCTCGATCTCCTCCTCGACGCGCTGCTTCAGCACCATGCGGCGGCCGACGCAGCTGATGAGCAGCGCAAGCTCCGCGCGTTCGCTGCCGACCGCGGTCGCGCTCGTCCGCGCAGCGTCCGTGGCGCCGTCGATGAGGCGCTCGAAGTTGGCCTTCATGAAGCGCGCGTAGCTGCCCTCGGGAACGTCGCCGGCGAACGTCATGGTCTCGGCGTCGTCGTCGATCGACAGGATCGTGCGCACGATGCCGCGGCCGCCGTCCGGCGTGCGCAGGCTCAGCGGGAAGAGCAGGGCGCTCGCGGGCAGCTCGGCGGCGTACTCGCCGAGGTAGCGCTTGTAGAGCCCCAGCGCCGAGCGGCCGTCGAGCTCGTGCAGCACGTTGCCCTCCGAGCGCGTGATGAGCCGCTCGGGGCCGAACGGATCCCACCCGCCGAGCGAGGCGTAGCCGACCCGCAGCTTCCGTCCGTAGAGGCCGATCGCCGCGACGGTCTGGTCCTCCTGCGGCTCGCCGATGAACGCACATGTGTCTTCGAAGCGCTGCCCGTCGCCGGCCAGCCCGCCCGTCACGGCGACGCCGTCCGGTAGCACCGAGCTCAGCCCGCGGACCAGATCGCTGCCATTGACTTGCAGCCCGGCCGAGAAGAGCAACACGTGCGCCAGGTCGTCGGCGAGGAGGAGCTCTCCGAGCATGCGGCCCACCTGCCGGCTCGCGGCGCGGTCCGGACACGGCAGCTGGCTGCCGCGCACGTGGGTGTGGTCGAAGGCCACGGCGGTAACGGCGAGCGAGTCGTCGTGGACTGCGACGTCCTCGATCTCACCGGCCGTCGAGCAGCCGACGATCACCGCTTCGGGGTAGGCAGCCCGGATGTCATCCAGCAGCTCGGCCGAGCGCAGCCGCGGCGTCGCGCCGAAGACGAGCACGAGCCCCGCTCGACGGGGGAGGTCCTCCGGAGGGCCTCCGTGCCAGCCCTCGGGGGCCGACCAGCGGTGTTGCCTGAGTCGCATCCGTGCCCATGCGGACGAGGTGCGGTGGCAGGAAGATCCGCGGGCCTCGTCCGGCTCCTGTTCCCCTCAACAGGCACGATGCTACCGAATTGGGGCTTTTGTCGCCGCAACGCCCCGTGTCTTGGCAACAAACCTGCGACAGTCGTGGCGATCGACGCGCGCCCTAGAGGTCGAGCGAGAAGCGCAGGATCAGCTGTGTACGCGCGGGGCTTCCGCTGCCGTCCGTACCGTCGAAGGTGACCGTGTCGGCCTGTGCATCGCCATTCGTCGGGGACGTGCAGCGCACGGCGAAGACGCTGATGGAACGGCCCGCGTTCCAGTCCTGCAGGAACGCGAGCGTGACGTCGACATCGCGCCAGCCGGCGGCGTAGGGTCCCGTCAGGGTACCGACGTCGTTCCCCGGCGGCAGCGGCACCATGCCCGTGGCGAGCAGCTCGTCAGGATGCGCGGGCAGGTGCGAGACGATCAGCGGCCCCAGGTCCGCGGGCGCGCCCTCGCCCGGCTCGAGCCAGATGCGGAGCGTGACCCGATCGATCTCCGTGTTGCTCGGCTGCAGCGACGGTTCGATCGCGAAACCGAACACGCACATGCCGTACGCGTCGATGGCGGCATCGCCTGCGTAGAGCTGCGCGGGAATGGCCTCGATCTCGGTACCGCTCGCTGTGCGGACGATCGTGCCGGAGCGATCGAGCCGGTGCTCGAGGACGACCTCTTCGTCGTCGACGAATCCCTCGGCAATCGACTCGGCGAGGCCGCAGGCGGGCAGCACGAGGCCGGCGAGGAGGAGCAGGGCGATGCGGACGCAGGACATGGGGGGCTCCGAGCTTCCACCCTGGCTCACGTGCACCTTCGGCCTGACCTGCGCACCTGCCAACCCCCGAATCCCCGGACGTTCAGGCACCTTCATCGCCGCATGCGCATGCCGTGGCGCCGTAGGGGCGGCCTGAGACGAAGTCCCTGAGCGAGACGAAGTCGAGTCGAAAGGGCCGCTGCGAGGGCGTCGAGACCGACGCGAGCCGCAGGCACGACGAGGATCATGGCCGGAGGCGGCCTCTTGGCCGTTGAGGACCAGGATCCGAGTTGGGGCGCGGCGCAGCGAGAGGATCGGCGGCCGCAGCCGCCTCAGTTCATCTGGTCGTAAGTCTCATGTTCCTGGGACAGGACCGTGAGCTCGACCCCGGCCTCGGCGAGCATCTTCACGCTGTCGTGGTCG
>JASJDY010000177.1 GCA_030065025.1 Planctomycetota bacterium
GCGAAGGCAGCGCGGGCCCGGCCGCTTGCGCTGGGTGTCTCCGTCCGAGCCTACGCGCACGCTGTCGCGCCCTCCTGGCGGCCCGCGGCGCCGGTGCCCGCGAACCTGCCCGCCCCTGCCCCTCCATCTGGACGAGCGGGCGAGATTGTAGTGCCCCCCACGGGCATGGCGGAGCGGCGCTTCGGGGTGGCCGCGATCGCGGCCGCAGCGCACTGCGGGCGGCGCTCGCGGGCTCGTGGGATGCCTGTCATCGGGGTGTCACTCGGTGGGAGTGACGAGCATCTGTCGGTGGGTTCGTACGGAACGAAGGCGAAGCGCGACGACCACGGGCGGCCGTCCCCCGCCGCAAGGCACCTCGCCCTCGATTCGATGGCGAAGCGCGACCGGCACGCAGAGCCCCGCGCCGCATCGCCGGCACCCTCGCATTCGGATCGATGGCGAGGCGGGTCGGACCGCGGACGCGCGGCACGCATCACGACGGGCCTCGCCTTCGACATCCGTGGCCGTGACGATCATCCAGCGGCCCTCATTGGGCAAGGGCCCTGTAGGGGCGGCCGGAGGAGCCCTGAGTGAGCGCAGCGAGTCGAAGGGCGACGAACGCCCGCCCATCGAGTGCAGGTGCAAGTGCAAGTGCAGGTGCAAGTGACAAGAAGCCGCGTAGAGGCGCTGGGGCGAGGGCGCCGCAAGGAGGCTAGGACGTGGCGTGGTCTGCCACGCGAGGACGACGCCGACGCAGCGCCGTCGAGCATCCAGCGTCTCTACGCCATGCCCTGAGGAGCGGGGTTGTCGAACCTCATGAACTCATCGTGGAAGAACAGCTTCACGGTGCCCGTCGGCCCGTTGCGCTGCTTCGCGATGATCACCTCGGCGTCGTGGCGCTCGTTGTCCTTGCGCGTGTAGTACCAGGGCCGGTAGAGCAGGCAGATCACGTCGGCGTCCTGCTCGATGGCACCCGACTCACGCAGGTCGCTGAGCTTGGGCTTGTTGCCCTCACGCTTCTCGGCGTCGCGGTTGAGCTGCGAGAGCGCGATGACGGGCACCTCCAGCTCGCGCGCCAGCCCCTTGAGCGAGCGGCTGATGTAGCTGATCTCCTGTTGGCGGTTGTCGATGCCGAGCGAGCCGCCACGTGCCTCCATCAGCTGCATGTAGTCGATGAGCACGAGGTCGAGACCGTGGCGCGCCTTGATGCGGCGACACTTGGAGCGCAGCATGATCGGCGTCAGCGCCGGCGCGTCGTCGACGAAGATGCGCGCCTCGAACAGCGGGCCCGCCGCGTCCTGCAGGCGCTGCCGCTCCGCCTGGCCGATGAAGCGGCCGCCGCGGCGCATCTTCTGGCCGGGCACGCTCGACTTGGCGCAGAGCATGTTCTTCACGATGTTCTGCGCCGTCATCTCGAGGCTGAAGATCGCGATCGACTTGCCACCCTGCAGCGCCGCGTTCATGGCCAGGTTCAGCGCGAAGGTGGACTTGCCCATGGAGGGGCGGCCCGCGACGATGATCAGCTCGCCCGGGCGCAGGCCGCTCGTGTAGTCGTCGAACTGGTAGTAGCCCGTCAGCACGCCCTCGGCGGGACCGTCGCCGCGCTCGAGCTCCTCGAACGTCTCGTTGAGCAGGCTCTTGACGTCCTGCGCGCCGCCCAGCTCGCGGCTGTCGCCGAGCTGGAACACGGCCGACTCCGCCATCTCCAGCAGGTCGTCGCCGGGATGCTCGTCTGCGAATGCGGCCTGCTGGATCTCGGTCGCGGCGGCGATCAGGGAGCGGGCGATCGCCTTCTCCCGGACGATGTGCGCGTAGTGCTCGGCGTGCGCCGGGCTGCGTACTACCGAGGCGAGGCGCGCGAGGAACTCGTCGCCGACCTCCTCGAGGATGCCCTGGCGCTCGCACTCGCGACGAACGAGCAGCACGTCGACGGGATCGCCGCGCTCGTAGAGGAGCTGCATGACCTCGTACACGCGCGCGTGGTTGGAGCGGTAGAAGTCGGCCGCCTTGAGAATGGGCACGACGATGCCCATGGTCTCGCCGTCGAGAAGGATGGACCCCAGCACGGCCAGCTCGGCCTCGATGTGGTGCGGGGGCACCCGCTCGATCAGGGCGTCAGGCGCCGTGGACGTCCTGCGATCGATCATGCGCTCGGCCTCCATCCCGCGGGCCGTGCGGCCGGAACGCTGCGCCGTGCGCAGCGGAGAGCGGCAGCGGGCCACCCATTTTCCTCAGGGGAGGGACGTCGACGGACCGGCCGGGAGAAGCGGTTCTCCACAGGATCTCGGAAGTCTTTGCACCGACTATTCACGTGTTTTCCACCTAAGTCGTTTGCTGGAAACAACTTATGGCATCTTCACGCGAGAATGGCAAGGCTTTCACCGAGGGATCGCACGAGGGTGAGTGATTCGGCCGTGGCCGTGACGCTCATCCAGTCGCTGCCAATGGACGAGGCGCCGTAGGGGCGGCCGGAGGAGGCCCGCAGGGCCGACGAACGCCCGCCCGAAATCGGATGCTCCAGCGACGCACGGGGTCACACGGCTCCCCTCGCTCGGTTGCCTCGTGTGCGTGTGCGTGGTTGCCACGCACCCCGGGCCCGGATCACGCTTGAAGGAAGGTCGCGGACGTCAGTCGCCGCGCTGACGGCTACTCGTCCAGCGGATCGTCGACGGAAGGCAGGGCGTCCCCGCCCTCGCCCGCCTCGGCTGCGGCCTCTTCCTCGGCGCGGCGCGCGGCCTCTTCGGCCATCGACACGGCGTCAGCCGCGTCCTGCACGACCCAGACGGGCACGTCGACCTGCTTGTCGGCGCCCAGGATCACGGTGGCCTCGTACTGGCCGAGCTCGCGAACCGTCTCGAAGCGCAGGTGGCGCTCGACGAACTTGTAGCCCTCTTCGTAGAAGGCAGCCAGCACCTGGCGCGGGCCGACGGAGCCGTAGAGGTGGCCGTCCTCACCCGCACGCGCCTCGATCGTGAGCTTCACGTTCGCGAGGCGCTCGGCGATCTCGGCACGCTCCTCGGCGAGACGCGCCTGGCGGACGTCCTCAGCCTTCCTGTCCTGCGCCACACGGCGCAGGCTCTCGGAGCTCACCACGGCCGCGAAGCCCTGCGGGAGCAGGAAGTTGCGGGCATAGCCGTTCTTGACCTTGACGATCTCGCCAACTTCGCCGACGCCCTCGATGTTGCGGCGTAGCAGGACTTCCATGGCCATCGTTCGAATCTCCGGATGCGCGGGCTGGGGGACTAGCGGCCGACGTAGGGCAGCAGGGCCATGAAGCGCGCGCGCTTGATGGCGACCTTCAGCTTGCGCTGGAAGTTGCTGCGCGTGCCCGTGCGCTTGCGGCCGTACATCTTGCCCTGCTGGCTCACCATCTTCTGCAGGGTGGCGATGTCCTTGTAGTCGATGTCGTAGACGCGAGCGCGCGTGAAGCGGCACTTGTTCCGCTCGGACTGCTTCTTCAGCAGCTTGCGGAGGTTCTTGAGCTTCGTGTTGCTGGCCATCGTGCTCTCTGGATGCTCCTGCTGGGGCCTGGTGTCGGCGCCGGCGCGCTAGGACTCGTTCTTCTCACCCGCGGCGGCCGCCTCGGCCGGCTGCGGGGCGGCCGCGGGAGCGGCCTCCTGCTTCTCGGAACCTGCACCGTCGGGCTTGGCGCCCTCGGTCTTCTCACCCTCGGACTCGCGCTTGCGCGGCGGCGCAGGCCGGCGATCGCCGCGACGTCCGCCGCCCCAACCGCCCAGCGAGTTCTTCCGGCTGTCCTCGGCGAGCTTCTCGCGCTCGTCCGCCTGGTTGTCGATGTGCTCCTGGATCGGCAGCTCGAGCGTGAGCACGAGATGGCGCAGGATGACCTCGTTCAGCTGGACGTCCTCGTTGATCT
This sequence comes from Planctomycetota bacterium, assembly GCA_030065025.1. Classification (GTDB taxonomy): domain Bacteria; phylum Planctomycetota; class PLA2; order PLA2; family JAEUHO01; genus JAHEIK01. The sequence continues at coordinate 3,854 of JASJDY010000177.1, forward strand.
TGCGGATGGCGTCGGGCTCCGCGGTGAAGTACGTGAGGTAGTACGTACCGCGCCGGTGGCCGCGGATCTCGTAGGCGAGCTTGCGCTCGTCCCACTTGTCCTTCTGCACGATCGAGGCGCCATGCCTCTCGAGGATGGCGTCCACCTGTGCCGAGGTCCCCTCGAAGTCCGCCGTGGCGGCGTTGTTATCGAGGATGAACATCGCTTCGTAGTTGCGGGTGCTCATGGGCGTCCTGGGTCCGAGTTGGGCCTTCCGGGCTCGTGCCCGGAGATGTGGCCGGAAGCGGGCGAAGGTACCCGACCCGGCGAGCGGCGCCAACCCGGGACAGGGGCGATCCGAGACGTCCTTCAGCCCGCGTTGTAGCGGTTGGCGGCGTCGTCCAGGCCGGCCCGGATCCAGTGCTCGCAGGCGTCGGCGGCCGTCTCGAGCATCTCGGGCAACTCCCGGCGCTGGGTGGCGTCGTAGCGCTTCAGGACGTAATCGGCCCAGCGAGCGCCCTCCGGGGCCGGTCCGATGCCCAGCTTGAGCCGCGGATAGGCCTTGGTCCCCCCCAGGGCCTGCTGGATGGACTTCAGCCCGTTGTGGCCGCCTGCGGAGCCCTCGGCCCGGAAGCGCAGGCGCCCCATGGGCAGGCTGAAGTCGTCGACCAGGACCAGGGCCTCCGGGACGTCCGCCTCGTACACCTGGAGCGCCCGCCGGTAGACAGGCCCCACGAGGTTCATGAACGAGGCGGGCTGGATCATGCGGACGCGGTGGTCGCCCAGATTGAAGTCGGCGGTCTCGCCGTGCAGCAGCTTGGTGCGACGGAAGCCCGAGCCGTGGCGCTTGGCGAGCACGTCGAGGACCTGCCAGCCCGCGTTGTGGCGGGTCTTGGCGTAGCGGCGCCCGGGGTTGCCCAGGCCGAAGAGGATGCGCGTCACGGCGTCCGGGCCGATCCGCGCTACTCGGCGGCCGGCTCCTCGGCGGGAGCGGCCTCGCCCTCGGCTGCCTCGCCCTCGGCGACCTCACCCTCGGCGGGCTCCTCGGCCACGGCCTTGGGCATCGTGACCTGGGCGATGACGGTCTCGGGCAGCTGCGTGAGCGTCACGCCGGGGCGCTCCTCGAGCGAGCCGACGGTGACCGAGTCGCCGAGCGCCATCTCGCTGATGTCGATGAGGTACTCGCTCGGCAGATCGCCGGGCCGTGCGCGGACGCTGACCGTGTTCTCCAGCGTCTGGAAGACACCGCCCTCGCGCTCGCCGGCCGCGTGGCCCTTGAAGTTGACGGGGATGTCGGTCTCGACCTCGACGTCCTGATCGACGCGGTTGAAGTCGATGTGGAGGATCTCGTCGGTCGTGGCGTCGACCTGCATCTCGCGCAGGATCGCCGGACGGACCTGATCGCCGAGGCGCAGCTCGACGAGGTGGGAGCCCGTGCGCAGGAAGCGGTCGACCTCGGTCTGGGCGATGGTCAACGAGAGGTTGCGCTTCTGCATGCCGTACAGCACCGCGGGGATGTTGCCCTCGCGGCGGATGCGGTTGGCGTTGGCGGTACCGAGCGCATCGCGCTGGCTGACCTCGATCTGGATGAATTCCATGGCTGGAGCTCCGGTCCGGCGCCGTTTCGGCGGCAGAGCCCGGAAACGTTACCTGAGGCTGCCGGTCGTGCAATCCGGGGCTTGAGCGAAGCACGCCGGTCGGATGGCGGACGTCCACCTCCATCACGCGGGCGGGCGTTCGTCGGCCCTGCGGGCCTCCTCCGGCCGCCCCTACGTGCCGGCGTGGGACAGGCTGCTCATCTGCGCGAATCCCGATCATCCAACGGTGCCCGCTGGGCGAGGCCCTGTAGGGGCGGCCGGAGGCGGCACCCGGAGGGTGGCGCTGAACGCCCGCCCGGAACGGATGCTCCAAAGACCTCCGCTACCGATCCGACCGCGTGAACAGGACGCTCAGGCTCTGCTCCGTGTGCACCCGCATGATCGCCTCGGCCAGGAGCGGGGCGATCCGGAGCACGTTCAGGGTCGGGAGGCCCGTCGGATCCACGGGGATCGTGTCCGTCAGCACGATCTCCTCGACCGGCGCCGTCCGCAGGCGCTCGCGCGCAGGGCCGCAGAGCACGCCATGGCTCGCCGCGATGCGCACGGAGCGGGCGCCGCGTTCGTGACAGACCTTCGCCGCCTCGGTGATCGAGCCGGCCGTGGAGATCATGTCGTCGATGAGGAGGACGTTGCGGTCCTCCACGTCACCGATGACCGCCCCCACCTCGACGTCCTTGCCCGAGACCCGTCGCTTGTCGACGATCGCGAGCTCGCCGCCGAGGCGGTTCGCGTAGCCGCGGGCCATCTTCGACGAGCCGACGTCCGGCGCGACCACCGTCAGGTTCTCGAGTCGCTGGTTGAGGAAGTGCCGCACGAGCACCGGAGCCGCGTAGAGGTGGTCGACGGGCAGGTCGAAGAAGCCCTGGATCTGGGCGGCGTGCAGGTCGACGGTGAGGATGCGATCCACGCCCGCGACCGTGAGCATGTTGGCCACAAGCTTCGCGGTGATCGGCACGCGGCCCTCGTCCTTGCGGTCCTTGCGCGCATAGCCGAAGTACGGGATCACCGCGGTGATGCGGGTCGCCGAGGCGCGCCGCGCCGCGTCGATCAGGATGAGCAGCTCGACGAGGTTGTCGTTGACGGGCGGACACGTGGACTGCACGAGGAAGACGTCCGCACCGCGCACGTTCGCCTCGATCTGCGCGTCGATCTCGCCATCGGGGAACCGTCCGACGCGCGCCTCCGTGCGCTGCACGCTGAGCTCGCGCGCGATGTCGTCCGTGAGCGCCGGCGTGGCGTTGCCGCCGATCAACGCGAGGCTCCGCTGGCTCATCCGCTGCCCTCCTTCGCGGGGGAATCACCGTCCTCCGCCTGCTCCTTGGCCGGCAGCACGCGCGCGGGCACACCGACGACCGTCGCGCCCTCGGGCACGCCGTCCTTCGGCAGGATCACCGCGTTTGCGCCGGTGGTGCCCCCGCGGCCGACCTCCACGGGAGCGACGAGGATCGTGCCGGAGCCGATGGAGGCCTCCGGGCCGATCACCGTCTGGTGCTTGCGCTTGCCGTCGTAGTTCGCCGTGACGACGCCGCAGCCGACGTTGGCCTTGGCGCCCACCTGGGCGTCCCCGAGGTAGGTGAGGTGCTTCGCCTTCGCGCCCGCACCGACGGTGGAGCCCTTCACCTCGACGAAGTTGCCGATCTCGGCGCCCGGCTCGAGCACCGTGCCGCCGCGCAGGCGGGCGAAGGGTCCGACCTTCGCCCCTGCCCCGATGCGGCAGCCGATGCCGATGTGCGTGAACGGATAGACGTGTGCATCCGGGGCGATCTCGACGTCCGCCTCGATGACGGTCGTGTCCGGATCCGTGATGCGCACGCCGCGTCGCATGTGCTCATCGCAGATGCGCCGCCGCAGGGTGGCGACGGCCGCGGCGACATCGGCCCAGTCGTTGACGCCGAGCAGCGACCGCGGATCTGCGGAGCAGACGGCCTCGATCCGACCGCCGGTGCCGGCGATCGAGGTCAGGGCATCGGTCAGGTACTCCTCGCCCTGATCGTTGTCGGTCGTGAGCCCGGCGAGCGCCGGCCGCAGGGCCGCTGCGTCAAAGACGTAGAGGCCCGTGTTGAACTCGGTCAGCGCGAGCTCGTCCGGCGTCGCATCGCGCGCCTCGACGATGCGTGCGAAGGCACCGTTGGCGTCCCGCACGATGCGTCCGAGGAGACCCGGCTCCGGCACGACACCCGTGAGCACGGTCGCTGCGGCCTCGCGGTCGCGGTGGGCATCGAGCAGGTGGCGGAGGTCATCGGTGAGCAGCTGCGGCACGTCGCCGTAGATGACGAGGACGTCGCCGTCGAAGTCGGGGAGTGCGTCGAGGGCGATGCGCGTCGCGTGACCGGTCCCGTTCTGGGGCTCCTGGAGCACGCGCCGGGCGTCCGACCAGGCGTCCTCCAGCCACGCATCCACGACCTCGGCCTGGTAGCCGGTGACGACGACCGTCTCCGCGGCGCCCAGCGGTGCGAGCGCACGGCGTACGTGTTCGATGAGCGGGATGCCCAGGCAGTCGAGCAGGACCTTCGGCGGGAGGTCGTCACCGCCGCCGAGGCGCGTGCCCTTGCCCGCCGCGAGGACGAGCACCGCGAGGGCTCTCTTGTGGTCCGCGTCTCCCCCGGTCATGGGCCGCGACGCTCCTTTGGGTTGTGTTCCGGGGCGGGATCAGTCACGGCCGCGCACGGCCAGGAGGACCAGCGCGAGACCGGCGAAGATGCCGGGGCCGTACGTGAAGATCTTGGCGTACCAGTCGGCGCCGAGGGTGTCGACCCACCACTTCGTGTACTGGTCGAGCTTGTCGGCCGGGAGGAAGAGGTGCGGCCCGTAGAGCGCGAGCGCGGCGCCTCCGAGGATGAATGCAAGCAGTCTGCCCATGGCGAGCTCTCCGTAGCAGGCATCCCCCGACCCCTGCTGTCGTAATGAAGCAGAGGGAGCGCGCGAGGGGAAGGGAGAAGCTGCCCGGAAGGGCGGCTTCTGCTCACGGACACGACCCACACGACCCACCGGCGCGGCCCGAGGCCGCGCGGGTAGCTCGCGCGGGGCCCGCTGCTCCGAACTCGAGCATCGATGCGCGCTCCGCCGGCTCCGCGCGCTGGCTCGAACGCCAACCCGTACCAAGGGCGAGTCCCGCAGGTACCATCCGCCCGGCCCTCCCCGGTGGTGCAATTGGTAGCACGGCAGATTTTGGTTCTGCATGTTGGGGGTTCGAGTCCTCCCCGGGGAACCACTCTTCA
>JASJDY010000012.1 GCA_030065025.1 Planctomycetota bacterium
CAGCTGCAGGAACTCGAAGCCGTTGCCGGCCGCGGCCTGCGCGTTCAGCCGGGCGAAGGTCTCCTCACCCGCGCCGATCGTCGCCAGCGCGTTGTCCGCCGGGATCGCGACTGCAGCCGGGCCCACCGTCGGGTGGCCGTCGCTCCACGTGGGCAGGCCCTCGATGCCGGTGTCGAGGAACGACCCGATCGTGAACCAGTCCGTGCCGGAGCCGACGTCAGGCGTGCCGTCGGGCAGCATCTGGAAGCCGCGCGCCTCGACGAGGATGCCCGTCTTGCCGACGCCCGGCGCACCGGCCGTCGGCAGGCCTGCCGCGAAGTCGGCCTGGACCGGCTGCTCGTAAACGGGGTTCAGGGGCCCCGTGGGGAAGATCTCGGTCGTGGCCTGCGGCTTGAGACCGCCGCCCTGGAACCGGCTGGCATCGAAGACGCCGCGGTAGAAGCCCACCGCGCCCTCCTGGGGCGTGACGCTCGCACTGCCGATGCCGGCGATGACCGAGTCGCTGTCCTCCATCGCGATGCGCCCGTTGCCGCCCGCGCCGCCATCGTTGTCTTCCTTGATGATCTGGCCGGGCCGCGTCACCGCGTGGCGCGCACCGATCCCGCCGGCACCGCCGGCAGCCGTCACGACCGTGGTGCCGCCGAAGATGATGCTGTTGGGCGTGAGCAGGCGGATGCCGCCGCCCGAGCCGCCGCCGCCGCCACCGGTGATGCCGCGGTCGCCGGAGTTGCCGCGCCAGCGCTCCCCGTCACCACCGCGGCCGCCGGCCGCGTCGACCTCGCCGAAGATGCTGATGTTGCCGCTAGCCGTCAGGTCGATGAAGCCGCCGCCGGCACCGCCGGAGCCACCGCCGGTGCCCTCGGAGGTGCTGCTGCGCCAGGGCTGGTCCTTCGCCTGACCCGAGGCGCCGCCGCCCGAGCCGGCCTGGGGTACGAGCAGGCGCTGGTCGCCGTCGCCGTACACGCTGCCGCCCTTGCTGCGGATGGGCAGCTTGAGCTTCCAGTTCGTGCCCTTGTCGGGGGCCTGGCCGTCGATGCCGACCTCGGCGTGTCCGCCGCCGCCGCCGGCCGAGGACGTGCCGTCCCACGGACTGGAGGTCGAGATGCCGACCGGGGCGCCGCCCTCGCCGCCGCCCGCCGGCGGAGCGTCGCCGACACCCGGCTCGATCTCGGGCATCGCCGGGTCGTAGTCCGGCGAGCCGAAGCCCGCGTTGCCGTCGTGACCGTACTTCCAGTTCTGGTTGTTGTTCTCGACGCGCGTCGCGTCGCCGCCGTTGCCACCGCCCGCGACGCCGGTACCGCCGTCCTTCGCGATGTCGGTGCCGCTCGAGGGATCGTTGCCCTTCAGGCCGTCGCCCTCCGGCGCGCCGCCGAAGTTGTCACCACGCAGCAGCAGACGGCCGCCACTGTCGATCAGCACGTCACCCTCGACGAGGATGATCGCCGGGTTCACGCCCACCACGCGGACGGTGATGCCGCTGCGGATGCGGAAGCTCTGGAACTCCCACACGACGGCCGTCGAGCCGTCCGTCTGGTTCGCGCAGGTGTTGGGCGTGGCGCCCGTATCGAGCAGGACGTCGCTGCCGGGGTCGAAGTCGTCCTTGATGCCGTCGTTCGCCTGGAACGGCAGCGTGCAGCCGCTGGCCTGCGTGTTCGGACCCGAGTTGCTCAGCAGGTCGGCGCCGTTGTCGCCGTCGCCCGAGAAGAGCATGAAGCCCTGGACGCGGCTGGGCGCACGTGCGCTGTCCACGTCGGCGGTCGTCGCGCTGTCGATGTAGGGCGTCTCGCCCTCGTTCTCGAGCACGTACTCGCTGTTGTTCCCGAGGAGGTTCTCGGTCGTGAACGAGAAGCTCTGGGGCGTCAGCGACTGGCCGCCGAAGTCGCGGATGTCGGATGTGAGCTCCACGACCAGCAGCGCGTTCTCGGGGAACTTCGACGCGTTCTTGAGCGGGTCGGGGTTGAAGCCGAAGAGCGGCGTCACGGTGATGCGCGTCGACGAGAACTCCTGGACCAGCTCGACGTGCGCGGGGATCGTCTGGGGCGTCCCTGCGAGACTCGTGATCGCGCCACCCGCGCCCCACGTCGTGACGTCCAGCGGCGACTGGTCGGCCGTGTTCCCGCCGTTCGTGCCGTCGCTCGAGAATCCGCTCTTGTGCGCGCCGGTGCCCGCCTGCACGGTCGGATCGCCGATCTCGTACATGCGCAGCAGCACGGAGGCGGTCGTCACGGAGCAGGGGTCGAGGTTCTCGGTCAGGTTGATGACGACCTGGTTGCCGGGCTCGACGGCCACGGCGGCGTCCCCGTTGGCGGGCGACGTGGCGAGCACGGCGGGCGACGCGCCGGGGATCTGGTCTGCGAACTTCGTGGGATCCGTGTCGAGGCGCGTGCGGAACTGGTACGTGCGGGTCTGGTCGACGGACTGGCCGGCCAGGTTGCGCACGGCGAACTCGGCGGGCGAGCCGATCACCTGCACGCGGTAGTCGGTGTCGGGCTTGAGCGCGCTGTCGCTGAGGTCGCACAGCGAGGGCAGGCGCGGCTCGAAGATCACCGTGGAGCCGTTGACCACGAACGATCCGGCGATGGTCTCGCCGAACGACGGCCCCTCACGGATCTGGATCGACGCGGAGTTGACGGTGGTGACATCCACGGCGGAGCTGAACTCGAGCGTGAGGCGCGGGTTCAGGACGATGTTGTCCGTGCTGTCCTGCAGGAAGCTCAGCAGGATCAGGCCGCGGCCGGCGGCCTCGCCTCCCCCACCGCCGCCGCAGGCGGGGACGAGAGCAGCAAGAGCGAGAATGGCTGCACCGAGGGTGCAAAGTGTGCGCGATCGAGACATACGGCGACCTCCTGGGGCACCCCCGGAGAGTCGGCCCAACGACCCGTTCCGGGAGCCGCTCCGGTCCGCTCGAGCCCGCTGAGCGAGCGGCCGAAAACCTTCTGACAGGGACCAACGTAGCGAATTCGGCTGGAAACGAAACGACCAGGTGTTCGCTCCGAGCCCGCTGGGAGGCACATACGGGGCCACACCCGGTACTTTCGACCCAGTGAACTGGGCATGAAGGGCGGGTCACGCCCCCATCACGACTCGGTGCCTTCGTCCCCCTCACCGGTCACGAGCACCTGCCGCTCGAGCCGCCGGAGCAGATCTCGGAGCTTCGCCGCGTCCTCGAAGCGCAGCTCCTTGGCCGCCGCCAGCATCTCGCGCTCGAGACGTGCGCGGCGCACCGGCAGGGGCTCGTCGCCGTCCGCCGCGGACTCCGTGGCGTCGGCCAGCTCGACGTAGTCGCGCTCGGCATACACCTCGCCGACGGTGTCCCGTACGCCGCGCTGCACGGTGGTCGGCGTGATGTCGTGCTCCACGTTCCACGCGTGCTGCTTCGTCCGCCGCCGGCGCATCTCGGAGAGCGCGCGCTCCATCGAGTCGGTGTGCTCGTCGGCATAGAAGATGACGCGACCGTCGACGTTACGCGCCGCACGTCCGCTGACCTGCACGAGGGCCGTCTCGGAACGCAGGAAGCCCTCCTTGTCGGCGTCGAGCACGGCGACGAGCGTGACCTCCGGCAGATCGAGCCCCTCGCGCAGCAGGTTGATGCCGACGAGCACGTCGAAGACGCCGAGGCGCAGGTCCTTGAGGATCTCGGCGCGCTGCAGCGTCGTCACGTCGCTGTGCATGTAGCGCGCCTTGACGCCGATCTCGGTCAAGTGCTCCGTCAGATCCTCGGCCATGCGCTTCGTGAGCGTGGTGACGAGCACGCGCTCGTTGCGCGTGATGCGGTCCTGGACCTCACCGAGCAGGTCGTCCACCTGCCCGCGGGCGGGGCGCACTTCCACTTCCGGATCGACGAGACCGGTCGGCCGGATCACCTGCTCGACGACGTGGCTGCGGGCGCGCTCGCGCTCGTACGTGCCCGGCGTCGCGCTGACGTAGACCGTGTGGTCGACCTTCTGCTCGAACTCCTGGAACGTGAGCGGCCGGTTGTCCAGCGCGCACGGGAGCCGGAAGCCGTACTTGACGAGGTTCTCCTTCCGGCGGCGATCGCCCATGTGCATGCCGCCGATCTGCGGCACGGCCACGTGGGACTCGTCGATCACGAGGAGGAAGTCCTCGGGCAGGTAGTCGAGCAGCGTCGCGGGCGCCTCGCCCGGCTGGCGCCCGTCGAGGTGGCGCGAGTAGTTCTCGATGCCCGGACAGAACCCGGTCGCGCGCATGAGCTCGAGGTCGTAGCGCGTCCGGCGCTTGAGCCGGTCGGCCTCGACGATGCTGCCGCGCCGCAGGAGCTCCTCGAGGCGCTCATCGAGCTCCTCCTCGATCGCGACGACGGCACGCTCGAGTGCCTCGTCCGAGTTCATGTAGTGGCTCGAGGGGAAGAACGACGCGGACGGGCGGCGCCCCAGGATCTCACCTGTGAGGGCGTCGATCTCCTCGATGCGCTCGATCTCGTCTCCGAACCACTCGATGCGCATGAGGCGGTCGTCGCTGTCGGCTGCACCGACCTCGACGACGTCACCGCGCACGCGGAAGCTCGCCCGCCCCGGGACGATGTCGTTGCGCTGGTAGCGGATGCGCGCGAGACGTCGCAGGAACACGTCGCGATCGACCTCGTCGCCTTCCCGGATCCAGACGTGGAAGTTGCGGTACTCCTCCGGCGAGCCAAGGCCGTAGATGCACGACACGCTCGCCACGATGATCACGTCGCGACGCGTGAGCGCCGCCTTGGTGGCGCCGTGCCGCATGCGATCGATGCGGTCGTTGATGCTCGCGTCCTTCTCGATGTAGAGGTCGCGCGAAGGCACGTAGGCCTCGGGCTGGTAGTAGTCGTAGAACGAGACGAAGTACTCGACCGCGTTCTCCGGGAACAGCTCGCGGAACTCGTCGAACAGCTGCGCGGCGAGCGTCTTGTTCGGCGCGAGGATCAGCGCGGGACGGCCCAGCCGGGCGATGACGTTGGCGATGGTGAACGTCTTGCCGGAGCCGGTGACGCCGAGCAGCACCTGGTGGCGCGTGCCCTCCTCGTCGGCCTGCACCAACGCCTCGATGGCCGCGGCTTGATCACCCGCGGGGGTGAAGCGCGTCGTCAGCCGGAACGGGCGCTCTTCCCGCTGGGTCTCGCCAGCCATGCCCTGTCCTTATGGAGAGCGCAGGTGGGCTATCCGCCCCCTGCGCGCTTCCCGAAGCCGGACTTCTTCTTCTTGTCCTTGCCGCCCGACTTCAGGTCCTCGATCGTCTCGCTGAAGGGGTCGAAGGGCTCGCGCGGGTTGTTCTTCCACTCCTCGGTCTTCCACCACCACGTCCAGCGGCGGGCGATGGTCAGCGTGAAGGTGGGCCGCGAGGAGGCGCGGATGCGGTTCTCCTCGAAGAACTTGCGCTCGATCACGCCGTCGATCTTGCGCAGCACGGTGTCGATGGCGCCGGCGCGGGAGGCACCCTCGCGGTCGTGGAATCCCGGGCTCTCCTCGATCGCGCGGAACTCACTGATGACGCGCCCGCAGACGATGCGTCCCTTGCTGACGAGGAAGTCCTCGGCCTCGTTGCCGTCGCGGCCGCCGCGGTACAGGTTCTGGATCGCCTCCTCCACCTGCACGCGGGTGGCCTCGTCGACCTCGTCCGGCCAGGGCCACTTCTCGAGCTTCAGGCGGCTGAGGCGGACAGGCTTGGGACGCTTGCGCTTCGGCGCAGCCCCCTCGCCGCCCTCGCCCGTGCCGTCGGGCGCGGTGAGCTCCGTGCCGTCCGCGGCCACGGGAACCTCCTTGGAGCCGGGCTTCACGGGGCCCTTCTTCGTGCCGGGGGTGCCCTTCGAGGACGTGCCGGCACCAGACGTGCCCTCGGTGCCCTTGGCAGCGGTCTTCTTGCCGCCGTCACCCGGCCCGGTGTCATCGTCTTTGCCGCTCAGCATCACGATGACCAGGATGATCGCGACGCCCAGGCCGACGAGGGAGCCGATGAGCAGCCCGTTGCCCTGACGACGCTGGGCGCGCTGCGCGTAGCCGCCATGCGGCTCGTCGTCATGGGCGTGCCGGCCGCGCCGGCGACCGCCCGCGCGTCCACGCCTGGACGGCGCCGGTCCCGCGGCTGCACGGCCGCCGCTGCGGCCGCCGCCCTTGCGGCGCTGGGTGCGCGTCCGCGGTGCCCCACCGCCACCGCGGCTCGAGCGGGCGGGGCGGACCGGCTCCGGCTCGGGCTCGGCGCCCCCGAAGTCGCTGAGGTCCATCAGCGTGCCGCAGCCTGTACACGTGAACGTGGCGGGCACGTTCTCCGGCAGGCGGAACCGCTTGTCGCACTGGGGACACTGGATGACGTCCGACATGGCTCTCCTTCGATGCGCTGCGGCCATCATAGCGACCGGATCGTGGCCTCCGGTCCAAACGCGGAGCGGACCCGCGCGGTTCGCCGGGCCTGTAGGCTGACGGCATGTTCGCGGATGCGTCCATGTTCCGCAGCCTGGCTTCGCTCCACCGCGCGGGCGTGCCGTGGCCCCAGGCCCTGGCCTCCGCCGCGGGCGGCGACCCGGGCTGGCGGGGCGCCGAGCAGGCGCTTGCCGGCGGGGCGCCGCTGTCCGAGGCGCTCGCGGCCAACGTGGAGCCGCTGGAGCGAGCGCTGCTACGAGCGGGCGAGGCCTCCGGCACGCTCGAGCGAGCGCTGGAGAACATCGCGCAGCGCAAGGAGGACGAGGTGCGCATGCGCGGGGCGCGGCGGACGGCGCTCCTCTACCCGGTGATCATGGCGCACGTCGCGGCCCTGCTGGCCGGCGTGCCCGACCTCCTCCAGGGCCGCGTAGGCGCGGCCGCGCTGTGGGCGCTGGGCATCCTGCTCCCGCTGTACGCCATCCTGTGGGCGACGCGGCCACGGCGCGTGAGCGCGGACGCGCCGCAGCATCCGGGGACGCGTCCACCGCGCGCGGGTCTCGTGCTCCGCAACGCGATCGAGGAGGCGGACGCGCGTGCGCTCGGCGCCTTCGCCGACTGCTACGAAGCCGGCATGCGGCTCGACGAGGCACTCGAGCTCTCGGGCAGGGCCGGCGCGGGTGGCCGTGTCGCTTTCGATCTGTACCGGGCGCGGCCCCGCGTGGCGGACGGGGCAGCGCTCCACACGGCGTGGCACGCGCTCCCGGAGGAGCATGCGCGCGAGCTACGCGCGGCGGAGGAGAGCGGGGAGCTCGGGCAGACGATGCGTCACCTGGCAGCGCGACTGAGCTTCCAGGTGGAGATGCGGCGCAAGCGGTTCTCGTCGGTCTTGCCGTTGGTCGTGTTGTTGGTGGTGGGTGCGATCGTGGGGTATCGGGTGATCAGCTTCTATGCGGATGTGTACAGCGGCCTGGGCCAGTACTGAGTCCGCTGCACCTGCACCTGCACTTGCACTCGACGGGCGGGCGTTCGTCACCCTTCGACTCGCTACCGCTCGCTCAGGGTTCCTCCGGCCGCCCCTACAGCCCCCCGCCCATTCCGCATCGCTGGATGATCGGCCTGCGCCTAGCGCACGTCCCCGTCCCCGTCGATCGCGAACGTCCGTGTAGGCGCTGCGTCGCCGAGCACGATCCGGCGCTGCACCAGGTCGGCGAGCAGCGTGCCCCAGGCCAGGGCGACCGCCGGCGGCGCGTCGTGCGCACCCAGCAGCGCGTCACTCGACTCCGACGTCGCCCGCACGCCGTCCCCGTCCTCCACGAGCGCGACGTCAGCACGCACGTCCGCGAGAGGTTCCGTGCCCCCCGCCCACGCCACCAGGTCCGCCTCGCCCTCGGCGGCCACGTAGCCGACACCGGCCGCACGGAGATACGTGCGCGCGCTGCGCCACGCGTGCCCGCTGCCGAGCAACCGCACGCGCGCCGCCCCCAGGCGCCGCTGTCCCGCCTCCCCCACCTCGGGCAGGACGACCTGACGCGCGAAGCGCTGCAGGTCCTCGCCCGACAGGCTGCTGTCGTCGCGCGCTCCCGCGGAGGCCACGAGCAGATCGAGTCCCTCTCCGCGCGGTTCCTCCGCAAGCACGCGGTGCCCGAGTGCGCGCACCCCGTCCGGGACGGTCGCCGCGCCCTCCGCGCCGAGCGCGATGGCCAGCACCTCGCCGGCCGGCATCTCCGACAAGCGCCGGCGCGCACGCAGCAGGTTCAGCGGACACTGCTCCTCCCGTAGATCGAGCTGTGCCGAGGCCTCGGGCAGCGTGGCGCCGCCGCCGGCAGTGGGCACGGCACACGCCGCGTCGGCCGGGTAGGGCTCGACCTCGGCCGGTGTGCCGCAGACAGGGCAGTCCGCCGCGGCCCCCGCAGCGAGATCGAGTGCACGGCCCGTCTCGAAGTCGAGCACGGCGTAGCCCGTGCCGTCTCGCCCTGATAGCGCACGGTGAGCAGCGAGGAAGCCGACCGTGCCGACGACGCCGTTCCACACGCCCAGGTCCGCGCAGGAGCCGGTCTCCTCCTCGAGACGCCCGAAGAGACAAGCGAGACAAGGCCGGCCGCTCGCAGCAACGCGCATCAGACGCGCCTCCGAGCGCAGCCCCGCCGCATGCACGAGCGGGACGCCGCGGCGGACCGCCAGCTGGTTGATCCAGTCCTTCACCTGCGCGCCGTCCGTGGCATCGACGATCACGTCGACGTCTTCGAGCAGCGACGCGGCACTCCGGTCGTCGAGACGCGCGTGCACGCCGCCGGCGAACACGTGGGCGTCCATGCGGGCCGCAGCAAGCCGGGCCTTCGATCGCCCGAGGTCGGCCTCGCGGAACCACACCTGACGCGGCAGGTTCGAGCGCTCGACCACATCCGGATCGAGAACCGTCACACGCCGGACGCCGCTGGCAGCGAGCGCCCACGTGGCCGGGCAGCCGATGCCGCCGGCGCCGGCGACGAGCACGTGCGCGTCCGTGTCCATGGACTCAGGATCGGGACTCACGCCGGAAGCGCAAGCCTGCGGCGGCGCCCCACGCCACGGCGCCGAAGACCAGCCAGGCGAGGCCGGTCGGAACGGCGTCCGGTGCCCGCACGGCCGAGGTGGTCAACTGCACGCGACGGTAGATCAGCGGCGAGTGGAAGCGGTCGAACCCGGCCACGTCGAAGGCACACGCGGTGGCCGGATCGAGATGGAGCACCGCCTGGCGGAATGCGAAGCGCTCGCTGCGCGGTAGCTCCTCAGCGATGTCGTCGGCCCAGACCAGCCCGGTCATGGCGACGAACAGGACGGCGACGGCTGCCGATCCGGCGGTCAGGGCCGGCGTGCCCAACGTCCGACCGAGCGCCGCGAGGCCGGAGGCGGCAAGCCCGACACCGCACGCCAGCAGGACCTGCTTCGGCGCGCCGGCGAGCGCGCCGCCGGCCGCGAGGTGCACGCCGCCGAGCAGCAGGGCTGCAGCGAGGAGCGCAAGGAGATGCGCTCGCCGGACGCGCACCGCGAAGCCGGCAACGCCGACCACGGCCACCAAGCCCACGACGTCGGTCTGGAACACGCCCTCGGCGCCCGAAGCCGTGAGCGGTGCGGCGACCAGCGCCGCGAGCGGCGGTAGGCCGGCTATGAGGGCAGGTGTGGGCGGTGCGCGCATGGCGCGCTCAGGTCTACCTCAGACGGCCGGTCAGGTGCGCAAGCGTCTGCATCGCGAAGGACGTCGCGAGCGTCTTGCTCCCTTCCTGCCAGCGGTCCACCGGGTTGCTCCAGGTGCCGTCCTCGGCCTGGCGCTTCAGCACGGCGCTCGCGATCGCGGCGCGCCAGTTGTGCGTGCGGCCGTCCGCGTCGGTCACCACGAGCGACTCGCCCGTCGCCTGCTCGTAGGCCAGGAGCGCGCGGGACGCCGTGTAGAAGTAGTAGAACATCCCCTGCTGTCCGGCCCGCTCGGGGTCCTCGGAGTTCTCGAAGCCCGGGTTGCGGTCGATCGTCCAGTTGTTGGAGATCCACGTGACGACACCCTTCACGCGCGGGTCGTCTGCGGGGATGCCGGCGAACATCATGAGCTTGAGCGCCGCGTAGGTCATCGAGCCGTAGCTGCGCAGCTCCCACTTGCCGTCGCTGCGCTTGACCATGCCGGCCTTGCTCTCGCCCGGCCGGTAGAAGGCGCCCATGTCCACGCCGGACACGAGCACGCGCTTCTCGCCGTCGACCTCGATCTCCACCTCGGTGGTGTTGGCCTCCGAATTGTTGAGGACCTTGGAGACGTACTGGCCGACGCGCTTGCGCACCTCACTGTCCTTCGCCAGGCCGGCATCCTCGAGCGCGGTCGTCGCGATGAGGGCGTTCGAAGCGTCCGCGGACTGGCCGAGGTGCTGCTTGTACGGGAAACCGCCGAACGAGAGATCGTTCGGATCCCCGTCGATCTGGCTCGCGGCCAGGTAGTCGACGGCCTTGGACTGTACCGTGCGGAACTCGTTGCGCTTCGCCAGCGCGAGGGCGGAGATGGCGGCCGACGTGCCGTAGTTCGTGTACTTGGGGTTGTCGACGATCGAGCCGTTCTCCTGCTGGAAGCCCTTCAGGAACTCGAGACCCTTCGTGATCGCGTCGTCCTTCGCGGCCGCCTGGGAGTCCTGCGCGCCGACCAGCCCGGCGATCGCCATCGCCGTGTAGGCGACGTTGCCGGGGATCTTCATCCCGCTGTCGCCGAAGCCACCCTTCTCGTCCTGCTGGCCGCGTAGGTAGGTCTCGCCCTTGGCCATGGCGGCGTCGATCTGCTTGCGCAGATCATCGCTCAGCCCGGTCTTGCTCGTTGCGGCGGACGGCGTGGTGCCGGGGTCCTGGCTGCCCTGCCCTTGGGTCTTCGGCGTGTCGCCTTCAGGTGCCTTGTCGTTGCCGCAGGCGGGGAGCGTGCCCACGACGAGGGCGAGGAGGACGGGAAGGGCGAGTCGACGCATGGGAGCACTCCGGAATCGTGTTCGGTGGGCCAACGAAGCATGGAGTGCACGGTTCGTCCAATCGGGATCGCCGCGCAACCGTGCTGGCTCGAAGTGCAACGCCAGGCCCCCGGGGCGCATTGCAGCAAGATTGCAGCGGACCCGAGGCGCTCCCCTATCGCGGCTTCTCGACCTCGCCGGGCTTCTCGATCACGTTGGCGCCGATCGCGGCGCGCAGGTCGGTGTCGGGATGGAACGCCCACCAGGCGAACCAGAACAGCCGCACGTGCGGCATCTCGGCGCCGCCATTCCATACGCTCACCGTGTCGCCTTCGCGCTCGTAGCGCAGCATGATCATCTCGCCGCCGACGGTGTCGTCCCACGTGTCGCGAATCATGCGCAGCGCGGACATCGCGTACGCCCGCTTCTTGCCGTTCACCACGACGCCGATCACCTCGGCCTTGGGATGCAGCGCGTTGCTCTGCTTGCCCACGGGGAACCAGATATTCGGGTTCTTGTCGTAGTTCAGATAGACCTGCCGCAGGTACTCGTGCGGCGGAACGATGCCCTGGTCATCGCTCAGCACCTTCGCATTGGGGTTCTGCTTGCGGAAGGCCCCGAAGCTCGTGACGCGCGACGGCAGCACCGTGAGGTCGGTACCCGTCATGGGACCGGCCACCGCGCGGGGCTCGAGCTGGCTCCAGAACGACTCCGTCTGGTGGTCGTACATGAGCACATCCGACTTGTAGAGGTAGCCCGACACGCCGAACGTGAGTGTCTTCCCGCCGACGACGCGGTCGTACACCATGCTCGACCCACACAGCGGACACCACGTGATCAGCACCGCCTTGCCGCTGATCTCGTCGTTGACGAGCTCGTGGCGATCGAGGATGTGCAGCGGATAGGCGCGGATCTCGTCCCCCACGCGCATCGTGATGACGCGTCGCTCGGGTCGCATGAACGTCACGTCCTTGGCCGCGACGAACTTCGGGGCCAGAAGCGCAGGGATCGCGTCGCGCGGATCCGGACGCGGCACGCCCTTCTTGAACAGCTCCATGTCCAGGGTGTGGCGCACCTTGTCCGGCCATGTAGGCAACTGGAACGCAGAGGCACCCGCATCGTCCTTCGGCTTGGCCGACCGTGCAGGTTCCTGAGCCGGCGGGTCGACAGGCGCCTTCTCAGGCGAACCGCCGTCCGAGCCCGGCGCCTGAGGCGTAGGCGCGTCCTCGCCGCATCCGGCAAGCAGGAGCACGAGGAGCACGAGCGCGGCAACGCGGTTCATGGCGATCTCCTGGACGAGCGAGGCAGGACGTGCCCGTATCGTCTCAGCGGAGACGCCTCATGACGAGCGATCGCGAGCGAGACGATGCAGACGATGCCGGCCGGTTCGACCGGGCCGTCTGGCATTGGAACGCCGGCCGCTACTGGCACGCGCACGAAGACTGGGAGGATCTCTGGCACGAGGCGCTGGACGATCACCGCCTCTGGCTCCAGGGCCTCATCCAGTACGCCGCCGCGTTCTTCCACTTCGACCGCGGATTCTACGCCCGCGGCTTCGAGCGACTCATGGCACAGGCCACGGAGAAGGTCGAGGGCTACGCGGGACCGCTGCACCACCTCGACTGGGCCGCGCTGCAACGCGACCTCGAGCCGTGGATCGCCTACGGTCGCCGTGTCGCGGACGGCGCCCCCTTTCCGGAGGCGCCGGCGCCGATCCCCACGCTGCACTACGAGCCGGGCTACGACCCGGCCCCGTTGCCGTGGTCGCCGGATCCCGACGACCCCTACGCGTCGTAGGCCGCGTCGGCCGACGCAGCGAGGCGGAAGTCCTTCGCCGTGATGCCGCCGGCCGAGTGGGTGTAGACCTCCACCTCGGCGTAGCCCCAGCCGAAGCGCAGCTCCGGGTGATGGTCCTGGGCCTCCGCAGCGTCGCCAACGGCGTTCACGAACGCCTGTGCCTCAACGAAGTTCGAGAACTCGAAGCGCTTCACCAAATGGTGCGCGTCGACGCAGTGCCAGCCAGACAGATCGGCGAGACCCGCGTCGATCGCTTCCTGGTCGAGTCGTTCCATGGCTACTCCTCCTGGCTGAGACGATCCAGCGCATCGAGGTGCGCCTCCATCTTGTCGAGCGCGGCCATGTAGACGCCCACGGCCGCCGCGATGCGTGCCCGGTCTTTCGACTCCACCGCCCCCCGGAGTAGCGGCAGCATCCACGCCGCGTAGCCGGAGTGAGGGTCGGAAGCGGCGTACAGGCTTCGGTACCACGGGCGCCCCGGCAATCCGTCCCGGTGCAACCACGCGCGCTCGAGACTGAGCAACTGACGGTTGACGTCATCGAGGCGCGCGCCCGCGCAGCGGCCCTCCGCGACAGCCCTGTCGAGCGCTGCCTCGACCCGTGCAGCCTTCTGACGCACCACGTCCAGGCGCGTCCGCAGCTCGGCCGCAGGCTCCTTGTCGGCAGCCTTGCCGAACATCGCCTCGAGGTGCACACGCGCGTCGGCGAAGGGCCTCTGGATCGTGTACGGCACGAGCGGCGCGTTCGCCAGCCGCGACACAAGCACGTTGCCGACGCGCGCGAGCATGAGCGCCGGCTCGTAGTCCTCGCCGACGACCTGGCGGTACCACGCCAGCGTGTCGTAGGCCGTGTGATAGGAGACGCCGCGCGAGCCGCCGCCGCCGAGGCTGCAGGAGGGCACGCCGAGGTGGCAGTAGAAGCCGACGTGATCCGAGCCGCCGCCGAGGTTGCCGAAGGGCACCGTGCCCTCGCCGCGCTTCGACCACGCAGCGTGCACCGTCGTCTCGGGCGCGCGCGCCTGAGGAACGTCCCGCGTCGCCCCCTCGATCACACGCTTGAGCGCAGGTGCGGCGGCAGACCGGAAGTCCGGCCCCATCGCCGCCATGTCGAGGTTGACGTAGGCGACCGCGTGGCCCAGCAGGGCCTGTGCGTTCGCCTCGCACCACTCGGTCGAGCCGATGATGCCGAACTCCTCGGCGCCCCAGTTGGCGAACATGATCGTGCGCGCGGGCCGCTTGCCCTGCTTCGCGAGCGCCGCGAAGCTGCGCGCCATCTCGTACAGCACGATGGAGCCGGCGTGCGGATCGCCAGCGCCGAACGTCCACGCGTCGAGGTGGCAACCGACGACGACCATCTCATCCGGATGGGTTGCCCCGCGGACGACGCCGATGACGTTCGCCGTCTTCTGGATGCTGCGCGGCTGCACGACCTTCAGACGCACGTGCACCGGCGCCTCACCGCAGTCGAGGCGGTAGCGCAGCGGCAGTCCGCCCTGCCATCCCTTGGGGACCTCCCGGCCCCGCATGCGCGCGAGGATCTCGCGTGCGGCGGTCCACCCGATGGGCTGGACCGGGATCTTCGGCAGGGCAAGGGTCGCGGGATCGAGTCGCTTCGCGTCCTTCGTCGCTTCCACGAACGGCGTGAGCGGGTCGCCGGGATAGGGCAGCGTCTTGATCGAGCCGCGCTGGATGGATGCGGCGTTCGCAAAGCCGCCCTCGGGGTACGGCACGCCGCGCACGTAGCCGCTGTCGGCGGGATCCGTGTAGAGCAGCAAGCCCGCCGCGCCCCGCGCCTCGGCGAACTTCGCCTTGAAGCCGCGGTAGTTGCGGCCGTAGCGCGCGATCACGATCTTGTCCTTGCACGAGACCTTCAGCGCGTCGAGGCGCTCGAAGTCCTCCTTCGTGCCGTAGTTCGCGTAGACGACGGATCCCGCCGCGACGCCGCTGGCGGCGTACGCGTTGAACGCGGGCGGAATCTCGCGCGCGATGGACGGATCGCCGGGCAGCGCGTCCTCTCGTAGCGGCAGGTGCACGAGCACCTGTCCCACGGCAACCGACAGCTCGGCCTTCTCGAACGTGGGCATGTACGCGAAGAACTCGTGCACGTCCGTCTCGAGCCCCATGCCGCGGAAGGCCTCGGCCATGGCGGCGATCAGGCGCGCGTCGCCCGCGGTGCCGGCGGGATGTGGCTCAGCGCAGAACAGGTCGTGCCAGCGACGCAGGCGCTCTGCGGAGGGCAAGGCGTTCAGGGCCTTCTCGAGCGCGCGCTGGCCGGCCACACGCTCGGAGGGCCAGCCCGGCAGAGCGGCAGGTTCCTCGGCTCGCGCCGACGGGAGGCCGGGTTGCACGAGCAGGGCGAGGAGCACGAGCGGGGCGAGATGGCGCATGGCCGCGGAGTGTAGCGCCCTGGCGGGCACAGCGGCACGCCGCTTGCCGTAGGAACGGTGGAGGTGCGCCATGACCACTTCCATCGATGAGCCTGCAGCGGACCCCCGTCTGCTCGAGTTGTGCGCCCGCGGCCTGGGCAAGACCTTCGACGATCATTGCGTCCTGAAGAACGTCGACCTCGACATCCGCCGCGGTGAGATCCTCGCCATCGTCGGGACGAGCGGCTGCGGGAAGACCGTGCTGCTGCACATGCTGCTCGGCCTGCTCCCGCCCACGGCCGGCGCGATCGAGGTCGCGGACCACGAGCTGCCGGGCGCGCCGTTGATCGATCTCGTGCACGCGAAGCAGGACTCCGTCTACGAGGTACGACTCTCGTGGGCCGTCGTCTTCCAACACAACGCGCTGTTCGGGGACACGGTGTACGAGAACTGCGCCCTGTGGCTGCGCGAGCACACGAAGCTGAAGGAGAGCGCGATCCGGGAGCAGGTGCGGGCCTGCCTGGAGGCCGTGAAGCTCGACGTGGACGACGTGATCGACAAGCAGCGCGACGAGCTGTCGGGCGGGATGGCGAAACGCGTCGCCGTGGCGCGCGCGCTCGCGGCTGACCCCCTCGTCGTCTTCTACGACGAGCCGACCACCGGCCTCGATCCCGTCAACGCGGCGCACGTACACGACCTGATCTGGAACACGCACCACAGCCAGCGCGCGGACGGTTCCACGCGAACCACCGTGGTCGTCACGCACGACAAGGACCTGCTGCGCCGGCTTCATCCGCGCGTCTTGTTGCTGCACGACGCCGGCGTGTGCTTCGACGGCACGTACGACGAGTTCCTCGCGTCGCCGCTCGAGCCGGTTCGCGCTTATCTCGCGGAGATGCCCGGCCTGCACGCGCGACCGCAGTAGGGCTTGCTGTTGCGCGCCCTCGCGCACGACCTGGGTGCGTGCGCGCAGGTGCCGCTGTGGACCACGCGCCGGGACCCGGCACGCGCCTTGCGCCTCATCGAGCCGACCCGCAGCGGGGCTGCGGCCCCGGCACAGGGGTGCGATGACATGGCCGCGCACCGTGGAATCCGGGGAGGATGAGCGCATGCCGCGCCCGCCCCTCCTCGAAGGCAGTCGCCTCGCCTGGTCGCTTACGATCCTCACCGCCGCGGTGCTGGGTGCGTTGGTGTTGGCGGAGACGCTACCGCCCTGGGTCGCTGCCGTGATCCACGTCGTCGTGCTGTCGCTCGTCACCTACGGGCTGTTCGCGTGGGACAAGCGACGTGCGCGGCTGGACAAGCGGCGCGTGTCCGAAGCGAACCTGCTGTGGCTCTGCGTCCTGGGAGGCTCCGTGGGCGCGTGGTTCGCGATGGGACG
Organism: Planctomycetota bacterium; assembly: GCA_030065025.1. Classification (GTDB taxonomy): domain Bacteria; phylum Planctomycetota; class PLA2; order PLA2; family JAEUHO01; genus JAHEIK01. Next base: position 16,339 of record JASJDY010000012.1, read on the forward strand.
ACTGCGCCACAAGACGAAGCACATGCGCTTCAGGCTGCTCGCGCCCGCGGCCCTGCTCGCGCACCTGGCGGCCATCATCTGGCTCGCCGCGCAGGCCTGATCAGGGTGTGTAACCGAGGGTGAGGCCGAGGATCCACTCGTCGCTGTCGGCGACTGCGTCGCGGATGTCGTCGTCGATGAGGACCGACCACGCGACGCTCGGCTTGATGCTCCACGGACCGGACGCGTAGGTCCACGTCGCGGTGAGTAGCAGGTCGTTCGGGCCGCCGCCGGGAACGCCCCACGAGAAGCGGTTCCAGCTGTTGTCACCCCAGCCGAGGTGTGCGCCGAGCGCGAGCGTCCCCCCGGCGACGTCCATGCTGTGTCCGGTCGAGAGCTGGACGTAGATGCCATCCACCTCGGCGACGTCGTAGTAGAGCGTCACGCGCGGCTGGAGCGGCACGTTGAGGCCCATGCCCGCGTAGAGCTCGGCGGTGGCGTCGAGCGACGAGGTCGGGAACGCGTACCAGGCGACCCCGGCGAACACGCGCGCGCAGGGGTTCGTCGCGAGCGTGCGCGCGTACTCGAGCACGAGGTCGACCTCGGTGAAGGCGAGCTCGTCGTCGTTGACGTCCGTGAGCTCGAGGTTGCCCCACGCGGTGAAGCTCCAGTCGCCGTAGTTGATGGTCGCCGCCGGCTGGAGCACGGGATCGTCGGTGAGCAGCTGGCCGCGCCACACGTACTTGGACAGGAAGGCGAGCTCGACTTCGACCCCCAGCTCCGGCTCGGGCGCCTGTGTGACCCGGACGTCGGGCGTCCGCACGAGCCGGCCGGCCGAGCGCTCGTTCCAGTCGCGTGGCGTCGTCCAC